>JAWOHV010000083.1:0-5995 GCA_046484965.1 Prochlorococcaceae cyanobacterium
GAATCAATGACACGAGAAATTCTAATTGGCAACAAACTGGTAGGCGACGGCCATCCGACGAAACGCATCCGGCAGGGAGGTGGAGAGTACAAACCGCCAGTTGCTCTGGCGCTGGGCCAGAACAGCGAGCACCGCGGCGATGCGGGCGCCATGGCCGAAACCATGGGCGCTGATGCACACATAAATCAGCATCGGCTCAGCACGGCAGCAGCGCAGGGGCGGCCTGCCAGAGCCGCTGCTCATAGAGCAGCGTGCCCTTGAGGTCGTACCAACGGTGGCTGATCAGGCTGGGCAGGCCTGCCTCCAGTTCCACCCAACTGAAATGGCGCAGGGCCCGCCCGGCCCCATCCTCGCCGTGGCGGGGCACACAGGCGGTATTGAGATAAAAGGTGCCCTGGCGGTCGCGCATAAAACTGAGCCGCTCACCGCCGTGGCGCCTGAGGGCGTGGTGCATGTGGCCGAACACCACCAGGGGCACGGGCCGCTGGCGGCGGATCTGGTGAATCGCCAGGGCCAGGTCTTGATCGCCCCAGTCGCAGGCGGGTTTCTTCCAATCGCGGCCGCAGGGATCGGCTGCAGCGCTGCCCAGGCCCGAGGGGCCGGAGTGGGCCAACAGCACCAGCGGCAGGGTGGGATCGGCGGCCAGGGCCGCGCTGGTGATCCTGTCGGCCGAATCCTGCAGCGAAACCGGGCCATAGACGGCCTGGGCCGCCTTGGAGAGGTGGTGGCCGCCGCCGGCCGTGGCCGGCCGGCTGCCAACCACGCTCAACCCCGGCGGCGAGAGCACAAGAAGGCTCCAGCCACAGTGCAGGCCACCCAGCAAATCCAGCTGTTGGCGCAGCTTGACGCCGCTGGCATCCTTGCCGCTGTCATGGTTCCCGAGGATGCAGGCAAGGGGGATCTGCAGCTGCCTCAGCAGGCACGGGATGCGCTGTTTGCCGTCGCTGAGGTCCCCCACCAGCAGCAGTGCATCGGGAGCGATGGCGGCCAGCAGGGCGTGGTCGCTGAGGTCCCACTGGTCGTGAAGGTCGCCGGCGATGGCGATGCGCAACCGCCGCGCTGCGCCAAAGACTGCCATCCCGGATGTCTAGGCTGAAGCCATCCTGGCCTAGATGAGGTTTCCGGTTGGTTTTTGCGACCGTCCAGACCACTCCAGCAGGTGTTGCAGGCACTTGCCCAGCGGCCGCGGACCTCCCCGCAGCCATCGGCGAGCTGGCCCGACGGCGCAATGCCGTGATCCTGGCCCACTACTACCAGGACGACGCCATCCAGGACCTGGCCGACTTCATCGGCGATTCGCTCGAGCTGGCCCGCAAGGCGGCCGCCACCGACGCCGATGTGATCGTGTTCTGCGGCGTGCACTTCATGGCCGAAACGGCCAAGATCCTCAATCCCAGCAAAACGGTGCTGCTGCCGGATCTGGAGGCCGGCTGCTCGTTGGCGGACGCCTGCCCGGCCGAGGCGTTTGCCCGCTTCCGCGCCGAGCACCCCGAGCACATCGTGGTGAGCTACATCAACTGTTCGGCGGCGGTGAAGGCCCAGAGCGACCTGATCTGCACCAGCAGCAACGCCGTGGATCTGATCAAGCAGCTGCCCGCCGATCGGCCGATCCTGTTTGCCCCCGACGAGAACCTGGGCCGCTGGGTGCAGGCCCAGAGCGGACGCGAGCTCACCCTTTGGCCCGGCAGCTGCCAGGTGCATGTGGCCTTCAGCGAGCAGGCCTTGCTGCAGCTCAAGCTCGAGCATCCCGCGGCCGAGGTGCTGGCCCACCCGGAATGCCAGCAGCACCTGCTCGATCTGGCCGATTTCATCGGCTCCACCAGCGCCCTGCTGCGCCGCGCCGAGGCCAGCCCGGCCAGCAGCTTCATCGTGCTCACAGAACCCGGCATCCTGCACCAGATGCGGCTGAAGGTTCCCGGCAAGAGCTTCTATGAGGTGCCCGGCAGCGATGGCTGCAGCTGCAACGCCTGCCCCTACATGCGACTGAACACGCTCGAGAAGCTCTGGCAGTGCCTCCACGACATGGCACCGGAAATCGTGATGGATGAGGAGCTGCGGCTCAAGGCACTGGCGCCGATTGAGCGGATGCTGGCGATGAGCCGCTGAGCAGCAGATCAGCGAGGCCAAGTTCCAGCACGCAGCTGGCGGTATCCGCGGCTCCTGAATAGATCAGCAGCGAATCCCCCTGCTGAATGATGCCGGTGGGAAACAGCACGTTCGGCACAAAGCCCTGTCGCTCGTACTCCCTCTCTGGCGCCAGGATCTGGGCTCCAGCGCTGCGGATTTTCCAGGGTTGATCGAGATCGAGCAGCAGCAATCCCGCCCCATAGCTGCCGATGCCGCTCTCGGCTTCACCTTTGTTATTGCCGTGATAAATCACCAACCAACCTTCCGATGTGCGGATGGGTGGTGTACCCGCACCGATGCGGCCGCGATCCCAGCCCGCACCCGATCCAAGCAGGGGCTGGTGGCTGCCCCAATGCAGCAGATCGGGTGAAGAAGCCAGCCAGATCTCCGGCCGGGAAAAATCATGGGCAGCGGTGGGCCGATGCAGCGCGAAATACTGACCACCAATACGCTCAGGGAACAACACCACATCCTTGTTTTCCGGGCAGAAGATCAGCCCGTGGAACTGGAAGGAGCTGAAATCAGTGGTGGAGGCAAGGGCCGTTGCCGCACCGTGCGGGGATACGGCTACATAGGTGATATAGAAACAACCATCGATTGGCGTGATGCGGGGATCCTCGATGCCATAGGTTTCGCAGGCAAAGCTGGGCCTGATGATTTGCTGCTCGCCGGGATCGATCTGGCGTGCATCGTTACTGCGAACCACGCGCAGGTGGGAGGTGGAGGTGAGCCGCAGAAGGCCCGTTTCCCTGATCTTCACCACCCTGGCGTCGACAACAATCAGCTCCCGCTCCGCCAGCCAGTCGATCACGATTGTTCCGGCCGCCAGATCCCAGCGCGGCAAACCCACAAAACCCGGCCGAATCTGCCGCGGCGCCTCGGCCACCCTGATCAAAAGCACAACTCCCTGCGCCGTCGCTACGGCGCCAGGGTTGAAGGCGCCGATCACAGCCATGTCCGGCTGGGAAGGGGCGAGCTGGCCAGGGGTGAACAGGCAGCTGCTGAAGCGGCGGGGGATCATTCGCCGGGTTCCGCCAACTGCGTTGCCGCACAGGCCATGGCCAGGGAGTTGCGGCCATTCTCCTCAGTGATCAGCCGTTGATGGGATCGGTCTGCAATCCAGGCGATCTGGTCGGCGAACAGCGCCCTCAGCAGCTCACAGTAACGGCGCATCTTCTCGGCCTCCAAGCCGGCGTGCAAGTCGATCTTCTGATAAGCGTCAAAGTCTTTGTGGCGTCCGCGAGCTGAGCGCTTGGCGCCGCTATAGCTTTCGAGCACATCGAGCCTGGCATCAGGGAAGATCTCCATCAACCGGCGCGACTGCGCTTCATCAACCGCGGCCCGCAGCCGCACCCGAGTAGGCACCCATTCCTCAAGAGTTAACTCGCCGCGCTCAAACAGCAGCCTGAATTCCTGGCGCTCCAGCCGCGCTGATTGCGTAAAGCCGTGATAGAAATTGATCAGGGCACCACTGCCATAGCGCACCACGCACTGCACCTGCTCCTCGATGCCGGAGCCGGGGCGCAGAATGCGTTGGGAGGAAACAACCTCTCCCTTACCGAGCCAACCTTCAAACAGATCGAAGAAATGCACGCCGTGTTCAATGAAGATGCCACCACTTTTGGCGCGGTCCCAGAACCAGTGCTCGGCTGAAAGCCCCTCATCGCCGGCGGCATTGTCAAACCAGCCATGCAGGCACTCGCCGATCACCTTTGAGTCGATCAGTTGGCGCACGGCCTCAAACAGCGGGTTGTAGCGTTGCATCAGGTTGGCGATGCAGAGGCGATCGCTGGCACGGGCCAGCTGCAAAAGCTCATCGGCCTGGGCCAGCGTGAGCGCCAGCGGCTTTTCGCAGATCACATGCTTGCCTGCCTCCAGGGCAGCACGCACCTGGGCGTAATGGAGAAAGGGCGGCGTGGCGATGTAAACAAGATCCACCTGATCCAGCTTGAGCAGACTCTCCACCTCCAGGGTTTCAGCCACGCCGAAACGGCGGGCCATGGCGAGGGCCGCCTCTCGATGGGTGCCAGCCATCGCTACCAGCTCCGCCCCCTCAACCTGAAGAAACTGCTGCAGGGCAAACAGGCCAAACCCGCCTGCTCCTATGGCGCCGATGCGGATCTTATTCATGGCTTGGGGATTGAATGGCGAGCGAGTTCGAGGAGGCGCATCTCCTGGAGAGCCAGGAGGAAAGCCAGGGTTGATTCGGCACCCTGGTTCATGTTCATGCTGTCGTCTTGAAGACCGTCGAAACAGCCACCGGTGCGGGCGTCATAGAGCGGCAAGTGCAGGTCGTTGTCGCCTAGGAACCAGGCAAAGGCTCTCCAGGCCTCGCCGAGCCAGAAGCTATCGCCCGTAGCCGACCAGGCCTCAACACAGGCCGAAACCGAAGCACAGGCCTCAAGGGGTTGCTGGTCGAACCTGGCCCGCTGTTGGCCTCGGCGGTAGAAACCGTTTGAACCAATCGGCCTGAAATGGCCTGCCTCGGCGGTTTGCTCTGCCATCAACCAGCGCAAGCTACGCAAACCCACATCAAGGGCTTCGTTTCGATTCGACCAGCGACCGCTGAGGATCAGGGCGTGCGGCAGGGATGCATTGTCGTAACTGAGCACATTCTCAAACCAGGGCCAATCATCGGCGCAGGTTTGATGGAAGGCCACAAGCAACTGATCGGTGAGCGTATCGCGCATCAGATCAACGGTTCGGTCGCCACTCAGCTTGCGCAGATACTCATGGATGGCCTTGAGCCCAAGGGCCCAGGCCCGCGGACTCGTTGTTTTGGTAACCGAGGGCAAGGCCATCTGAAACAGATCCACTGCCCAGTGGCGCAAATCATTGCGGCGGGAGCGGCCCACACAGGCAGCCAAGGCCAGGAGCGTGCGGCCGAGGCAATCATCGGAGCCATCTTCATCGAGCCAGGTGCGCTCGAAACTCATAAAATTATGGAATCGGCACGTTTCCGGAACGTAGGCATAATTAATAAACGATGCGTAACAAGTGGCCAGTGCCTCTACATCCGGCGTGGCGTCGCCCGATTCCTCGAGCATCACAAGCAATTGCAGGGCACGAACATTGTCGTCGGTGCAATATCCTTCCTTGAAATTGGGAAACGTGTATTTTGCGTGCTGATAAATGCCAGTTGAATCGGAAATTCTCTTCAAGTGCTCAAGCCGCAAGGCCGGCAGCTCGCGCGGTTCCTGCTCAAGGGGCTTGATCGGGGAGTGAAGCACCACTCCGTTACCGCGCTCCAACCTGGCTCGCTCAAAGGAGCTTTCGTATAGCTCGGCCACCTGGCTCCAGATCATCCCCCTGCCCAGCAAATAGGCCTGCTTGCGCATGGCATGGCGACGCACATCATCGGTTAGTAAACCGATCAGAGCTTCGGCAATCGCATCACTTTCCCGAAACGGCACCAGCACACCCCGGCCATCAGCAAGCAGCTCTTCGGCATGCCAGTAGGGAGTGGAGATCACGGCCTTACCGCAACCGAAGGCATAGGAGAGGGTGCCGGAGGTGATCTGATCGCGGTTGAGATAGGGAGTGATATAGATATCTGCAACACCAAGAAAATCCTTCAGCTCTTCAGCACCCACAAAGCGGTTGTAGAAGATCACCTGCTTTCTCACCCCAAGCTCAAGGGCAAGCCGCTCAAGGCTTAGGCGATAGGTTTCGCCCTGCTCGCGCAGCAAGTGGGGATGGGTAGCGCCCAAAACGATATAGACGATCTCGGGGAACTCCTTAACCACCTCAGGCAAGGCACGGATCACATTTTCAATCCCCTTAGCGGGCGAGATCAGCCCAAAGGTAAGCAAAACCTGTTTGCCCTCAACACCAAACTGATCCTTGTAATAGTTGGGATCTACAAATG
>JAWOHV010000085.1:0-18433 GCA_046484965.1 Prochlorococcaceae cyanobacterium
GCAGAGATCCACGGCCTGATCGCCGATCGGCCCGCAGCCTCCTGCCACGAGGGTGTACCCAATGGTGCCGTCTTTGCGAATGAACCGTTTCTCGAGCTCATAGCTGTCGATCTCACGCCTGAGCAAACGTTGGAACTGGCGCTCTTCAGCTGCCAGGTCTTCGGGATGGGTGAGTTCAGACCAGGTTCGAGCGACCAGCTCCTCACGGCTGTAGCCGAGCAACCGGCAAGTTTCATCATTCACCTCAATCCAGGCCCTGCTGGAGGAGGTGATGGCGGTGCCAACCACCGGGATATTGAAGTACGTGCGGTAGCGCCTTTCGCTGTTTTCCAGGGCCGTCTTGGTGGCTTTGAGGATCTCCATCTGCCGGTGCAGTTCCCTGGCACGGATCGATTCGGCATGGGAAAAAGCGGAGATCAGGCAGCGTGAGATCGCCAGAAACGTGAAGAAGTAGATCGCCAGGAAGGCCATGGTTTCCCCAAAGCCCGGCATGCCCGCTGGCGAAACCGACAGGGATGGATTTTCGGTTCGGAGATTGGCTGCATGCCAGTGCCGGGCCGAGATCAACGTCAGCTGAAAGGTCAATAGCCCTACCAGGTTGTGCAGCGGTGGGGAGCTGGGTCGAGGGGAGATCCGCAGTACTTCCAGCAGAGCCCAGAGACTGAACACAACCAGGAGCAGCCCAATCAGAAACTGTTGGGATTGGTGAAGACGGTTGGTCGATAAGATTTCGTAAATCGAGCTGAGCAGAAAAATCAGGGCCGAAAGCGTCCACGCAGCCTGAAGGCCGATGGTGGTCGATGAGCTGACCCTCAGGCCGCCTGGGGTGGCTGGGGCCTTCTTCATCAGTTCGAGGGCTTGGTGCCAAGGGCTGTTAAGGGCCCGAGCGCCTGCTTCCAGTCCTGGCTGCAGCCCCGACGCAAGCTGTCGCACGCGGCCATCCAGGCGGGCAACGCCACCTGCCGCGAGATCTCCTGCAAGCGCCTCATGTCCTGAGGATCTACCGGCACGCGCTGCAGCTGGCGGGGCGTGCGGCCGGAGCAGGGTCCTTGGGTGAGACAGGCCTCAGCTTCGCGCTGACGATGCCTGGAGTAGGCCCAGATCCTGTCGATCTGCGCCTGGAACGCCTGCCGGAGGCGCTGTTGCTGATCAGACGAGAGACTGTTCCATTTCTGGTTGGCTATCACATAGCCATTAAAGCCAAATTGAAAGACCAGCGGGTAGTAATAGCTTGTGTGGGAGCCCCAGTCATCAAAATCGGCAGATGCAGCGCTGGTGACAGCGCAGTTGACCAAGTCTTGCTTCAGGGCTTGTTTCGTTTCGCGAAACGGAAGGATCACGGCTGTTCCCCCAAGTTCAGCAATGACTTGCTCCAGGCCTGGACTCGCGACCCGTATCTTGCGGCCCCGGATGTCGTCGAGATTGGCGATGGGGTCTTTGCAGAAGAGCACCTGGGGGCCAAAGCTCCAGACACCGAGCAGGCGTGCTCCATAGCTGGTCTGGAGATACCGATCAAGAGTCGGCCCATAGGCATCAGCCACCCGGCGAGCCGTCGGGAAGTCTGGGTTCATCCCCGGCAGATCCATGCCTCCCAACCCTGGCTCCTTCCCGGTGTTCTGCATGAAGCGCAGGGAGATCATGTCGAGTCGCCCATCGCGAATGGCATCGAGTTGGTGGCTATCCACCAGGCCGTAGCGATCCGCGGTGTGGTAACTCACAACCAGAGGCACCTTGGCGCTGCTCGCCAGGTGCTGGAAAAAGGGGGCTTCCTGGTCGCGCTGGAGTTGGCCTGCCGACCTGGGTTGCCCCAGCACCAGCAGCGGCACGGTGTTGTAGTGCCGCCAGGCCAGCACGAACCCGGCCACAATCGCGCCCATCGCCAGCAGGCGTGCCGTTACAGGGTGTGGCAGGGCCACGGCAGGAAGCAGGTGCAGGCAGGTGAAGGGACGAGCGATCAGATCGCGCTGTCATTCACCAGCCTGCAACATCAAAGGGCCGAAAAACGCAGGAGCCCAACGGCCAGACGGAAGGTTCACACCAGCCTTCTGAAGCCGGCTTGGTCCAGAAGCCGTGGCGCTGGGTCAGAAACCCCGCTCCATCAGCTGCCCCATCAGGGTGGCGCTGCGCTGCTGGAAGCCCGCCAGCTCATTGGGCTCCAGGCCGCCCACCGCCAGGCGGGCGAGCTCGTAGATGTGGCGGCTCAGATCAGCAGCGAGCTGCTGGCTGGGGGAGCTGCCGCCGGCGCCCATGATCACCGAACCGGCCGAGAGCTTGAGCAGGCCCTCCACCAGTGGGTGCTTGCGGTTCACCAGCAGCACGTGGTGGTCGGGCAGGCCAGGCAGGCGCTGCTCCATCAGGGCGCCCATGTCGTTGAGGCGCCGCATCTGCTCAGGCAGCAGGATCAGGGCCGCCGGCGCGTTGTCGCCCTTGAGGGCCTGCACCTGGATGGTGATCTTGTCGTTGGCCAGGGCGCCCTTGAACAGATCACGCACTTTCTCGCTGGAATCCTTGCCTTCGGCATCGCTGATCTCGCTCTCCTTCTCCTGCAGCGAGTCGTCGAGTTCGCTGTCGACCCGTTGGAACTTCAGATCCTCGTGGCGGTATTCCAGCCAGGGGATGAACTGGGTGTCGATGAAGGTGTCTGCCATCAGCACCTCGGCGCCCTGGCTCTTCCACAGCGCCAGGGCCCCGGCCTGGCCGGCCTCATCGCTGCAGTAGAGGATGCGCTTGTCGTTGTCGGCACTGAGGCGCGTGCGGTAGCCCGCCAGGGTGGTGAAGGCCTTGCCGCCATCGCCGGGGATGGGGTCGAGGGTCTGAGCTTCGGATGAGTGATCGTCAGCGGCGGCAGGCTGTTCCTGCGGTTGCGCGGGCTGTTCCTGCGGTTGCGCAGGCTGTTCCTGCGGTTGCGCAGTAGTCCCGAACAGCACCAGATCGGCCACCTGCTCGGCAAATTTGTCGTCCTCCATGGCGCCGATCTTGATGAAGGGGGCCAGCGATTCCCAGATCTCGGCGTAGCGCTTGGGCTCGCCCTTGTGCAGCTGCTTGAGGCGATCGGCCACCTTCTTGGCCACAAACCCACCGATCGAGCGCACGCGCCGATCCGTTTGCAGGGCTGAGCGGCTCACGTTCAGGGGGATATCGGGTGAATCGATCACGCCGCGCAGGGGCAGCAGGTAGCGAGGCACCACCTCCTTGATCGAATCGCTCACAAACACGTTGTTGCAGTAAAGCTTGATCTCGCCCTTCTCCCAGTCCGCACGGCCAGTGGATTTAGGGAAATAGAGGATCCCCTGCAGGTTGTAGGGATAATCGGTGTTGAGGTGCACCCAGAGCAGCGGGTCGCCCTGGAAGGGATAGAGGTAGCGGTAGAGCTCGATGTAGTCGTTGTCTGTGAGATCGCGGGGGCTTTTGCGCCAGGGTGCTTCGCGCTTGTTAACGGTTTCACCTTCCAGCTGCACCTCCACGGGCAGGAAGTCGCAGTAGGTGGTGATCAATGTGCGGATCCGGGAAGGCTCGATGTACTCGAGCTCCTCCTCCATCAGGTGCAGGATCACATCGGTGCCGGCTTCGCTGCGCTCAGCCGACTCCAGGCTGAAGTTGGGCGAGCCATCGCAGCTCCAGCGCACCGCCTCAGAGCCCTCGCGGGCCGAGAGGGTCACCAGCTCCACCTGCTTGGCCACCATGAAGCTGGAATAAAAGCCCAGGCCGAAGTGACCGATGATCGCGTCATCTTCACCCTTGTATTTCTCGAGGAAGTCTTCAGCGCTTGAAAACGCCACCTGGTTGATGTAGCGCTTCACCTCATCGGCATCCATGCCGATGCCGTTGTCGGAGATGGTGAGGGTGCTCTTCTCGCGGTCGATGCGGATCGAGATCCTGGCTTCGGGGCCCTCGCTGCAGTCGCCGGCCATGGCTGCCATGCGGCGCTTGCTGATGGCGTCGACGCCGTTGCTCACCAGCTCCCGCAGAAACACTTCGTGGCCGCTGTAGACGGCCTTTTTAATGATCGGGAAGATGTTTTCGGTGTGGATCTGGATCTGACCCTGTTCCGCCTGCAGCACCACGACTCTCATAGAAACCTGACTTTCCAGGTTCCCCCCTGCCGGGGCTTGGCGCCAAGGGGGGGCGATGGGCAGGAAACCGACCAGGCGCTGCTGATTGCCTGATGGCCATGCCTACGCTCAGCACACAAGTGGCGTGCCCCTCCCTCCTGATGAGCAGTCAGTGGCAGAACTTTCTCCGGAACCTGGGGGAGTGGCGCGGCTCCTTCGTGGCCATCGATCGCCAGGGCGTGCTGCAGCAGCCCACCGCCTCGATCCTCACGCTCGAGGGTTTCGAGGAGAATCGCCTCGTGCGCTTCAGCCTGCGCCGTTTCGGCCCGGAGGGCCTGGGCGGCGAACCGATCAGCGACATCAGCCAGGACTACCGAAGCCTCGGCCGGCAGGTGGTGTTCTTTGAAACGGGCAGCTTCTGCAAGGGGTCGTTGCAGCTGGCGCCGGGCACGGTGTTTGGAGGCGAATTCGGCTTCGTGCACGGTGATCGGCGCCATCGCCTGGTGCTTCTCTATGACGAGGCCGGCAGCGCCGAGAAACTGGTGCTGATCCGGGAGTTTCGGGCGGCGTCTGAAGCTGAGGAATGTCCACCGCTCAGCGCCGATCAGCTGGCCGGCAGCTGGGCGGGCCCGGGCGCCACGATCAGCGCCGACTGGCCCGAGCCTGAACGGGCTGAAGCCAGCCTGAGTTTCGATGCGGCTGAAATGGGCAACCTGCAGTGGTTGCCCGATGGGGGGTACTGCCGCTGGCCGCAGCAGGTGAGTCATCGGCAGGCCTTCAGCACCGAGGCCGGCTGGCTCACGGCGCCGGGCCGCCTGGAGCGCTTGATCCGCCGCTATGACGCCAGTGGCGCCTGGCAGTCGGCCAGCCACCAGGTATTGCAGCGATGTTGAGCGCCCTGCCCCGCCGACTGGCCCGCTGGGGGCTTGCGGTGGGCGGCCCCGAAAAAAGCCCCCGGCAGCTGGCCGGGGGCTTGCGTTCTCATGGGGACCTAAAGCGTGAAGGGATCAGGTGTCAGCCATCCACCTTCACCGTCACGGTGGAAACGCGGTTGGCCTTCGGCGCTTTGACGGTGAGCAGGCCGTCGCGGTAGTGAGCTTCGAGCTGTTCACGCTCGATGGTTGCAGGGAAGCGGAAGCTGCGGCTCCAGGTGCCGTAGCGGAATTCACTCAGCAGCGGGCCCTTCTCGCCTTCGGCGCTCGGGGAGCGCTGGCTGTGGCGTTCGGCGCTGATCACCAGGGTGCGGTCGGTGGCCTTCACCTCGATGGCGTCCTTGTCGACACCGGGCAGTTCGATCACCACTTCGTAGGCATCGGCGCTGTCGTGCACTTCGGCGGCGGGGACACGCTCGGCGCTCTGGAGCTGCTGGCTGAGCTGCTGCTCAAGCCGGTCAAAGAGCTCAAAAGGGGAGGAGGTGCGCAGGGTAAGCATGGCGTTTAAGGGCTGGCGGGGTCTTCGTTCGCCCCGGTTGAACTGAGCATCGCGGGCTTGGATAGGTCAAGGGGGCGTGCCAGCCGAACCGTTCGCTTCGGCCTTCCTCACGAAGTGCGGCAGACCGGTCATCGATGGCAGGAGAACCGGTCAGGCCAGGGAGCGCCCCTTCCAGGTCCAGCCGCGGCCGCTGAGGGTGCGCCATACCGAGGTGGGTCCAAGGGCCGCAACCACCAGCCCGCCGGCTCCCATCAGCCACCAGAGGTGGAGTGGAATTTGAAAGTGATGCCGGATCCACAGCCGCAGCAGCAGCTGCAGGCCGATGCCCAGCAGGGCCAAGCCAAGGGCCACGAGCAGCAACGGTCGTTGGGCCGGCAGCAGCGCCGCGCCGATGGCGGCAACGGGCGTCAGCAGCCACGGTCCGCTGAACAGCAGCAGCACCACCGCGGCTGCCCCCAAGGCCTTGGTCACACTCCTGTCCAGTCCGATAAACCAGTTTTTGCTCCAGCCCTCCCAGAGAGAGGCGAAGTTCTGGTACATGCGCAGTTCCACCGCATCCAGGCCCAGCAGATAGCGGAGCCGCAAGCCGGCCGCCTTGATGCGCCTGGCCAGGGCCAGGTCTTCCACCACCTCGGCCGCCAGGGCCCGATGGCCGCCGATCGCCCCATAGGCCGAACGGCGAAAGAGCATGAAGGGCCCGGCGGCGAAGGCGGTGGGGTTGGCGGGGTCATTGGCGGCCTCGATCGGAAAGCCAAGCCCCAGCAGGCTGGCCATGATCGGTTGAACCATCCATTCGGCCAGGCAACCGCAGCTCAAGCGCGGCGCCAGGCTGAGCAGATCGACCTGCTCGTCGATCGCCTGCCCGAGGGCCCGCTGCAGCGTGTTTGGCTGCAGGCGCACATCGGCATCCACGAACAGCACCCAGCTGCTCTGCACCTGTTCCATCGCGCGGCTGCAGGCCCAGTTCTTGCCCACCCAACGCTCGCCGCTGGGGCGGGGGCCCGCATCGAGGAGGCTGAACCGCTCCGGCCCGGCGCCAAGACGCACGGCGGTGGCCTCGGCGATGGCGGCGGTCCCATCGCTGGAGCGGTCGTCCACCATCAGCACCTGCCAGTCGGGGCAGGGGGGATCACTGCTGAGCAGGCTGGAGAGGCAGGCCTCGATGTTGGCGGCTTCGTTGTAGGCGGGCAGCACCACCGTGAGGCTTGTTTCGGGCTGCAGCCTCGCCTGGGCCTGCAGCCGGGGAGCAGCCTGGAACCCCCGCGCCAGTGCGCCGATCAGGATCGCCTGCCCCAGAACCGCTGCCACTGCACAAGCCAGCAGCAGCCAGGCCAGCCATGGGCCTGGCTGCCCAAGCAACGTCTGGATGACATCGACTGGCAGGCCCGCGCCCGCGATCAGCCCAGCCCCCCGCCGGATACGGCGCCAGTGGCGGCGGCGCGGTCGGGATCAACGGGCAGTCGCCGCAGCGCCAGGGCGGCGCGGCGGGCCAGCAGCAGCAGCGGGTAGAGACGGCGCGAGCGCTCAGGGCCAGCCAGCAGGGGGGCCAGCAGTTGCAGGAGGGCGTCGCTGGGGTGCATCCGGGCGCAGAGCCACTGAATCGCCTCGGCGCCATGCAGCACTCGCCCCCCGTCGATCACGAAGGCGCCATCGCGCAACCGCTGGCCGCCGCGTTGCAGCTGCAGCCGAAGCTCAGGATCGGCGCGGCCGTCGCGGATCTGCAATCCCTCAATGCCGCTGCGCAGTTCACTGAGTTCGGCGAAGTGGCGGCAGAACGGGCAGCCGCCGTCGAACACCAGCACTGGTGCGGCATCGGGGTTGGCTTCGTTCACCCGGCCTGCTGCAGTTCGGGTTTTTCCTCGGGCAGGATCGCCCCGGCCACCGGGCACACCTGCAGGCAGATGCCGCAGTCGATGCAGGTGCCGAAATCGATCCAGTAGAAAGCCGTGCCCTTGCTGTTGGCACCCTTGCCGGGATGGATGCAGGCCACCGGGCACGCATCCACGCAGTCGGCTACTCCTTCGCAGACGTTGGTGACGATGGTGTGGGCCAAGGAGCCAGGGCTGCTTGTTGAATCTTAGGAAGCCAGCCAGATCACGCCGCTGCAGCCCCTCTCGGCGGCAAGCCGCTCCGCCTCCCCTTGGCTGGCGCAGGGCTCACTGAGCAGTTCGGCCGCCTCAGCCTGGCTGTGCAGGCTTTCGATGCGATCGAGGGCCGCCGGCAGCAGCGAAGCCTGGCTGTAGGCCACCAACCAGGTGGGGATGGCAGCCCACTGCTGGGCGGGGGCCGTGAGCAGCTCCCGGATCGCTTCCACCTGGAAACCGAAGCCAACCCCAGCCGCCACGCCATCGCCGGGTGTGGCAAAGCGCCCCACCAGGGCGTCGTAGCGGCCGCCGCTGGCAATCTCCACCGGTGCGTGTTGCCCCTGGCACACAACCTTGAACACCAAGCCGTCGTAGAGGTTGAAGTGGGGCTGAAAGGTTGGGTCGAGCTGGATGGCCACGCCCCGCTGCCGGGCAGGAGCGGCGATGGCCTCAAGCGTGAGGGCCAGTTCCTCCAGCAGGGGCAGGGGGCCCAGCACCTGTTCGAGTTGGTAGAGCACGGTTGTGGGTTCGCCCCGCAGCCGCAGCAGCCGCTGCAGGCTGGCGGCCAGCACAGCAGGCAGTTGCAGCTGGGACAGGGCCAAGGGATCGAAGCCGGTGAGGGCCCGACGTGCGGCCTGCCGTTGCGGCTCGGGAACCTGGGCCAGCAGCGCCGTGAGGATGCCGTGGTGGCCGATCAGCAGTTGCGCCTGCTGATCAGCCTGCAGGGGCAGGGCCCCCAGCGCGGCCAGCAGCAGCCGCAAAAGTTCGGCATCGGCGGATCTGCCGGCCACCCCCAGCAGCTCCACTCCACTCTGGAGCTGTTCGCCGATGCGCTGGCCGCCGCTGTCGCTGACGCTGCTCAGAAACACCGGACCGCAGGCCCAAAGGCGCAGCGGCCGGGGCCGTAGCGCCAGGCGGGTACAGGCGACCCGTGCGATCGAGGCCGTCATCTCCGGCCGCAGGCCGAGGGGCTCGTCGCTGACAAGGCGCACCAGCTCCTGTTCAGCGATGCCGCCCCCGGCTTCGAGGGTGTCGAGTCGCTCGATGCTCGGTGGCGAAACCTCCTGGTAGCCCCAGAGGCGGTAAACGGCAGCCAGCTGATCAGCGAGCTGGCGGTTGCGATCCACCTCGCGGGGATGGAGATCCCTGGCGCCGGCGGCGGGTTGCAGGGCCATGGAGGGGGAGAGTGCCGCGAGTCGGGGAGATCCTATGGAGTGACTGGATCCGGCCGATCGAGTTCGGCGGCGCCGTAGACACTCCCCGCCAGGGGCTGGCAGCGGCCCAGGCCCTCCACCAGGGCGCCATGGACGCCGGGGGTGCAGGCAATCAGCTTGCCGCCGCTGATCTGCAGTGCGGCTCCTTCGTAGCTGCTCACCACCCCCCCGGCTTGCTCCACCAGCACCACACCGGCGGCCAGATCCCAGGGGGAAAGCCCACGCTCCCAGTAGCCATCCAGGCGGCCGGCGGCAACAAAGGCCAGATCCACCGCCGCCGCACCACCGCGCCGCACCCCCTGGCTTCGGTGGGTGAACCAGGCGAATTCCGCATAATTGTTATCGAGTCGCTCACGGCGGTCGTAGGCAAAGCCGGTTACCAGCAGCGCCTGCTCCAGGCTGGTGCAGGGGCTCACCTGAAGTGGCTTGTCATTGCACCAGGCCCCCAGGCCAGGGGCCGCCCAGAAGAGCTCAGCGAGGGCTGGTACGGCCACCGCCCCCAGTAGCGGCAGGCCATCCCAGGTGAGGCCCACCGAGCAGGCAAAGAAGGGGTAGTTGTGGGCGTAGTTGGTGGTGCCATCCAGGGGATCGACGCACCACTCCAACTGGCCGTTGCCAAGGCGCCGGCCGCTTTCTTCAGCCAACACCCCCACCCCTGCTGTTTCTCGCTCCAGAACGGCCAGCACCGCTGCTTCGGCGGCCAGATCGGCTTCGGTAACGAGATCGCCGGCCCGACTCTTCTGGCGGATCTGGCTCAGGCGGCCGTAGTGCTTCATCAGCTGCTCGGCGCCGCTGCTGGCGGCACGGCGGGCAACGGCGGCCAGGCTCGCGATCTCGGCATCAGCAAGGCCTGAGCGTTTCAAGGCGAGATTGCTGAGCGGTTCACCTGCCGCCGGCGGCGTCGGCAGCTCCGAAGCGGTCATGGCAGTTCACTCATCATCAAGGGGCAGGCCGATCCTGACCGCTCCCCTGCCGAAGTGACGTCCGAACTGCAGTTCATACACCTCGTCCTCATCCTGGGTTTCAACCTCCAGCGGGCCCAGGGCTCGGGCCACGCAGAGCAGGCCGTAGCCGCGCCTGCGCAGGTCCTGGGAGAGACCGAGGGCTTCGTGTTGATCGATCTCGCCCTGCAGAACCCGCACGGCGCAGGCGGTGCAGCAGCCGTTGCGGCAACTGAATGGCAGCGGATCTCCCTGTTGTTCAAAGCTGCGCAGGATGTACTCGCCCTCAGGCACCTCGTGGCAGATGACGCGGTTCTGCTGGCGCCAGTGAACGGTGATCGGATGGCGGCGTGTCATCAGCCGAGGCCCAGCAGGGTGCTGCTGCTACATTGCCACCTGCCCCACGTCAGTCGCTGGAGAGGTGGCCGAGTGGTCGAAGGCGCAGCACTGGAAATGCTGTATAGGGGCAACTCTATCGAGGGTTCGAATCCCTCCCTCTCCGCTTTGATTACCGGCCCCAAAGGCCGGTTTTTTTCTGCCTGATCTCAGCCAAACCGGTTCAGTGCAAGCGTCTCAGCCAAAGCGGCCGCTCACATAATCTTTGGTGGCTTGTTGAGAAGGGGCATTGAAAACCTTTTCGGTGTCATTCAATTCAACAAGATAGCCGACCTTACCGCTTCCTCCATCCGCGACCTCCGCATTGAAGAAGGCGGTGCGATCCGCCACACGCACCGCTTGTTGCATGTTGTGGGTCACGATCACAATCGTGTAACTGCGTTTTAGCTCATGCATTGTCTCTTCGATCTTCAGGGTGGAGATCGGATCGAGGGCCGAGCAGGGTTCATCCATCAGGATCAGCTCAGGCTCGGTGGCAATCGCCCGGGCTATGCAGAGTCGCTGCTGCTGGCCGCCGGAAAGAGCCAGGCCGCTCACTTGCAGCTTGTCTTTGCACTCCTCCCACTCCGCTGCCTTGCGTAGCGATCTCTCCACCAACTCATCCATATCGCCGTTGTAACCATTGATCCTGGCCCCGAAGGCGATGTTCTCGTAGATCGTTTTTGGGAAGGGATTCGGCTTCTGAAATACCATGCCAATTCGCCTGCGCACCTCCACTGGGTCGATACGCGGGTCGTAGAGATCGTGGTTATCAAAGATCACCCGCCCGCGCAGGCTGCAGCCGGGGATCAGATCGTTCATCCGGTTCAGGGCGCGCAGCACGGTGGATTTGCCACAGCCGGAAGGACCGATGAACGCCGTTACCTTGCCCCTTGGAATATCCATGAACACCTGCCGCACCGCCTCAACCTTGCCGTAGGAGATAGTCACGTCCTGAAGTGATAGGCACACATCGCTTGCCATGGCGTAGGGAGCAGCAGTCGAGCTTTTCATCGCAGCAGGGGGTTGAGGGCCAAAAGGAAGGGGGGCAGAGGCGGCTCCCCAGAGAGGTGGTGCGCCGGCAGGGTTTAGTTTTTGGCCATATGGCTGAACCAGCGCGCCAGCAGATTGGCCGCCAGGATCATCACCAGCAGCACAAAGGAAGCGGCCCAGGCAAGTTCGTTCTGGGCCTCGTAGGGCATGATCGCAAAGTTGAAGATCAGCACCGACATCGTGGCAATTGGATTTAACAACCCCTCTGGCCAGAAAGAGGAAAACAAGGCTGTGAAAATAAGGGGGGCCGTTTCTCCCGCAGCCCTGGCGATGGCCAGAACCGCACCGGTGGCGATCGGAGTGAATGCCGAGGGAAGCGTGAGGCGCATCACCGTAACGAACTTGGAGGCTCCAATCCCATAGGCTCCCCAGCGCAACTCCTGGGGCACCATTTTCAGCCCCTCATCGGTGGTTTTAATCACGGTTGGTAGCATCAACACCGCCAGGGCAATGCCGCCGGCCACGGCGCTGTAGCTCTGGCCAAACAAGATCCGCGTGGCCACGATGATGCCATACACAAACACACCGCTGATGATCGAAGGCACACCGGCAAGCACATCGTTGCCGAAACGCACGAATTGGGCAAACCAGCCGCCCCGTGAATATTCAGAGAGATAGATTCCCCCTCCAACTCCAACCGGAATCGCTATCAGGCTGGCGATCAGAGTGACCAGAATGGTGCCGAGCACCGCATTGCCGATACCGCCGCCCTCAAGGCCAGGTGGTGGCGGCAGCTCGCTGAACAGGCGCAGATTGAGCAGCCGCACACCCTTGATCAGCACATAACCAAGCACCAGCAGCAGGGGTAGAACCGCGACCGTGGCGAACAGGGCGGCAACGGCGGTGAACAGGATGTTCAGCCGATTGCGCCGCAGCGTTGGGTCGTAGAAGAGGGGTCTTCGCCTGAATGCCACTGGCCTCGAGCTGGGGGTCATGGGGTGTCAGTAACGCAGGCTGAGCCGGCGAACGACCCACTGGGCCATCACGTTCACCGAAAAGGTGAGCAGCATCAGGATCAGGGCGGCATACATCAATGCCGACACCTGAATTCCATCGGCTTCACCGAACTGGTTGGCGAGCATCGAGGAAATCGTATTGCCTGGCGCCAGCAGCGAGAAGCTGAAGTTGAGGCTGTTGCCGATGATCATCGTGACGGCCATCGTTTCGCCCATCGCCCGCCCCAGGGCGAGCATCACGCCACCGGTGATCGCCGAGATCGCTGCCGGCAGGATCACGTTGAAGATGGCGCCCCAGCGGGTGGTGCCCACGCCATAGGCGCCCTGGCGCAGTTCCAGGGGCACCTGGTTGAGGGCATCGCGGGCGATCGCCGTGATGATCGGCAGGATCATCACCACCAGGATCAGGATCGCTGGTGCGATGCCCGGTCCCTGGGGAACGGTGCTGAACAGCGGCATCCAGCCCAGCAGGCGATGCAGCAGCTCCAGTAGGGGCCTGATGGCCGGCTCCATCACAAAGATCGCCCAGAGACCCAGCACCACCGATGGGATCGCCGCCAGCAGTTCCACCATCAGGCCGATCGCCTCACGTAAGGGGGCGGGCATCAGGTCTTCGGTGATGAAGATTGCTGTGCCCACCCCCAGCGGCACGGCGATCATCAGGGCCAGCAGCGACGTCACCAAGGTGCCGTAGATGGCGATCAGGGCTCCGTACTGGTTGTTCACCGGATCCCAGGCCGATGTGGTCAGGAAGCGGAGTCCGAACTGTGCGATCGCCTCGCGGGCCCCATGGGCGATCGTGAGCACGATCGCCAGCAAGAGGATTGCCACCAGCGATGCCAGCGCCAGGGTGAGCTGCCGAAAACCGGCATCGATCAGCTTTTCGTGCCTGGGGCGGCGGCGCAGTGTGAAGTCGTCACTCGCCCGCTGGGGCGAGGGGTGGACTGGGGAGTGGTCCGACTTCATGGGGTGCGGAGGCGGTCCACAGAATCCGTGGTTCGTAGCGGCGACGCGGATCCCACAGGCGGATGATCCCTTTGGAATCTAGAAGCAGGTGTGAGGGGCTTCCAGACTGAAGCCACCTAAAATCACTTTTGCGGTGCCCGAGCCCGGTAGTTTTGGGCCTCCCTCGCAGCTTTCATGGGGCGGATCGTTGGTATCGACCTAGGCACCACCAACTCGGTGGTGGCTGTGCTGGAGGGCGGCCGTCCCCAGGTGATCGCCAATGCCGAAGGGGGCCGCACAACGCCCTCGGTGGTGGGATTCAGCCGCGATCAGGAATTGCTGGTGGGGCAGCTGGCCCGCCGCCAGCTGGTGCTCAACCCCCGCAACACCTTTGCCAATCTGAAGCGCTTTGTGGGCCGCAGCTGGCAGGAGCTCGATGACGGCAGCCTGACGGTGCCTTACACCGTGCGGGCCAACGACCAGGGCAACGTGCGCGTTGTCTGCCCCGTTACCGAAAGGGAATATGCCCCCGAAGAGCTGGTGGCGAGCATCCTGCGCAAGCTCGTGGATGATGCGGCCACCTACTTAGGCGAGCCGGTGGAAGCCGCTGTTATTACAGTGCCGGCCTACTTCGACGATGCCCAGCGGCAGGCCACCCGTGATGCCGGCCGCCTCGCCGGCATCACGGTGGAGCGGATCATCAACGAGCCCACTGCAGCGGCCCTGGCCTACGGCTTTGATCGCAGCGTCGTCAAGCGGGTGCTGGTGTTCGACCTCGGTGGTGGCACCTTCGATGTGTCGGTGCTGCGGATCGCCAATGGCGTCTTCGATGTGAAGGCCACCAGCGGTGATACCCAGCTGGGTGGCAATGACTGGGACCGGCGCATCGTTGACTGGCTGGCCGGCGCTTTCCAGCAGGAGCACGGCATCGACCTGCGCCGCGACCGCCAGGCACTGCAGCGCCTCACCGAAGCGGCCGAGAAAACGAAGCAGGAACTATCCGGCGTGGCCAGCACGCCGATCTCCCTGCCGTTCATCGCCACGGGGCCCGAGGGGCCGCTTCATATCGAAACCAGCCTCGAGCGCAGCAGCTTCGAAGGCCTCTGCCCCGACCTGCTGGATAGGCTGCTGCGGCCAGTGCAGCGGGCCCTGCGCGATTCCGGCCTGGCCGCCGAAGACATCGACGATGTGGTGCTGGTGGGCGGCTCCACCCGCATGCCGATGGTGCAGCAGATGGTGCGCACATTGATACCCCGCGAGCCCTGTCAGTCGGTGAACCCCGACGAGGTGGTGGCGATCGGGGCGGCCGTGCAGGCAGGAATCCTCACCGGCGAGCTGCGCGATCTGATGCTCAACGATGTGACCCCGCTTTCGCTGGGGTTGGAGACGATCGGTGGGGTGATGAAGGTGCTGATTCCGCGCAACACACCCATTCCGGTGCGCAAGAGCGATGTGTTCAGCACCTCCGAGCCCAACCAGAGCTCGGTCGAGATCCACGTTCTGCAGGGTGAGCGTCAGATCACCGAGGGCAACAAGAGCCTCGGAAGATTCCGCCTCTCCGGCATTCCACCGGCCCCCCGAGGTGTGCCCCAGGTGCAGGTGTCATTCGACATCGATGCCAACGGCCTGTTGCAGGTGTCGGCCACCGACCGCACCACGGGACGCCAGCAGAGTGTGTCGATCCAGGGGGGGTCCAACCTCAGCGAGGAGGAGATCAACCAGCTGCTCGAGGAGGCGGAGCGCAAGGCCGGCGAAGATCGCCGCAAACGGGCTGAGGTGGATCGCAGCAACCGCGCCCAGACGCTGCTGGCCCAGGCCGAACGTCGGCTGCGGGATGCGGCCCTGGAGCTGGGGCCCTACGGCGCTGAACGCCAGCAGCGGGCGGTGGAGCTGGCGATGCGCGATGTGCAGGACGCGCTGGCCGATGGCGATACCGCTGGCCTCGAGCTGGCCGTCAGCCAGCTGCAGGAATCCCTCTTCGGGCTGAATCGCCGGCTACTGAGCGAACGCCGCAGCGAAACCGGTCCCTTGCAGGGCCTGAAGAACACCCTGGGCTCCCTCAAGGACGAACTGTTTGCCGAAGACGACTGGGACGACTGGGATCGCCCCGGCCTTGGCGGCGGCTACGGCGATCGCGGCCTGGCCGAGAGCCGCTACACGCCAAGGTCGAGCCCCTCTGATCGCCTAGGAGCGGATCGCTACGGGCCAGACCCCTACAGGCCCAATCCCTATGGCAGGGATCCCTATCCCGCCGATTCTTATCAAGCCGATCCCTATCAGGCCGATTCCTACGACGACAGCCCCGAGCGACCAGGCCGTTACGACCCTGCCACCAAACCTGCAGCCAAACCTGCCGCCAAACCTGCCGCCGCCAGTGAGGCGCCCCGAGCGCGGCCCCGACCCCCTCAGCCCCGGGCGGCCGCTGAGCGCTACGACGACGATCCCTGGGGTGAGGTCTGAAGCCGATGCCTTCACCTGTGGCTGACGGGGCCCTCCAGGATTACTGGCAGGTGCTTGGCCTGGGGCCCGGCGCCGATCCGGCCAGCCTCAAGCAGGCCTTCCGCGAACAGGCCCGACGCTGGCATCCGGACCTCAACGCCAACGATCCGTTGGCTGAGGAGCGCTTCAAGCGGATCAACGAGGCCTATGCGGTGCTCTCCGATCCCCGCCGCCGGCGCGCCTGGGAGGCGGGCGAGAGCGGCCCTGGTGGCAGCGGCGCCAATGGCGATCCCTTCGCCAGCGGCTTCCCCGAGTTCGAGGACTACCTCGCTGAACTGTTCGGCCGCTCGCGGCGCCACGAGCAAGGGGCAGAGCAGCAGTGGCAGGAGCCAGGGGCGGAGCCGGAACCGCGGCCCGAACCCCAACGGGGCGGTTCAGTCACCCCCACGCCGGCGCCGATGCCGCCGGTGCAGGCCAGCCAGAATCTCGAAACCACGGTGGAGCTCAGCCCGGCGCAGGCCCTCGAGGGGGAGCGCCTCGAACTCGAACTGCCGGACGGCAGCGCCGTGGAGGTGTGGACACCGCCGCTGGCCGGTGACGGCTGGCGGCTGCATCTGGCCGGCGTGGCCCCGGGTGGGCGCGACCACTTCCTGCAGCTGCGGGTGCGCACACCGGAGGGCCTGCGCATCGATGGTCTGCGGGTGCTCTACCAGCTCGAACTCTCCCCGGCCGAAGCAGCCCTTGGGTGCTCCGCAGTGGTGCCCACCCTTGATGGCCCGGTGAAGCTGCGGGTGCCAGCTGGATCCTCCAGCGGCCGCTTGCTGCGCCTGCGCGGCCGCGGCCAGATCCTGGGCGAAGAGCGGGGCGACCAGCTGGTGGAACTGAGGATCGTGGTGCCCGAAGATCTCAGCGATGCCGAGCAGGCTCTCTACCGCCGGCTGATGGAGCTCGAAGCCGAGCAATAAGGCCACTGCATCGGGATGGGACACTGGGTTTCGTTTGCTCCAGCGATCCGATGCCGGTGCATGTGCTCCTCTTCGACGCCGGCGGTGACCAGGAGGGCATCCACTCGCTTGAGCTTCAGGGCCGCACCGTGGTGCTGCTGTTCGAGGATCCCGATGATGCGGAGCGCTACGCGGGTTTGCTGGAAGCCCAGGATTTTCCGGTGCCGAGCGTTGAGGCCATCGACCGCAAGGAGATGGAGATCTTCTGCTCCGAGGCGGGCTACGAGGCCCGATTCGTGCCCTCTGGCTTCCTTCCCGAGAGCGCCGAAGAACGGCTGCTGATCGCTCCGCCGGAGCTCAACATGGACGTGAGCCAGTGGCAGGAGGACGTGGGAGATGGCCGCGCTGCCCCAACGCAGGCCCCCGCTGATCCGATCGGCTCTGAAGATCCCCAGCTGGAGGCTTTCCGGCGCAAGCTGGAGGGTTTGTTGTGAGCCAACCGCAGGCCAGCAACGCTGCCTCCACAGCCCCCCAGGATCGGGGCCACCTGCTTACCGAGCAGTCCAATCCAGCCAGCAGTGCCCTCGATCAGCTCGGCACGGCGGATCTGGTGGATCTGTTCTGCGTCAATGAGATGGAGCCGCAGCGGGCGGTGCAGGGCGCTGCCACCTCCCTGGCCGCTGCCATCGACGCCATTGCCGAGCGCCTGTGCAAAGGCGGCCGGCTCTTCTATCTGGGGGCTGGCACCTCGGGCCGCCTGGGGGTGCTCGATGCCGCCGAGTGTCCGCCCACCTTCTGCTCGCCGCCGGAGCTGGTGCAGGGGCTGCTGGCTGGCGGTGCAGCCGCCCTGCTGCGCAGCTCCGAGGGGCTGGAAGACCGCTTCGAGGCCGGCCGCGACGACCTGCAGGAGCGCGGTTTTGCCTCTGGTGATTGCCTGGTGGGGATCGCCGCCGGAGGCACAACCCCCTATGTCCTGGGCGGTCTCAGCCATGCCCGTGCGATCGGCGCGCTGGCGATCGCTGTCGCCTGCGTGCCCGCCGAGCAGGTACCCATGCCCTGTGACATCGACATCCGGCTGCTCACCGGCCCCGAATTGCTCACCGGCTCTACCAGGCTCAAGGCCGGCACGGCCACCAAGATGGCCCTCAATATCATCTCCACCGGGGTGATGGTGCGCCTGGGGAAGGTGTACGGCAACCGCATGGTGGATGTGGCCGTCACCAACAGCAAGCTGGAGGATCGGGCCCTACGCATCCTGCGGGATCTGGCCGGAGTGGAGCGGGAGCGGGGCGGGCCGCTGCTGCAGGCGGCGGAAGGTTCGGTGAAGGTGGCCCTGCTGATGGCCCCCGCCGGCATGGCCGCCAACCAGGCCCGCGCCGCCCTGGCCGCCGCCGGCGGCAATCTGCGAGCGGCGCTGGAGCGCCAGGGGGTGGGCAGCCTGCCGGCGGGCGCAGCGGCGCCTCAGCCCTGAAACGCACCCCAGTAGGGGGATGTGAACAGGTCCAAGCGGCGGCGTGTGGCCGCCGGCACGTGCTCGGGCGCGGTCATCAGGGCATGGCGAAGGGCCTGGTGTGCCGTGCTCGTTGGACGCTGGGCGGCGATGCGATCAGCGGCCATGCGCACAATGCGCTGGGCCAGGGTGGCGTTGGTTTGCAGATTGTTGATCACCATCTCCACGGTCACGCTGTCGTGCTCCTGGTGCCAGCAGTCGTAGTCGGTCACCATCGCCAGGGTGGCGTAGGCGATCTCGGCTTCGCGGGCCAAGCGCGCTTCGGTGTGGTTGGTCATGCCGATCACGGCGCAGCCCCAGGGGCGGTAGAGCTCCGATTCGGCCCGAGTGGAGAAGGCTGGCCCCTCCATGCACAAATAGGTGCCGCCGCGGTGCAGCTGGCTGCCGGGCGGCATCATCTCAGGCCGCGACGGCGAAGACGCCGTCCAGGGCGGAGAGGACCTCGTCGCGGCCTGAGGCCGGGGAGTCCCCATGACCCAGAAGCTCTTG
>JAWOHV010000158.1:0-18219 GCA_046484965.1 Prochlorococcaceae cyanobacterium
GGGCCCCACCTCATCGCCATGCCCGTTGTATCGACTGACCTGCTTGCCCTCAGGGCCCGCCAGCTGGCAGACATGATCCAGACCCTGCCCATCAGCGTGGCACCAAGCCGCCAGCATGAACGCTGCCAGGAACTGGTGGGGCAGCTGGAGCGGGGCCTCGCCAAGCTGCCGCCGGAGGCACTGCAGGCTTGATGGCAGTAACAGATCCCTAAGTCAGCTCTCATCGCACTCACCTTTCAAACGGCAAGCCAGCCCCTAGCGTTATCCCATCGGCAACTGGCAGAGCTATAACAATGGACTCACCACGCAACGGCGGGCGGGCAAACGAAGTAGGAGGCAGGGCCTCTCCAGAAACAGCCCCCATGCTGCCGAATCTGGCCAAACCCAATCAAGCCGGAGCCAACCCCAGACGCGATAACGTGATCCATCTGGAAAAGCATTTCCTGGCCAAGCAGATCCGCAATTACCGCCGCCCCAGGCAAGAACCTGGGGAGCTGCTGCTGATCAGCATCTTCAATCCGGATCAACCAGCCTGAGAGGGCGGTTCATCCTTTGGGAGCGGCCTGGGGTAGCAGGCATTTATCGGAATCACATCCGGCCGGACCGGCTTCCACCAGTTCGCCACTGTCGTAGCGCTTCAGGGCTTCGAAGAAGCAATCGGTGCGGCGGCGGGCTGCCACCTCAGCGTTGAGGCGCTTGTAGGTGGCCGCATCGATCGGCTCAAACGGCAGCCTCGGGAAGGTGGCGTTGGCATCGAAGCGGGCCAGCAGGGCCGCCGAGATGTAGCCCTCACCGCCCTCGATCGCCTGGTGAATGGCCTCGGCCAGGGGCTCGATCTCAATTTCGCGGAACTCCACCGTGGCCGAAGTGTTGTGGGCCGTGTAGTGCTTCTGCACCTGCATATAGAAATCGAACTGGGCCAGGGCGGAGAAGTTGTTGATCTCCACCGCATCGGCGCCTGGGATGTTGGCCCAGCTCACCTCGGTGGGGATTTCCACCAGCCACTCGGTGCAGCGCGGATCAAAGGGATCGTCCAGCAGGCGGCCCTGCTCGTCTTTATCGCTCTGGCTCGGCACGATCGTGTAGCCGTAGTCCATGCAGGCCAGGGCCACCGGATCGGTTTTGCGGAAGGTGATGCGGCGGATGAAACGCTGGGCCTTGGGGGGGTGCCAGCCGGGGGAAGCACCGGTGAGCAGGCTCTTGGTGCCGGCGGGTTGAACGGTGGTGCAGCGGTTGGGGCGGCGCAGGCCATGGCGATCGCAGTAGTCCCACACCGCTTGATTCACGATCTCCTTCCAACGACCTAGATACTCAGCCTCCTGGGCCTTGAAGGCCAGGCCCTCCTCGCTGTTCGGACGACCGGCTTCCCACCACTTCAGCCAGGGGGTGCCGAAGGCGTGCACGAAGAAGTCGAACAGGCCGGTGAAGCTCACACCCACGATCGGATCCCAGGCGCGGCTCTGGCGGTAGCGCTCCACCTCGAAGCGGTGGTTGAGCAGGCAGGCCACGGCAAGGCCAGCAGCGCGGAAGGCCTCTTCCTGGGCCACCAGGTCGGCAGGATCGATCTGGTTGAGATGGATCTCGGCCAGGTTGCAGTGAAAATCGGCGCCGAGAATCTCGCCGCAGGGGTTGAGGCCGTAGCGGCCGAGGCGGTGCTCGAGCTCGGCTTCACCGAGCTCTGGGTGGTGCAGTTGCAACCAGCGGCCTGCTTCCTCGCGGCCCTGATCGCAGTAGATGCCGATGAACTCGCTGCGCAGCTCGGGGCTGGGCAGCAGGTCGGCGTTGGAGCGGGCGATCGCCTCGGGGGCGAACTGGATCGCACCCTCCCCACTCTGGAACTGCTTGGTAACGGCCTCCAGCACCACCTCGCGGCTGGGGCGGGTGTGGAAGACGCGGGTGTGGTTGGCCATGCGCAGGGCATCGCGCTCCGGATCGATGCGCCAGTTGCCCTCGCTGTCCTGCTGCCAGAGGTTGTCCTTGGCGCCGGCGGCGGAATTGTCGTCGGCGGCGAACTGGCGCATGCCGGCACTGCGGCGGATGTTGCCGGCCACGATCGTGACGGCAGCCTCATCGATCAGCAGGCAGCACTCCACCGAAGTGAGCTGGCGGCCGATCGTCTTGTTGAGCAGCTGGGCCACCCGCCCGTAGAGGTCCTTGAGCTTCACCGGGTTGGCCATGCCGCCGAAACCCTTGAGGGTTTCGCCCACCGGGCGCACATCGGAGAGGTCGACACTGATGTGGATCTCGGCGGGCTGATCACCGGCGCCGGCAAAGCGGCTATCGCTGCTGAGCTCCAGCAGCAGCTGGTAGCTGTCGACCCAGCCGCGGCGCGTATCACCAACCTTGATGGCCACCCGGTTGCCATCAATCGTGTGGCTGGTGTGCTCCTGGCGAGCTTCTGCGGGGGTGGCGCCGATGTCGCTGACCACATCGATCAGCAAGCGGTTGCGCACCACCGGCAGACGGCTGATCAGACGGGGCTCAATGATGGCGCCGGTGCCGCAGCCCATCATCGCCAGGTCCATCATCAGCCCGAAGGCTTCCCAATCCACCAGGTTGGTGGAGGTGCAGTTGTAGGCGCCGGAGAAGTTCTCGCTGCGCTCGATCCACTCGGTGCCGCCGATCCACAGCCAGCGCCCCGAGGGCAGGGCCTTCTGCTGCTGCTGCATGCGGCGCAGAAGGGCCACCTCCTCGTCGTTGAGGTTGCCCAGCTTGCGCAGGCCTTCGAGGTTGCGCTCGGCCACCTCATACCAGCTCTCCCTGCCCGTTGCTGTCTTGCGGCTGTAGGTGCGGTAGAAAACCGGATTGGCGGCCGGGGCGGTTGCAGGGAAGTCGAGAGCCGCGCCCGCCGGATTGCCTGGTGGGCCGGCAAAAGCCTTTTCAGCCGCTGCTTTTTCGGCGTCGTGACTGGCAGCTGTGGGGGGCGTGGCGGAAAGGGTCACAAGCGGTACGGCCCAGGGGTGTGCCGAACCATAACGCCAGCGGTGGGGGGTGCAAGAAGCCGTGGACACCAGCGGCGGTGCGCACCCCCGCGGCGGCGCCAAACTGGGCTGAGCTGGTTGATATGGCCCATGGAGCGGATCCCCGAGCCCGAGCTGATGGATGACGAGGCCCAGGTGCGGGCCTACGCCGAGGCCGATTTCGGCGGCTCCGATGCGGCGATGCTGGAGCGGATGTTCGCGTTGTGCGGCGGGGATCCCGGCCCGCGGCTTGTGGATCTGGGCTGCGGCCCCGGCAACATCAGCTTTCGCCTGGCCAGTCGCTGGCCGCTGGCCAGCGTGCTCGGCATCGATGGTGCCCCGCGGATGCTGGCCGTGGCCCGCCAGCGGGCTGCTGCCCTGCCTGCGCAGCAGGCGGAACGGCTGGAGTTTCAGCAGACCCTGCTGCCCCTGGCTGAGCCCGGATGCCTGGCCTCCTCCTTCTCGGCGGTTGTGAGCAACAGCCTGTTGCACCACCTGCACGATCCGGCGGTGCTCTGGCAGGCCGTGGCCCAGCTCGCCGCCCCTGGAGCCTTTGTGTATGTGCAGGATCTGCGGCGCCCCGCCAGCCCAGGGGCGGTGGACGCCCTGGTGGCCTCCGAGATGGCCGGCGCTCCAGAGGTGCTTCGCCGCGACTACCGCGCCTCCCTGCATGCCGCCTTCAGCCCAGAGGAGGTGGAGCAGCAGCTGCAGCAGACCGGGCTGGCGGCCCAGCTCCAGGTAGCGCCGTTGCAGGAGCGCTACCTGGAGGTGTGGGGGCGGCTGAACAAACACCAGGCAGAGCAGCCGCCGCTCAATGGGGCTAAAAGGCGAGAGCTTAAAGATTCAAGGAGAGACCACAAGCTATCTTCAGAAAGCGCAAGGGTTCGAGACTGGTTTCATGCCAATGGAGCAATTTCGATGGGGGTTTAGTTAATTTCAGCGATGCCCAATTATGAATTATATGCTCGGCTATTGAGGCGTTCTGAAAACCTGGGGGAGCTCCGGGGCTGACAGCTGCACCTTTCAACGGCAGCATGGGCACAATCGATGGCAGCCAGCCTGGCCAAAAAGTTACTGCAACGGCGCCTACTTGCGCTGATGGCCTTGGCCTTGGTGCTGACTCTGTTCAGTGGAGATTTGCTTGGGCTGAGTCCTGGGGCGGCGGGCCGCAGGGCTGCAGCAGAACCCTTGCCCGTGCAAATTGATCCAGCCAGGGAGCTGGCGCGTCCGCCCGGCCCAGGGGTGTTGCAGCTCGGGACCTATCTGACCATGATCGATGACATCGATCTGCTGGCGAACCATTTCGGCGCAGAGTTTTTCCTCTGGACCCGCTGGAGCGGCCCTGCCGGGGAGAATCCCAGTGATCAATTGGCCGTGCTCAATGCACCCAGCAACAACGATATTGATCGCTTTGAGCTGCTGGAGAGGCGTCAACTGGGTGATGTCAATTGGAGCCTTTACAAAGTACGCTGCCGGGTCACCATGCCTTGGCGGCTGCAGAACTACCCCTTTGATCGCCACAGCCTGCCGATTCGGGTTGGCCTTGCCAACCCATTTCAGCAGAATGTGACTTTTGCCGTAGATCAGTCTGGGAGTTCGATTGACCCTGAATTCCTGCTATATGACTGGAAGATCTCGGCGCTTCAGATTGATGCTAGTGCCTGGAGTTTGCGCAGTCAGTTCGGCCTACCAAATCAGGACAGCGATGGCATTGCCATTCAACCGGTGGTCGACCTGTCGCTGACAATTCGGCGCCGCAGCGAGCTAGCATTAGTGTCTAGCTTCCTGGGCGATTTTTTAGCCGTCGTTCTTTGCATTCTGGCTTTGATTATCCGGCACAGTCGCGATGACTTGATCCTGGGAGCCATCTTCTCTGCGGCCGGGAATTCCGTTTTTCTCGCGCAGCTTCTTCCAGTTTCTGCGCTTTCAGGCTTTACCGGTCAGATTCAGATTATTATTTATTTGGGCATTGTTTACGTGGTGATTGCCGATGAGCTTCTGGATCGAATCTTTTCCGGACCTACGGAGATTGCAGTGAGGGTATTACGGCCGCTGCTGCTGCCCAGCTATGTGCTGGCTACCGTGGTTGCCATTTACTGGATCACGCCTGCAAATGTTTTTTCTTGACCTCATTAATTTTCCGCCGTGAAAGCTCTGCTCCGCTGGAATGATCTGGTCTCGGCCCTCCTATCCCTGCTGCTGTTGCTGGGTGGGGGAGTACTGATCCGCGTCAAGCTCAACGACAATTCCAGCATTCAGGATGATCAGATTCTCACGGTGGAAGAGCAGCGGGCTTTGCCGGCTGACGTCATGCCCGTGGTGATTATGCGCACTCCCTGGTATGACGAGCAGTCGCTGCCTTATATCGTTCTGGAATTGGTGCTCTCCCGCAGCGGGGAGCGTTATTCCCTGGGTTACTCAGCGGAAGCACTTGATGAACTCAAGGCTGAGCAACACCTCGCCGCTTCAATCGGACCGATGCCAAGCAATCCCCATGGCCTAACTGTTGCAATGTTCGGGGCCATGGACATCCAGTCTCCAGGGGTTGTTGGCATTCCGTTTCCTGCCGATGGTGGCCTGCTTGGACTACGCCTGCTCTGCGTGAATGCACGGGATCGTGGCCGTTTTGCGTCGGTGCATTCCCTCGATGGTCTGCGTCCCTATCTGGGGGTGCAGGGGCTCGGCTGGACTGATGCTGACGTGCTTGCCGATAACGGTCTGCCAGTGTATGAAGTAGCCGCCGGTTCCTATCTAAATTTACTGGATCAGAGCCGCGTTGACTACTTGCCCCGTGGATTGGTCAGTGTGGAAGAGGAATGTGGAAAGGGTGCCCGCGAAGCGGGGTTTTCCCAGATTTCCATTGATCCAACCCTCTTGATCGCCTATCCCAATACCTTCATTTTTGTGGTGAATGCTGAGAATAGCCGCCTCAAGACGGCCCTTGAGCGTGGGTTTAAGCGGGCCATGGCAGATGGCAGCCTGCAGCGTCTGTTGCAACAGCGCTTTTTCACCCCCTGGCTGAAGCGCCACCTGCGCCTGCGCGAGCGTCGCTTGCTGGTGCTGTCCACCCCGGCCACCGAGGCTGTGCTCGCTCAGATTCCCTCCTCGGCCTGGATGGTGCCCTGGAGCCGTATCCCCAAGGCCAAGGCGAATGGTCCTGCCCTCTCTGCATCTCTGCTCTGCAAGGAATCCTTTTTCGCTCCCCTGTGCTGATCCTGTGCCGATCCTGAGGTGGCCCCTGCCTGTCAGGCTGGGGATATGACGACCAGCACCAGCACCATCACCAGCAGCACCCAAAGCCCCGAACTGGCGGCCCTGGCCGAGGCCGTGGCCCGGCGGCGCAACTTCGCGATCATCTCCCACCCGGACGCGGGCAAGACCACCCTCACCGAGAAGCTGCTGCTCTACGGCGGTGCCATCCAGCAGGCCGGCGCGGTGAAAGCCAAGGGGGAGCAGCGCAAGGTGACCTCCGACTGGATGGAGCTCGAGAAGCAGCGCGGCATCTCGATCACCTCCACCGTGCTGCAGTTCGACTATTCGGGCAACACGATCAACCTGCTCGACACCCCGGGCCACCAGGATTTCTCGGAAGACACCTACCGGACCCTGGCGGCCGCCGACAACGCGGTGATGCTGGAAGATGCCGCCAAGGGCCTCGAGCCCCAGACCCGCAAGTTGTTTGAGGTCTGCCGCCTGCGGCAGATCCCGATCTTCACCTTCATCAACAAGATGGACCGGCCGGGCCGGGAACCCCTGGAGCTGCTCGATGAAATCGAACAGCAACTGGGCCTGGCCTGCTGGCCGGTGAACTGGCCGATCGGCAGCGGCGACCGCTTCCGCGGTGTGATCGACCGGCGCAGCCACAACCTGATCCTGTTTGAGCGTGCCGAGCGCGGCAGGGCCAGTGAGGAGAGGATCCTTTCGGTGCAGCAAGCCCGCGACACGGGAGCTGTGGAGCCGGAGCTCCTGGATCAGGCCCTCGAGGAACTGGAGTTGCTGGAGGGGGCCGGTGCCGACCTCAACCTGGAGCTGGTGCACGGCGGTGAACTCAGCCCGGTGTTCTTCGGCTCGGCGATGACCAACTTCGGTGTGCGCCCGTTTCTCGATGCCTTTTTGGAGCTGGCCCAGAAGCCCATGGCCCGACCCAGCAGCGCCGGGGTGATCGATCCGGTGGCGCCTGGCTTCAGCGGTTTTGTGTTCAAGCTGCAGGCCAACATGGATCCGCGCCACCGCGATCGGGTGGCCTTTGTGCGGGTGTGCAGCGGCAAGTTTGAAAAGGACATGACGGTGCAGCACGCCCGCAGCGGCAAGGCGATCCGGCTGTCGCGCCCCCAGAAGTTGTTCGGCCAGGACCGCGAGGTGGTGGAAGACGCCTACCCCGGCGATGTGATCGGCCTCAACAACCCGGGCATGTTCGCCATCGGCGACACCCTCTATGTGGGCCCGAAACTGGAATACGAAGGCATCCCCTGCTTCAGCCCGGAGATCTTTGCCTGGCTGCGCAATCCAAACCCTTCAGCCTTCAAGAGCTTCCGCAAGGGGGTGAATGAATTGCGCGAGGAGGGGGCGGTGCAGATCCTCTACGACACCGATGAGAGCAAGCGCGACCCGATCCTGGCCGCGGTGGGCCAGCTGCAGCTGGAGGTGGTGCAGTACCGCCTCGAGCACGAATACGGCGTCCAGACGCGCCTAGAGCCCCTCGGCTTCTCGGTGGCCCGCTGGGTGGAGGGCGGCTGGCCGGCTCTGGAGACGGTGGGGAGGATCTTCAACTGCAAAACCGTGCGCGACGCCTGGAATCGGCCCGTGCTGCTGTTCAAGAACGACTGGAACCTGAACCAGCTGCGCGACGACCATCCCGAGCTGGAGCTCAGCGCGGTGGCGCCGGTGGTGAGCGGGGTGGAGCCGATCGCGCTCTAACCGGAGCCGCACCGCCAAGAGGCGAACGGGCGCAGACCACAGCTGCTTGCGGACCCCGCCAGAATCATTACAACAAAAGATCACAGCAATGCCGATGCCGCTCTGGCTGGTGCGGCCCCGCCCTGACGGGGGCTGCGATTACGTGAACTTCACGCCGGATCACGGTGCGGTTGAAATGCGGGAAGGCAGCCACATGCCGCCCCAGATGCCCCTGCTCAAGTTGCGGCACCGCCTGGCCACCGAAGAGGCTGAAGCCCGCTGCCGCAGCCTGCAACAGGATGGAGGCTTCCTGCGCAGTGACCCCCTCTTCTGATCGGCCATCCTGCCGGCCCTTGATGTTCTGAAGCAGTTCAGAACACCACCGGGGGGCACCCCGCCTCGATACGCTCAAGCTCATGAACCAGGGTCTGCAACACCCCCCCGACGATGCCGCCGGCGCCGACGGCCCCTACGAACGGTTGGGGCTGAAGAGTGGTGCGAGCTTCGAGGCGGTGCAGACCGCCAAGGCCGCCCGGCTCGCCGAAGTGGGCGACGACCCCCTGGCCCGATCCCGCATTGAAGCTGCCTACGACGCCGTGCTGATGGAGCGCCTCAAGGAGCGCCAGCAGGGCAAGGTGAGCACCGCGGCCCTGAGCGCCTCGGAGCGGGAGCAGGTGCCTGCGCCAGCACGGCCGAGCCTGCCGCGCCTGGCGCCGCTGCGGTTGCCCAGCGCCAACCTGCCCCGCCTCGCTGAGGCGGTTCCAAGCCTGCCCCAGCTCACCCCCGCCAGCGGCAGAGAGCTCTGGATACCCCTTGGTGTGGCTGGGGTGCTGCTGGCCCTGCTGCTGCTCGGCAGCGTGCCGGCCGAGCTGCTCCTCGCCCTGGCGGCGATCGGCACCCTGGTGGCCTTGCAGCGCCGCAACCGCCGCCTGCTGCCGGCGGTGGGCTGGAGCGTGGCTGCCCTTAGCGCCGGCCTGCTGCTCGGAGGCCTGCTGCTGGGCGTGCTCGATCCCAGCCTGCCCATGGGGCTGCCGCTGACAGATCTGCAGGTGCAGACCCTGCCGGCCCTGCTGCTGCTGCTGCTGGCCGCCGTGCTGATCGCCTGATCTGGGCCTTCAGCCAGAAGCAGATCCGCTGGCTGCAGGTGTGAGCTCTCCAATCAGAGCCTCGAGTTCCGCAGCTCCCACCGAGTAAACGGTGTTGCAGAAATGGCAGGTGAGTTCGGCCTGGCCGTCCTCGGCCAGGATCGAGGCCAGTTCAGCGCGGCCGAGCAGCTTGAGGGCATTGAGGCTGCGCTGGCGGCTGCAGGGGCAGTGGAAGTGCACCGGCTGGCAGGCCTCGCCATCCTCCAGCAGCTGGGGGTCAAGATCCGGGAACACGTCCTCCAGCAGGGTCTGGAGATGGCCGGCGGCGGCCTCGAGGCGATGGCTGAAGCCGCTGATCTCGCGGCAGCGCTCCTCCAGCAGGGCCACCAGGGCCGGCTCCTCGGCCGCCTTGGGCAGCACCTGCACCAGCAGACCGCCGCTGCAGCGCACCCCCTGGCTGTCGATCTGCTCGCCCACGAACAGGGCCGAAGGGGTCTGCTCGGAATGGAGCAGGTAGGAGGCCACGTCGTCGCCGATGCCGCCGCTCACCAGCTCCACCGTGGAGCTGAACGGCTCCCCCTTGCCGTCGTCGCGCACCACATGCAGGTAGCCGGTGCCGGTGGCGCGGCGGAAATCAAAGTGGGCCTGGCCATCGGCCTGGCGCACCAGATCGAGCTCGAGGCCGGGATCACCCACGTAGCCCCGCACCCTGCCGTCGCGGCCGGCATCCACCATCAGGCCCCGCAGCGGCCCATCCGACTGGATGCGCAGATTCACCCGGCCATGGGCCACCTTCATCGAGCTGGCCAGCAGCAGGCCGGCGGTCATCGCCCGACCGAGCAGGGCGGTGGTGAGAAAGGAGAGGCCATGGCGCTGCCGGGCCGTGCGCACGGCGCCGGTGGTGGTCACCGCCACCAGGCGGATGCCACCACCAGCGGCGGTGGCCCGCTGCAGCTGATCGACGGGAACGGTCACGGCACGGGCTCCGGGGCGAGGGGCTGCAGGTGGGCATTCTCTAACCGCCAGCCATGGCTCACCCAGCCATGGAAGAGTTCGGGTTCGTGGGTGACCACCAGCAGCACCCGATCGCGGGCCAGCCTCGCCAGCAGTTCGAGCACCTCATGGCGCACCGTCCAGTCGAGGCCGGCGGTGGGTTCATCGAGCAGCAGCACCCGCGGCTGGCGCAGCAGCTGCACCGCCAGCGCCAGGCGCCTTTGCTGGCCGCCGCTGAGCCGCTCCGGCGGCTGCTGCAGCGGCACCCCCTCCAGGCCCACCTGCCGCAGCACCGCCTCCAGCTGCTCGGAGGGAAGCCGCCGCTGGCCGAGTTTCAGCTCCTGGCCCACCGTGAGGCCGAGGAAATGGCGCTCCGGGAACTGAAACACCAGGCCGCACAGCCAGCGCCGCTGGCGAGCGTTAAGCAACTCGCCATTCCAGCGCACCTCACCGCAACTGGGCTCGGCCAGCCCGGCGATCAGCTCCAGCAGGGTGGTTTTGCCTGAGCCACTGCGGCCGGCCACCAGGGAGGGCTCGCCGGGCTCCAGACACAGGTTCACCCCCTGCAGCACCGGCTGGGAGGCGGTGACGGGTTGATAGCAGAGGTTGCGCAGTTCGAGCATCGGCCAGACCCCCAGCCACCCAGCCTCACAGCCTCCCAGCATGGCCGGCGGCTCAGCAGCTTGTTTGGACAGCTGGCTTTGTTAGGACAGCCGGCTTTGCTGGGGCAGCCAGCGGTGTTGGATAGGAGCCGGCCCCGCTTCCCCTGCCACCGATGGAGATCCGCTTCCGCGAGGTTGACCCCTTCAACTGCTGGATCTGGCTGCGCTTCATGGATCCCCCCGGCGCCGGCGAGCGGGGCTATGTGGACACCCTCTTCGAGAGCTGGTTCTTCCTCGGCAAGCTGGGCGGCTTCAATGCTGAAAACCTGCAGGTGCACGATGCCGGGGCCGACCTGAGCTGGATGGCCTATGAGGTTGAAACGGCGGAGCGGGCCTTGCCGGCCCTGATGCACAACCTCGGTGAGATGGAATACCAGGGCGACTGGGCGCGCTGCTGGGCCGATCTGGGCACCAGCGACGGCGTCGCCCTGGACGTGCTGATCAATGCCCTGCGCCAGCTCAACAACGACCTTGTGGAGATCGCCGAGGTGGTGATCGGTGGGGTGAACGACGACTGGCCGATCGAGGAGCTGCCCGACTCCCCCTACGCGGCCTTTAACGGCGGGGGCCTCTCCTAGGCCGGTGGCACGGGAACTGCGCCGGCTGCTGATCGCCCCGGAGCGGCTCAGCAGTGCGGCGCTGCAGCTCAGCGAGGCGGAGCACCACTACCTGGCCCGGGTGCTGCGCTACCGCCCAGGCGATCGTTTCGCGGTGGTGAACGGCACCGGCCAGCTCTGGAGCGCCAGGCTGCTCAGTGGCAGCTGCGCCGAACTGGAGCAGCCCCCCGGCCAGCCCCTGCAGCACCAGCCTCCCCCGAACGGCAACCTGCAACTGGCGGCCGCCCTGCCGCGGCGAGAGGCCGAACTGGTGCTGCGGATGGCCACCGAACTGGGGGTCGACCAGCTGCAGCCCCTGGTGGCTGCCCACAGCAGCCTGCGGCCACCGCTGCCGCTGCCGCGCTGGCGCACGATCGTGCAAGAGGCGGCCGAACAATGCGAGCGGCTGTGGCTGCCGCAGCTGGCGGAACCCCAGTGCGCCGAAGCCTGGTTGGCCCAGCGGCCGCCAGGGGTGGCCCTGCTGGCCAGCAGCCGCAGGGCCGGACTGCCACTCCTGGGCGACTGGCTCGCCACAACGGCGCTGCCTGGCTGGCAAGCGCCGTGCCCAACCCTGAGCCTTGCGATCGGGCCGGAAGGCGGCTGGAGCGAGGCCGAGGAGGAAGCGGCCCTGGCCAGCGGCTGGCAGGCCGTGTCGCTCGGCGCCACCATCCTGCGCGCCTCAACGGCGGCCATAGCCGCCGTTGCCCTGCTCAGCGACTGGCGCCAGCGGCACTGAGGGCCCCAGATGGGCCCTGCTCTGGGCCTCAGCTGAGAATCAGCTGCGGATCAGGCTGGCGGCCATCGCCTTGAAGCCGGCCAGGTTGGCGCCGGCGCGGCGGCGGCGGCTGGGCACGGCGTTGGCGGGGTTGAGGCAATCGGGCGCGAAGGTGCTCAGGCTGGGGGCCGGCCGGCTGGCCTGGACCGCCGCGAGCTCGGCGGCGATCGCTTCGGCGGTGGTGAGCACCGGCTCACCACCGGCTGCGGCAGGCGCAGCGGCAGGTTCTGCGGCGGATGCAGTGGCAGGGGCTGCGCCACGGGCTGAAGCTTGCGCAGATGGCCCAGCTACGGCCGCGATGGAGGCGGGCTTGGCCTCGGGCGCCGGCTGTTTAGCGGCCGCCTTCTCCTGCACAGGAGCCACCTGAACCGCCGGCTTGGTCTCGCCGCCGCTGAAGTCGAGGAAAAAAGATTCCTTGCGCTTAAAAAACATGGCGACCCGGCACTGTGCAGCGATTATCCGCCTTCAGCGCCGCGCCAGGCGATTGGCTTAGATCAGTGCAACAGAGACCAACGCCCTCCCCATGCTGCAGCTGCCGGTCCAGGACCTTGGCCACTGGGCCACAGCCCTGCTGCTCAATGCGGGCCTGATCGCCCTGGCCGCCCGGGCGCCCCTGCTCACCCCAGCCGGCTGGTGCCACGCCGGCGCCCTCGGCACCCTGCTCTGGGGAACCCTGGGCTGGCGCGGCTGGCTGGCGGTGGTGCTCTACCTGGCACTGGGATCGCTGGTCACGCGGTTGGGCTTCGCCGCCAAGCAGGCCCGCGGCCTGGCGGAGGGCCGCGGCGGCCGCCGCGGCCCCGAGAACGTGTGGGGTTCAGCCGCCACCGGGGCCGCTCTGGCCCTGCTCACCACCCGCCCCTGGGCGCCGGTGACACTGCTGCTGCTGGGCTTCGCCGCCAGCTTCGCCGCCAAGCTGGCCGACACCTGCGGCAGCGAGATCGGCAAGCGCTGGGGGCGCCACACGCTGCTGATCACCAGCCTGCGGCCGGTTGCCGCCGGCACCGAGGGGGCGATCAGCCTCGAGGGCTGCCTGGCCAGCCTGGCCGGCAGCGCCGTGATGGCCGCAGTGATGGCCGCCCTGGGCCTAATCAGCGGCCTGGCCGCCTGGCTGCTGGTGACCCTGGTGGGCCTGGTCGCCACCCTGCTGGAGAGCGTGATCGGAGCCACCCTGCAGCAGCGCTGGAGCTGGCTGAGCAATGAGCTGGTGAATGGCCTGCAAACCCTGCTGGCGGCACTGCTAGCGATGCTCCTGGCGGCTTGGCTGGCTCTGGCCTGATTCAGGGTGTTGCGAAGCAGCGCTGGCCCTCGAGCCGCAGCTCGTGAATCAGGGTCTGCAGCCGGCGCTGGGCCATGCGCGGATGGATCCCCAGCTCGGCGGCCAGTTCAGCCCAGGGGCGCTGCTCCAGCCAGCGGCCCTCGAGCAGGCGCTGCAGCAACGGATCGAGCTCCGCCACCTGGCTGCGCAACCACTGCAGCCGCGGATCCAGGCCTGGGGCAGCCTGCCCTGCCTCAGGCAGCCCCGCCTTAGCCAGCCCTGCCGGCGCCGCCAGAAGATCGAGCAGCGAGGCACCATCCTGACCAGGGCCGGCGGGTGCATCGAGGCGCTGCAGGCGCAGGTTGAAGGGGAGCTCGATCGCCTCGCGCAGCAGCGCCTGCTCGACGCCGAGCGCCGCGGCCAGCCCCGGCTGCGGCAGGGGCGCCAGGCCCCGGTGGCGGCGCTGCAACTGCAGCTTTTCGGCCTGCTGCTGAAGCTCCCGCAGCCGCCGCGGCGGCCGCAGGCAGCCGTGCTGATCGCGGAGATAGTGGAGGATCGCGCCCCTCACATAGGGCACCGCGAAGCTGCTCAGGGCAACCCGCCGCGCCGGATCGAAGGCATCCACGGCCCGGATCAATCCGAGGCCGCCGATCTGGATCAGGTCGTCGAGCTCCAGATCGGTGCGGGGCGCCAGCCGCAGGGCCACCTGACGCACCAGGGGCCAGTTGAGCTCGATCAGCTCCTGGCGCAGCTGCGGATCACGGCTGCGGGCGTAGGCCGCCAGCAGGGCACTGTTGCGGCGGAGACGGTCGCAGGCCGGGGTGAAGCCGCTGGAGCGGGAGCTGCTGCTGCTGCGGCTGGGGCGGCTGGGGCGGCTGGGGCGGGGATGGGGGGTGGAGCAGGCCATCGGGGCAAATGGGTGTTGAAGGGTGAGCTGGCGAACGGTGGAAGTTCGGTGGTTTCACGGTCGTTCTGGAGCGCCCTGCGGCGGCACCCCCCTTCGGGGGATTGCACCTCACCCGATCGGGTGATTGCGGCCCTCAGACCCTCGACGGCGTGGCCATGGCCTGGGATTCGAGCCCGGCCCACTGGAGCAGTGCCGGCCACTGCCGCAGCCGCTGAAACACCTCGGCGTGGCCATCGCCATTGAGGTGCAGGCCATCGGGGCCAAGCCAGCGCAGCCAGCGCGGATCGCCCAGCAGGGCCTCCAGCAGCGGCAGGAAAGGCACATCCGCCTCGAGGCAGGCCTCCTCCAGCAGGCCCTCGTAGCGCCGCACGGTGTTGAGCTCGTACCAGAGCACATCCGCAAAGGGCATCGCGGCCCCATCCACCGGCGTCAGCCCCAGCACCAGCACCGGCGCAATCGCCCGGGCCCGCCGCAGCAGCTGCTGCAGGCCAAACAGGAAGGCCTCCGGGGCCAGCTGGTGGCGGCCATCGGGGCGCCCGACGCGGGCGCTGTCGTTGAGGCCAATCGCCAGCAGGATGCCCTGGGGCTGCTGACGGTTGAGCTCACCGCGCACCCCCACCTCCGCCTCCAGCCGGGCCGATAGCCGCTCCAGCCCGTCGCCGCGCACCCCCAGCGGATAAAGCACCGGGCCATCGGGCAGGCCCATCCAGTGGCGCCGCAGCCGCTCACACCAGCCCCCCTGCTCCGGATCACCCCAGCCATAAACGCCGCTGTCCCCGAGCACGATCAGCTTGCGGGAGATCGGAGGGGCCATCGGCAGGGGCTGGCGGGGGTGCGGGGCAGCTCAGCAGCGGGGAGCTCAGCAGGTCGGGCCGAGCAGCTGGCGCCGGGCCCGATCGCTGAGATCTTCCCCCACCAGCGTCAGCAGGGCATAGGCCAGCAGCAGGGCCAGCAGCTGGTCCCAGGCGAAGCCGCTCAAGCTTTCCAGCAGCTGGCTGCCCAGCCCCGTGGCTCCCACCAGGCCCACCACCACAGTTTCGCGCAGGATCACATCGGCCCTGTAGGCGCCGTAGGCCAGGTAGGGGCGGGCCAGGCCACTGAAGCGCCCGTAGAGCAGCGCCAGGCGCGGCCCCACGCCGGCGCTGCTGAGCGCCGCTTCAGGGGCATCGGCGCTGGTTTCGGCGGCCTCGAGCAGCAGCCGGCCCAGGATGCCCAGGTTGTGGAAGCCCAGGGCCAGGGCAGCGGTGAGCACACCGGGCTGGAGCACGAACAGCAGCAGCAGGGCGGTGAGCGGCGGCGGCCACAGCCGCGCCAGGGCCCACACCAACTGCAGCAGCCAGCGGCCCCAGCGCCAGGGAGTCACCAGCAGCAACAGCAACGGCGCCAGGCCCACCGCCAGGCAGGCCGCCAGCAGGGTGAGCGTTACGGTGCCGCCCAGCAGGGCAGGCCAGGGCAGGGCCAGGAGCTCGCGCCAGGACACCGCCCCCATATCCGGCAGGGGCTGCCAGCGCAGCAGGTCGAGGGGATTCACCTCCAGACCCCGGGCCACCAGGGCGAGAACCGGCAGCAGGATCAGCAGCGCCAGCAGCAGCTCGCGGCCACTGCGACCCACCGGTACCCCGCCCAGAGCGAAACGGGCCGGCATGCCCCAGCGCCGCCGCAGCAAGCCCACCAGGGTTTCGAGCAGCAGCATCACGGCCAGCAGCAGCCAGAGGCCGCTCCAGAGCTCGCGGAACTGCAGCGACTGCAGGGTGAGGCGCAGCTCGGTGCCGAGCCCCCCCAGCCCGAACACCCCCAGCAGGGCTGCACTGCGCAGGGCGCACTCCAGGCGGTAGCCGCCGTAGCTGATCAGCCCCGGCAGCAGGGGCGGGCCCATGGCGGTGAGCAGGGCCGACGGGGCAGGGCTGCCGGCGCTGCGCAGGGCCTCCAGGCCAGCGGTGGGGAGGGCATCAAGCAGATCGCTCAGCACCCGCGCCACCAGGGCGCCATAGGGGATCGCAATCGCCAGCACCGCCACCGCCGGCTGCAGCCCCACCAGCTGGAGCAGCAGCAGCCCCCAGAGCAGTTCGTGGATCGCCCGGGGCAGGGCCAGCAAGCGGCGGATCCAGCCCGCCGGGGCAGCGCTGCCGCTGCAGGTGCGCCACACCAGCCGGGAGCTGGCCAGTCCGAGCAGCAGGCCCAGCACCAGGCTGCTGGCCCAGCCCAGCAGGGCCAGGCCAACCGTGATGGCCAGCCCCCCCAGCAGCGATTGCAGCACCACTGGGTCCAGGGATGGTCGCAGGGCTGCCGCTGCGAACTGCCCCAGCAGCTGCCAACCGCCTCCATGGCTGATGCCCGGCAGCAGCGCCAGCACGGGCAGCAACACCAGGGCGGGCAGCAGCAGCCACAAGGGCGCCGCGGGCCTTATGGCGCATTGATCAGGCACTGGTCCTGCCAGCAGGGGCGATGCGGGTCGACTGGAAACCAAGGGCCCATCCTGCCCTTGCGGCGAAGTGCTCAGCTGGGCAGAAGCTCTTGCAGCCGCCGCTGCATGGCATCACGCACCTCCGGATCCCCCACCAGGCGCAGGGCGCCATTGCTGGGCCACCAGTTGAGCTTGAGGTTGCTGACGCCATCTTCAAAAACGGCCAGCTCATAGGCGCCCTTGTGCTGCCAGCGGCAGGGCACATCCAGCCTGGCCACCAGGGCCATCAGCTCATCGAGGGATCCGTTGAACGTCAAGCAGGGGCGATCGATTCCTTATGAATCTAGGGGCAGGGGGAAGAAGGCAAACGCCAATCAGGTAGCAAAAGATACCAAAAATGCGGCACTGAGAAGTAGCATTGGAGACTGTTTGGCTGCCATCAAAGCCATCAAAATGAGTGTTACGATAGCTCCACAGGCCTGCCTCAGCACTCTCCCCCTGCGAAATGGATGCTTGAGCTATCTGCCTTGGAATTCAGGATTGCTTGCCGCTGCTCCGACTTTCAACTCCGCCGATGGAGATAACGACGGCCAGCGCAGACTTTGCTTCAATCTTCAGCCTGTTTGATCTCGATGGCGATGGGTCGATTTCCGTTGCGGAGGTAGACCATCTCCTTGCCACCATGGCCGGCGCGGTGGCTCCAATCGATCGCCAAGCCCTGCGTGAATTCGCAACGGAGCAAGGTGAGGTTTCCATAACGGCATTCAGCCTCTGGGCAGCGGAGCGGCCGGGTTTTGCCATTGCCAATGCCCTGCGCGAGATCTTCGCCCTGGTAGACAGCGACAACAGCGGCGACCTCAGCACCTCAGAGCTGGAGGTGCTGCTGGCGGCCCTGGCGCCCTCCTCCCCCAGCCTGCCCAAGCTGGAGGAGCTTCTGGCCGTGCTGGACCGCAATGGCGACGGCAGCATCAGCATCGGGGAATTTCTGCAGCTGCTCGAATCCGACACCGCAATCACCCTTTCCCTGGCGGATCTGAAGCGGCTCAAAAAAACCTTGCTGCAGTACGTCAGTGTCTCCAAACGGCCCAGGGTGGCCCTGGTGGAAGTGGATTGCGACCTTGGCGCTGGCATCCCCGGAGCCGGCTCGGGCATCGACATGCTCAAGCAGGCGGCCTCCCGCCAGCAAGCCCTGCGAGAAGTAAGTGCCAGGTTAATCGAGGAGATCCAGGGCCAGGCCAGGGCCGCGGCGCGGGCAGCCGAGCACGGCCTTGAAACGACAACTCCCCATGCCCGTCACATCGAGGCGATTGCGGCGGTGATGGGGGATGCGGCCGAATTGGTGGCCTAAACGCTGCAACGGGGCCAGTTCCCGCTCGTGATCGCGGGGGATCACTCCACCGCTGCCGCCAGCATCGCCGGCATCCGCCGGGCCCATCCCGATCGCCGCCTGGGGGTGGTGTGGATCGACGCCCACGCCGACATCCATTCACCCTTCACCACGCCCTCCGGCAACATGCATGGCATGCCCCTGGCCATTGCCGCAGCCCACGACAACAGCGCCGAGGCCATCAACGATCCAGACCCCAGCACCCGCCTGCTCTGGAATCAGCTCAAGAATCTCAATGGCACGGGCCAGGCTTCGATTGCGCTCGAAGACCTGATCTACGTGGCAGTCCGCGATACCGA
>JAWOHV010000024.1:0-8112 GCA_046484965.1 Prochlorococcaceae cyanobacterium
CGGCTCCAGTTGAGAAACGCTTCGCCCAGATCGCTGCGGGTTTCCCACTGGCCGCTGTCGATCAGCCCCTGCAGACCGGCGCCATAAGCCCCCGGTGCAGATCCATAGATGCGAGCGCAGCCCACCTCACTGCGGGCAGCGGCGGCAAGGGGATTGGACGCCACAGGTTCATCGAGGCCCGCAACCAGGGCCGTGGCCTCGTTGAACCAGCCCACCAGCTGCGGGAAGGCGTCGCGGAAGAGGCCCGAAATGCGCAGGGTCACATCCACCCGCGGCCGCCCCAGCAGGGTCAGCGGCACCAGCTCGAGCCCCACCATCCGGCGGGTCGGGCCATCCCAGTGCGGCCGCACGCCCATCAGGGCGAGGGCCTGGGCAATGTCTTCGCCACCGTTGCGCATCGTGGCCGTGCCCCACACCGAAAGGGCCAGATACTGCAGGTGCTCGCCCTGCTCCTGCAGGTGCAGTTCCAGCAGCAGTTCGGCGCTGCGGCGACCAAGGTCCCAGGCGGCTTCGCTGGGCAGCCCGCGGAGATCAACGCTGTAGAAATTGCGGCCCGTGGGCAGCAGATCGGTGCGACCGCGGCTGGGGGCACCCGATGGCCCGGCGGCGATCCGCTCGCCCGCCAGGCCGTTGAGGAAGGCCTGGCGCTCCGCCTCGCCGCAGGCCAGCAAGCGGGGCAGCAGCTCCCGCTGCAGATGGCCCAGGGCGATGGCGGTGGCCGGCCCCTGGGAGGCTGGTCCGAGGGAGGCTGGTCCGAGGGAGGCGGTGGCTGCGGCGTGGCCAGCTGAGGCTGCATCGAGGGCGCTGGCAGCCAGCTCAAGGGCCCGCTGCTCCAGCAGCGCCACCGCATCCCCCGTCTGGCGCAGCGGTCCGGCAGCAGCCGTTGGCGCACCGAAAGCTGCCTGGAGCCGCTGCCGGTCGGCGTCAGCAAGCGGGCCCGACTCCTCATCAGCCCATGGATCGAACTCCAGGCCCAGGTCCTGGGCCAAGGCCTGGGTGAGGCCCGGACGGGATTGCTGTGGGGCCCGTGCCAGGCAGAGCAGCAGTTCAGCCAGCCGCTGCCGCTCTGGCAGGGTGCCATAGATGTGCAACCCGACCCTGATCTGGGCTTCCTTGAGCTCGCAGAGGTAGCCGTCGGCCGCATCCAGGCGCAGATCGAGATCCGCTTCGGCCAGGGGCAGCTCCAGGCGCTCCAGCTCCTGCTCCAGCTGATCCCGCAGCAGGCCCTGGCGTTCTGCGCCGAGCTGGCTGGCCTCCCAGTATTCATCGAGCAGCGCTTCGAGCCGCTGCAGATCGCCATGCAGGCCGGCGCGACCCAACGGCGGGGTGAGGTGATCAAGGATCACCGCCTGGGCCCGCCGTTTGGCCTGGGAGCCTTCACCGGGATCGTTGACGATGAACGGATAGAGGTGGGGCATCGGCCCGAGGGCCCATTCCGGGAAGCAGAGGGAAGAGAGCCCCACCCCTTTGCCCGGCAGCCATTCCAGGTTGCCGTGCTTGCCCACATGCACCACCACGTGGGCGGCGAACTGCTGGCGCAGCCATAGGTACTGGGCCAGGTAGGCATGGGTGGGAGGCAGATCCGGGCTGTGGTAGCTGAGGCTGGGATCCCGGTCGTAGCCCCGTTCTGGCTGCAGCAGCACCACCACCCGGCCGAAGCGCAGGCCGCGGATCGGAAAGCCGCTGCCAGTGACGGCGCCATCGGGGCCACCGCCGGAGATCGGCTCCAGGCCGGCATCCTCGCCAGGCGGGCCCCAGACCGCCTCCAGCCGTTGGCGGCCCTCGGCGGGCAGGCTGGCGTACCAGTGCAGGTAGTCGGCCAGCGGCAGATGCTCCAGCGGCGGCCGGTGGCCGCTTTCGGGATCATTGCTGCGGCCCTCCAGCAGCCGCTGCACCAGGGCGGCCCCATCGGCAGGGAGATCGTCACCAACCCCGTAGCCAGCCTGGTGCAGCCACTGCAGCATCAGGGCCACGCTGGCCGGTGTATCCAGGCCAACCCCATTGGCCAGCCTGCTGTTGCGCGTGGGGTAATTGGCCAGCACCAGCGCCACGCAACGGTCGGCCGCCGCTGTGGCCCGCAGCCGGGCCCAGTTGGCGGCCAGGCAAGCAATCCAGGCCAGCCGCTGGGGCTCGGGCTGGTAGCGATGCAGCGCCGAAGCCAGCTGCTCGCTGGCACCCGCCAGCTCCTTGAAGGCTCCCACCCGGGTGGTGATCCGGCCATCCAGTTCCGGCAGGGCGATCTGCATGGCCAGATCCATCGGGCCCAGGCCGATGCTGCTCTCCTGCCAGCGCTGCCGCGACTGGCTGCTGGTGAGCAGTTGCAGCACAGGCACACCCAGTTGCTCCCAGAGGGGCGCCCCCAGGCCCGCCTCATCGAATTGCACCGATGCGAAGGCCGTGCTGCAGAGCACCACCTGAACCCCCTGCTGCAGCAGCAGGTGAAGCACGCCCTGCTGCACGGCCGGATCGCGCAGGCCGCTCACCCAGAGGGCCCGCGGGCAGAGCTGCTGCTCACGCAGGGCCTGCAGAGCAGCCTCCATGAAGGCCAGATCACCCGCCTGCAGCAGGGCCCTGTAAACGATCAGCCCCACCCGGGGGCCAGGATCCTGGCGCCAGTCATGGGGCAGGGGATCGGCCAGGGGAATGGCTTGCGGCGGCTCAGCCGATCCACACCGCAGCAGTTCGGCCAGGCTGAGCAGCACGGCCCGCAGATTGGCGGGGCCGCCGATCCGAAAACAGGCTCCCAGGGCCTGGACCAGGGCCGCTGGAACGGTGCCCAGCTCCTGGAGCTCAGGCTCATCTTCGGCGGTGCCGGCCAGCACGATCAGCTGCCGGCAACCCCGGCTGGCCCAATCCTGCAGGCGATCGAGGCCATAGCTCCAATGGCCCCTTCCCCCCAGCAGGCGCACCACCACCAACTGGGCCTGGGCCACGGTGCTGCTGAGGTAGTGGTCGATCAGGGCCGGATGCTCGAGGCAGGCCAGATTCAGGCCACGCAGTTCAGCCCCCAGCAAGCCGGGTTCCTCGCAGAGCAACTGCTCCACCGCCAGCAGATCGGTGTCGGCACTGCTGAGCAGGAGCACCGCTGCCGGCGGCTGCTCCACATAGGCGGCCCCTGCCCCCGCAGCGCCACCCGAATCGCTGTTGGAGCTGCCTGCCCCCGGTAGTGCAGCCAACCTGTGCATCAGCCCATCCTGCAGGCTTGAGTGAGAAGATCGGGGCACACAGTTCCCTGGGGCTCCTGCGCCCGTCACGCCGCACCATGCACCAGTTCCTTCCCTATGCCTGGTTCGGCGGCAAATGCGTTCCTTTCGCCGAGGCAACCATCTCGGTGGCCACCCATGCACTCCACTACGGCACTGGTGCCTTTGGCGGCATGCGGGCGCTGCCCAATCCGATCGACGCCAATGAGATCCTGCTGTTTCGCGCCGACCGCCATGCCCGCCGGCTGAGCCAGAGCGCCCGGCTGCTGCTCACCGATTTGCCTGAGGCCACCATCCACTCGGCGATCGAGGCCTTCCTGAAGGCCAACCGACCCACCACACCGATCTACCTGCGGCCCTTCGTTTACACCAGTGACCTTGGGATTGCGCCCCGCCTGCATGACATCGAAACCGACTTCCTGATCTACGGCATCGAACTGGGCGACTACCTCTCCCCCGATGGGGTGAGCTGCCGAATCAGCTCCTGGACCCGCCAGGAGGACCGCTCGCTGCCGCTGCGGGGCAAGATCAGCGGTGCCTACATCACCAGCTCCCTGGCCAAGACCGAGGCTGTGAAGAGCGGCTTCGATGAAGCCCTGCTGCTCAACAGCCGCGGCAAGGTGAGCGAGGCCAGCGGCATGAACCTGTTCATCGTGCGCGACGGTGTGCTGATCACCCCCGGCGTGGATCAGGACATCCTCGAGGGCATCACCAGAGCCAGCATCCTGGAGCTCGCCCGGGCGATGGACATCCCGGTGCTCGAGCGTCCCGTGGACAAGACCGAACTGTTCGTGGCCGATGAGGTGTTTCTCAGTGGCACCGCCGCCCGCGTGACGCCGGTGCGGCGGGTGGAAACCACCGATCTGCCCAGCCACCGGCCCGTGATGGCTGCGCTGCGTGATCGCCTCACCGCGATCACGGAAGGCCGCGATTCCGCCTATGACAACTGGGTAACGCGGGTTCGTATCGACAGCTGATGGTGGGATTCCTGGAGCGGCTGCACGATCCTGAGCAGCCGGTGCTGGTGTTCGACGGCGCCACCGGCACCTCACTGCAGCTGATGGACCTGACGGCCGAGGATTTCGGCGGTGCGGCCCTCGAGGGCTGCAATGAGGTTCTGGTGTTCAGCCGGCCCGATGCGGTGCAGGCGGTGCATCGGCAATTTCTTGAGGTGGGCGCTGATGTCATCGAAACCGACACCTTCGGGGCCACCTCACTGGTGCTGGCGGAATACGACATCGCTGATCAGGCCTATGCCCTGAACAAGCGGGCCGCCGAACTGGCCCGGGACATGGCCGACGCCTATTCCACCCCTGAAAAGCCACGCTTCGTGGCCGGCTCCATCGGTCCAACCACCAAATTGCCAACCCTGGGGCATGTCGATTTCGACACGATGAAGGCCTCCTTCGCCGAGCAGGCCGCGGGGCTTCTGGCGGGCGGTGTGGATCTGTTCATCGTGGAAACCTGCCAGGATGTGCTCCAGATCAAGGCGGCGCTGCATGGGATCGAAGCGGCCTTTGCCAGCAGCGGCCAGCGGCGCCCATTGATGGTGAGCGTCACGATGGAAACCACCGGCACGATGCTGGTGGGAACCGACATCGCCGCCGTGGTGGCGATCCTCGAACCATTCCCGATTGATGTGCTCGGGCTCAACTGCGCCACCGGACCGGAGCAGATGAAAGAGCACATTCGCTACTTGAGTGAACACAGCCCCTTTGTGGTGAGCTGCATCCCCAATGCCGGTCTGCCGGAGAACATCGGTGGGGTGGCCCACTACAGGCTGACACCGCTCGAGATGCGGATGCAGCTGTTGCACTTCGTGGAAGATCTGGGCGTGCGGGTGATCGGCGGCTGCTGCGGCACCACCCCCGAGCACATCGGAGCCCTGGCCAACCTGGCCGCAGAGCTGAAGCCGGCGGCGCGGGCGGTGCGCCGCTCCGATCTCCGCAGCGATCCCCATGGTGCAGCGGGGCCTCGCCCGCTGCTGCAGGCGGAGCCGTCGGCCGCCTCGATCTACGGCACCACGCCCTATCACCAGGACAACTCCTTCCTGATCATTGGCGAACGGCTGAATGCCAGCGGCAGTAAGAAGGTGCGTGAGCTGCTGGCCGAGGAAGACTGGGACGGCCTGGTGGCGGTGGCCCGCGGCCAGGTGAAGGAGAACGCCCATGTGCTCGACGTCAACGTCGACTACGTAGGGCGAGATGGCGAGCGGGATATGCACGAGTTGGTGAGTCGATTGGTCACCAATGTGAACCTGCCGCTGATGCTCGACTCAACCGAGTGGCAGAAGATGGAGTCCGGCCTCAAGGTGGCAGGCGGCAAGTGCATCCTCAACTCCACCAACTACGAAGACGGCGACGAGCGCTTCTTCAAGGTGCTGGAGCTCGCCAAGGCCTACGGCGCCGGCGTGGTGGTGGGCACGATCGATGAGGAGGGCATGGCCCGCACGGCAGAGCGCAAGTTCACCATTGCCCAGCGGGCCTACCGGGATGCCCTGGAGTTCGGTATTCCGGCCCATGAGATCTTCTACGACCCCCTTGCCCTGCCGATCTCCACCGGCATCGAGGAAGACCGCCTCAATGGTGCTGCAACGCTGGAGGCGATCGGCCGTATCCGCTCCGATCTGCCCGGTGTCCATGTGGTGCTGGGCGTCAGCAACGTGAGCTTCGGGCTTTCGCCGGCGGCACGCATCGTGCTCAATTCGGTGTTTTTGCACGACTGCTGCCAGGCCGGTCTGGATGCGGCGATCATCAGCCCCGCAAAAATCCAGCCCCTGGCCAAGATCAGCGCCGAGCATCAGCAGGTCTGCCGCGACCTGATCTACGACCGCCGCCGTTTTGAGAACGGCATCTGTGTGTATGACCCGCTGACGCTGCTGACCACCCTGTTTGAGGGGCTGAGCGCCAAGGAGGCCCGCGCCTCAGGGCCAAGCCTGGCCGATCTGCCGGTGGAGGAGCGCCTCAAGCAGCACATCATTGATGGTGAACGCATCGGCCTCGAGCAGGCCCTCGATGAGGCGCTGGCCAGCTATCCACCCCTGCAAATCATCAACACTTTCTTGCTTGATGGCATGAAGGTGGTGGGGGAATTGTTTGGCAGTGGCCAGATGCAACTGCCCTTTGTTTTGCAGAGCGCCGAAACCATGAAGGCGGCCGTGGCCCAGCTCGAGCCCCACATGGAGCAGATCGAGGGAGAGAGCAGCAGCAAGGGTAAATTCCTGATCGCCACGGTGAAGGGAGATGTGCATGATATCGGCAAAAATCTAGTGGATATCATTCTCACAAATAATGGCTATGAGGTGATCAATTTAGGCATTAAACAGAGCTGCGAGGCGATCATTGAGGCCCAGCAAAAGTATCAGGCCGACTGCATCGCCATGAGTGGTCTGCTGGTGAAATCCACCGCCTTCATGAAGGACAATCTTGAGGCTTTCAATGCTGCCGGCATCACCGTGCCGGTGATTCTCGGCGGCGCTGCGCTCACGCCACGGTTCGTGAACGGCGACTGCCGAGCCGCCTACCGGGGCCAGGTGGTGTACGGCCGTGACGCCTTCGCCGACCTGCGCTTCATGGATGCGTTGATCGACGCCAAGGCCTCCGGCGGCTGGGACGACCAACAGGGATTCCTCAACGGCGCTCCCGAGGGCCTGGGGATGGCTGAAAGCCAGCCTGATCAGGCAGCAGGGCATGGGGCAGAACCCGCAGAAGCAGCGATCAGCGCTGGGGGCCTGGAGACGGCGGCTTCGATCAGCGGGCCGAACGAGGCGCGCTCGGAGGCCGTGCCAGAAGAACCCGCCCTCAGCCCGCCCTTCTGGGGCAGCCGGGTGCTCAGCGAGGACAGCATCGACCTTGCCGAGGTTTTCAACTACCTGGATCGCAGCGCCCTCTTTGCCGGCCAGTGGCAGATCCGCAAGAGCCAGCAGCAATCCCGCCCCGACTACGAGGCGATGCTGGCTGAAAAAGCCGAGCCGGTGCTGCAGCAGTGGATTGGGCGCTGCCTTGAGGAGCGGCTGCTGAGCCCGCGGCTGGCCTATGGCTACTTCCCCTGCGGTAGGTCGGGGAATGCCGTGGTGCTGTTTGATCCCTCGGGCCTGGCCGATGGCGCCCCAGCGGCGCAGGCCGGCTCAGAGCTGGGTCGATTTGAGCTGCCGCGGCAACGCGCCGGCAACCGTTACTGCATCGCCGATTTCTACCGCGACCTTGAGGCCAGCGATGGCGGACCCTTGCGGCCCACCGATGTGTTGCCGATGCAGGCGGTGACCATGGGCGAGAGGGCGTCCGCCTTCGCCCAGGAGCTGTTCGCCGCTGATCAATACAGCGACTACCTCTATTTCCACGGCCTGGCGGTGCAGATGGCCGAGGCCCTGGCCGAATGGGCCCATGCCCGCATCCGCCGCGAGCTCGGCCACCCCGATCCGCCCACCATGCCCCTGCGCGACGTGCTGGCCCAGCGCTACCGCGGCAGCCGCTACTCATTCGGCTACCCCGCCTGCCCGAATGTGGCCGATTCCCGCCAGCAGCTCCTCTGGCTCGGAGCTGAACGCGTGGGCCTCAGCATGGACGAGAGCGACCAGCTCCATCCCGAGCAGAGCACCACCGCCCTGGTGGCGTTGCACAGCAAGGCCCGTTATTTCAGCGCCTAGCCTGGGTGCTTCCTTGCCTCTACCCCATGGCGATCGCAGGCCCTGATGGCGTTGACGCGGCGATCACTGCCGGCATCGACCTCGATGGCAGCCCCATACCAACGGCGATGCTGGAGCTCTACAACGAGGTGATGGAGCTGGAAAGCCGCCGAGCCCGCAGTGGCGTCAAGAAATCGATGCGCAACCGGATCGTCAAAACGGGCAGCAAGCATCTCGATCAGGCCGCCCTGGATGCGCGGCTCAAGGCAGCCGGCTGGGAGGGTC
>JAWOHV010000051.1:0-4615 GCA_046484965.1 Prochlorococcaceae cyanobacterium
AGCTGTGGCCTGTGGAGTGGATCACCTCATGGGCCCAGGTGGCATAGAGGGCCCCGGCCGAGTGGAAGGCACTGCGATCAGGTAGCTGGATGCGATCGGGCACCGGCAGGTAACAGGCCCGATCCCCCGCGAAGCTCACGGGCACCGGCCAGCGGCTGAGCACCGCCTCTGCATCAGCCAGCCGCGCCGGCACTGGCCGCAGCACAGCCCCCTCGGCCTGGCGGCGCTTCTGGATCAGCGCCTCCAGAGCCTCGCCTTCCAGATCGACCGCATTGAACAGTGCCAACGGCCGGTAGCTGACCCAGCTGCGGCAAGGATGAACCGACGGATGGCCATCAGCGGAAGCTGATCCTTGGCCACCCTCACCAGCTGAACCCGACTCCGCCAGTCGGCTTTCGCCCCCCTGATGCACCTGGGGCCGCAGCACATGCACCGCCTTGCTGCCCTTGCGGGGGAAGATCCCCAATGCCTTGGCCTCTGCGAAACCGCACCAGTAGGGCAGGGCTGATCCCCGCAGGTGCATGCCCAGGGTGAGCAGCACCGGATTGGCCCCGCGGTAGCGGCGCCCCGAGAGCAGATTGACGTGATGACCGCCGGCGGCGGCATCCCACTCCCGTCGCCATGGGGTGGTGCCGGCCTCAAGCAGGGCGACCAGGGAAGCCACCAGCTTTTCCTCGGGAGAGACCTTGGCAGCAGCTCCTTTGGCTGACCGGGAGGAGCGGGATGGTGAAGCAACAGCCACGGATGGACAAGCGCAGGACCGCAAGCGCAGGCGCGGCCAGCGTCAAGGGCCGGCCACAGCGCTCTGTAAAACCAGTGCCACTGGCGTCTCATCGCCTGTGGCGGGCCGGCTTGCGAAGCCCTTGCGCGGCCGCGCACGCTGAGGTCTCCTGGGCGCGGCCCCGTGGGCGTGCTGCATCTCCCAATCGCAGCCGCCACCGGTTGGAGGCTGGGACCACTACGGCCGCATACTCATGCACTCAGTGCATAGAAAAGACGGTTGCAGCCAATTGGACGGCACCCAGGGTGGCCTTGAACTGTTCTTGGCGCCGTTTAGCGGTATCCTCTGGAGCAAAAGCAGAGAAGGGTAGTCCTAGCTAGTGGATGTTGATACAACAGGCGACCGACTCGTGCCATTCGCCGGTGATGCGGATGCGTTGCTCCCACCCTTTCGATCAGCGAAGGAGTTTCCAGTTTCGCCGAAGGAAGAGAAGCTGTCATCATTCTATCAAGCATGCAGACAGGCACTGGTGAGTGCCAATATCGCCAGATCGCTCCTAAGGCAAAGAATGGTAAAGAAAAAGGAAGTGATTAGTGTCATTCGCGATGAGATCGAACGGCTTGAGCAAGATCTTGCGCTGGAAGCAAAGACGCGCTTGCAGCTGCATTCGATGAACGAGCAGCTGCTCGGTGCTCTGCGAGAGATGGAGAAGATGGCCGATGATGTCAGCGCAACCATCACAGCTGCCCATGGGGGGAGACGCACCGGCTTAAAGGCTCTGATCGACAGGTTGAAGCATCTGGCACGGAACTGGAGGGCGTTCAAGCTGAACCAACGAGCATCGATCGCCAAAGCGCGTTCTGATGGGCATCATGATGAGACCAGCCCTTGACCTCGTGCCCGAGCGCACCGATCCATCGTCCGGTGATTCAGCGTCGATCGCTGATCTGTTTCTTGCCGCTAGCCGGGAGCTTGCAAGTAGTGATGCACGTCTCTACCGCTTGTCCGCCTTTACGACTCTGAGGCTTATTTGCCGTTGCCCATTGGCCGCTATGCGGCACTCACGGGCAGCAAGATGCCTGGGCCGACACGTCATCAACCGCAGGACCATACCTACCGTTATTACCTCGATCGGAACTTCAGGCTTTATTTGGCGGACACGCGCATTCTCCCGCTGACCAGCATCCCTACATCGCCCTGACTTCTACTGTTGAACCTTGGACTATGCCGCAATCTGTAGATTGGCTCGATCTCTTATTAGTTCTAGAAGGACAAAGATCTTTCCAGACTCGGCAGGGGTAAAGAGGCCTTCGGGCCCAGTTGGTGCCAAATCGCTGAATGGTTGCTCATAAAGTCTGGATGGCTCCATTGAGCGTCGCCCACTCCGGCAGCTCCGGATCTGGCTTGGCGGCGGCTTGGCCTTGCGCAGAGCCGCGCACCCGCTCGGGTTCTCGGCCGTAGGTGAGGACCAGCCAGCGCAACACCTGGAACAGTTCGCCGGCAGCCAGCACAGCATCACCGGGACGGATCGGGTCAATCCGATGGACAGCCTTGTTGCCGAGATCTTTGAGCAGACGGAAACGGCGCATCTCTTCCCCAGCCAGCTCGCGGAAATCAGCGGCATAGATCAGATCAGCGAGGGAGCCATAGCCATACGGACGCTGCAGCTGGCTGTCTTTGTCGTAGACCCACTCCACCAGCAGCTCGATGGTGCGGCGGGCGTAGAAGCAGGCGGTGCGCGGATCGCTCAGGGCGCACTCCTCCACTCGTACGGCTTCGGCGTGCAGCTCGGGCCACTGGTTGGCGATCAGGGCGTACTGGGAGGAAAAGGCGCTCATGGCTGCAATCCGTTAGCCCGTCACTTCATTGTCGTCCAGTTATCTATCCAGCGACTGGCGAATCAGCCCCAAGGCATAGGGAACGTCCTCCAGCTTGGCCACACCAACCTCCACGTCACCATTGCCCCAGCGGCCGATGCCGGCCACGTTTTTAGCGATGCCCCTGGGGTCGTCGAGCTCGGCGAAAGGCATGTTGAGGCTGAGGCGCAGCCGCTTGGCCTGGGGAACGATGTCGACAAAGTTGGTCTCGGCCTTGTAGGCGATGTAGAGCTTGAGCACCTCCTGGCTCACGTTTGGATCAAGCGCACGGATGCGGGCATCCATTACGTCGAAGACCACTCGGATCTGGGGGTTGGTCAGCTGGGGATGGTCGTCGAGGGTGTAGCTGGCGACCTGGCTGCGGCTTGGTTGCCGGTAGGCCTGGCGCTGCTCCTCGCTCAGCTGGGGCGATGCCCACACATCCAAGGCGCGTGCGGCAAGGGTCTCCCCGCGCTGGCGCATGGCGTCCACATCCCATCGCTCCAGTTGGCCCAGGCCCTGGTTCAGCCGCAGCGGACTGGTGCGGAAGCCGCCCTCCTGGTGGTCGCGCTTGTCCGTGAAGGGCCGATCGCTGAGTTCGGGGTTGTAGCCGGTGAGAGTGAGGTTGCCGAGGCGGTGCAGCCACTCTTCTTGCACCTGGGCCCAGTCGGGCCCAAGGGCCTCACGCCAGGCGGCAGAAAGGTCTGGGTTCTGGGGAAGGATGTGCTCGATCGTGTAGTCGGCCACAGCGATCGGCTCCTTGCGCTGGTGGTTCTCCAGACGGCGGAGCCAGTAGCTGCAGCTCTTGTTGAACTTGTAGAGGTTGCGGAGCTGCAGGTCGCGGCGGAACTCCTCATCGGAGGGGAAGCGCCGGTAGGAGGGCAGATCGAGGAGGTGCACCTTGAAACTGGGTAGGTAGTGCTTCGGCTCGCGGCGCAGGGCGCGGCTGAAGGTGGCGAACGTTTTCTGCTTGGAGTTGGAGGGGATGGCGCAGACCGCCCGGCGGAAGACATAGGCCTCCAGCAGGCGCAGAGCTTCCAGCAGCTCATCGCGGCTGAGCAGGCCGGCCTCGTGGTTGCCGTAGAGCTCAAGTAGCAGGGGTGTAACCACGTTGACCTTGAGCTCGCGCAGGTCGTGGAAGGCATCCCGCAGCTGGGAATCGGGTTCATGCCCCAGGGCAACGCGGCAGTAGCGGATCGCGGTGGTGTGGAGATCGCTCAGCAACGCCTCGATGCACCCGCGTCAGCAACGGCTGGCTGGCGTTCGTATTGCTTGAACACCTCGTAGACCAGATCGAGCCGGGGCACCTCGGCGGTTTTGAGGGTGAGGAAGTCGCGCATCAAGGCGCTGAACTCATTACCGCTGTAGGCCTCCTGGCCGAAGGCCTGCTCCATCGGCCGCCAGTGGAGGGTGTAGAGCCGCTCCTGCAGGTCGGGCGGCTGGCCCATCAGCACGTAGTTGCGGATCAGATCGGCCTGGGAGAGCTCCCGGCCGGTGGAGTTCATGCTCTCGAAGATCAGCTGGGGATTGTCCTGATCGCGGGAGAGGGCCACATCCACCACCAGCAGCTTGCTGATGCCCCGGCAGACCACGGCCAGATCGGTGGCGGGTGCGCGGAGTTGTTCGAGGAAGAACTTGTAGTTCTCCTGGATCCGGATGGAGGGCTCTGCTGGCAGCGCTGCAGCGGTGGGATCCACCAGCGCCATCAGGGTGAGGCGGTCGGTGTCAGAGAGGAGCAGCTTGAAGCGTTTGTCAACCTTTCCCAGGGGATTGGTTAAGTAGTACTGCTGGATCTTGGCCGGGGAGAAACCTTCAAACGGTTCCTGCTGCTCCTCGGGAAACTCGTTGAGCAGATGCGCGAGGGCCCTGAGCAGCAAGGTGGCGGTGGTGAGCCGCTGCTGACCATCGATTGCCAGCTTGGGGGCCTTCACCGTGATAGTGGCTTGGCCTTCTTCGATGTAAACAACAGAGCCGATAAAGTGCACGCCGATCTCCTCGGTAGATCCGGCGCGAAGGATGTCAGCCTAGAGCTGCTGGT
>JAWOHV010000161.1:0-6392 GCA_046484965.1 Prochlorococcaceae cyanobacterium
CCCGCTTCCGCTTCTGGCGTTCGATCCTCAAGATCGCCCGCTGCAACCCCGCCAACCTGGAGCAGTTCCTGGTGACCCTCGCCCACAACGAGCATTTCCAGGAATACCGGGGCGTGGTGACCCGCGAAATCCAGCAGCAGCTGGACGCCCTGCCGCCGGAACCGCCCACCGCCCCCAGCGCCCCCGAGCGCGTATTGCAGACGGCTTGAACGGGACTCAGCCTGATTGCGAATCATGAAGAGGGCTTGGCTCAACTGGTCCAACCGTGTCTACAAACGGGATACCGACATCGGGACCATCCGGTCGGCTCGAGCCCAGCCACCCCCCTGGAGCTCCGGAAAAGCCCCCGCCGCACCTGCCGGGGGCTTTTCTGTTGAAGACCCGTTTCAGCAGCTCGCGCTGAGCCCGATCGGCCCATTAACACCAGCAGGAGCTGCAGCGCGCCGATGAGCTTCTTCCTGAAACTCACCGAGGCCATGGCCAGCCGCCAGTCGCTGCTGGTAACGGGCCTTGATCCGAACCCGGAGATGCTGCGCAGCTGGAACAGGCTCCGCGGCGGCGGCACCGGATCGTTCCTCTCCCAGGCCCGCCGCTGGATCAAGGCGGTGATTGAGGCCACCGTGGATCACGTCTGCGCCTACAAGCCGAGCCTCGGCTTCTACCAGGCTCTCGGTCCGGTGGGGCTGGAATTGCTGCTGGAGGTGCGTGATCTGGTGCCGCGGGATCTGCCCCTGATCGTGGATGCCAAGCACGGTGATCTCAACAGTTCCACCGTTCTGGCCCACTACCTGTTCCGCGAGCTGGGGGCCGATGGCGTCACCCTTTCTCCCCTGGCCGGCCAGGACATCGCCGCGCCGTTCCTGCTCTACCCGGAGAAGGGTGTGGTGGTGACCTGCCACAGCTCCAACCCCGCCGCCCGGGTGGTGCAGCACCACCCCAACGAGGAGGATCCCCTGTACCTGCGGATCGTGCGCGAAGCCCAGTGCTGGGCCACGCCGGAGCAGTTGCTGCTGGAGGTGGGCACCAACGATCCGGCCATCCTGGCCCGGGTGCGCCAGGAGGCCCCGGAGCGCTTCCTGATCCTGCGCAGCCTCTGGGGCGAGGAGGAACGGCTGGCACCCTTGATGGAAGCGGGGCTGAGCAGCGCCGCCGACGGCCTGCTGCTGCCCCTGCCCCAGAACCTGCTGGTGGAGGACGACATTGAAGGCCGCACCGCCCTGCTCAAGCAGACGATCAACGACCTGCGCCTGCGCAGCCTCGAGCAGCGGCGCTGGGAAGCGGGGGGCGACGGCAACACCTGCAGCCTCTGGCTGCCGGGCCAGGAGGAGAGCGCCACGGGCAATGGCGAGGCCGCCGCCGATCCCCTCGACAGCCTGATCGTGGATCTGTTCGACATCGGCTGCCTGCTCTTCGGTGAATACGTGCAGGCCTCTGGGGCGGTGTTCAACTACTACATCGACCTGCGCCAGATCATCTCCGACCCCAACCTCTTCCACCGGGTGCTGCACGCCTATGCCGGCGAGCTCGAAGGGCTGGAGTTCGATCGGGTGGCGGGGATTCCCTACGGCTCCCTGCCCACCGCCACCGGCCTCTCGCTGCAACTCCACAAGCCACTGATCTATCCCCGCAAGGAGGTGAAGGCCCACGGCGCCCGCCGCCTGATCGAGGGCGATTTCAACGAGGGCGAGCGGGTGGCGGTGGTCGACGACATCCTGATCACCGGCGGCAGCGTGCTCGAAGGCATCGCCAAGCTCGAGAGTTCCGGCCTGGTGGTGAAGGACGTGGTGGTGTTCATCGACCACGGCGGCAGCGCCGATGCCAGCGCCCGCGAGCGCCTGGCGGCGGCGGGTTACAACTGCCATGCGGTGCTCGACATCGATCAGATCACCCGCGTGCTGCACCGCCACGGCCGCTTAAGCGATGCCCAGGCTGCGGTGCTCGACCATCGCCAGGCGCCGCTGCAGGCAGCGGGCTGAGCCCTGGCCTGGGCGGCGAGCGCCTAGCCGAAAAAGCCCTTGGAGTTCAGCCACAGGCCCAGCAAACCCATCGGCACGAACACGGCCCCAGCGATCTGCAGCTTGATCACCAGCGGCGAGGGCTGACGGCCTGGCTTAGCTGCCGGCTTGGCGGCCTTGGCGGGCTTGGCGGCTGGAGCGGCCATGACGTTCTCGCATCAGGCACCGATCCTCGTTCAACGCGCCGAGGCGGGGGCGGGGTCGGCCACCGGGATGGTGGTGGGGGTTCCTTTGGGCCCCACGTACACCACCACGATCACGGCCGGTTCAGGCCCGAGGCTTTCGCCCCGGTGCACGGTGTTGACGGTCTCCACCAGGGAGTCGCCGGGGCCAAGCATCAGCGTGGAGCCATCGGCGCCCTCCACCCGCAGCCGGCCCTGCAACAGCACACCGGCATTGATCACCGGATGGATGTGGCGCCGCAGGCGCACCCCGGCGCCATCGGCGGCAGCAGCTGGCCGTTCCAGGACCGGTCGGTGCGCTGGAGGGTCTCCACCTTGAGCCCTTGGGCCGCGCCGCCATGGCCGTCATCAGCCCGCAGCGGCGACACCAAGGCAGCGATCGGCAGGGGCACGAGCACCCCGAGGGCAAGGCTCAGGGTCAGCTGCAGGCGTTTTGCTGGCCGCCGCTGCCGGCAAAAGGACCTCATCGACGAAGCGCAGGGGGAAACAACCCCATGATGGCTGCAACGACCTGCCGCCATGACCTGCCGCGCTGAACTGCTCCAGCTGCTGCGCTGCTCCTCCAGCAACGCGGAGCGCACCCGGATCCGGCCCCTGCTCGAGCAGCTGGAGCGCGAGCAGGGCGTGGACCTGGCCCAGCAGCAGGCGCAACTGGAGGGTGTCTGGGAACTGCGCTGGAGCAGCAGCGCCCTGCCCTACCTGATGGTGGCGCCCTGGCTGGAGAACCTGCAGGTGCTGGCACCCCAACAGGGCCGGGCCATGAACCTGCTGCGGCTTCGCGGTCCGCTGAGCCCCCTGGGCGGAGTGGCAGTGGTGGCCGCAATCAGCCTGGAGGGTCCCCAGCGGGTGGCGGTGCGCTTCCAGCAGGGGGGCTGGATCGGGGCGGGGCCAGTCGCCGGGCGGCGAGCCTGGCTGCGGCAGGTGCGCCAGAGCTTTCCGGCCTGGCTCGACATCACCGTGCTCGACGAGGAGCTGCGGGTGTGCCGCGGCAATGCCGGCACCCTCTTCGCCCTGCTGCGCCGCAGCGATCTCAAAGCCAACGATCTGCTGCCGTCCACGCCCCTGGAGCAGCCGCCCGCGGGTTGAGCCCTACTCCCGGTAGATCGCCAGGGCGGCCAGCAGACCGCCGGCGAAACCCGACGCATGGCCGATCCAGCTCACCCCCGGCGCCGAGAGGAAAGGCAGCAGGCTGGGCAGCAGGCCGCCATACCCCAGCAGGGCGATCAGCGAGATCAGGATCGAGGCGGGCCGCTTCTCCAGCCAGCCGATCAGCAGCAGATAACCCAGCAGCCCATAGATCACCCCCGAGAGGCCGTGGCTGGCGCCGGGCCAGAACAGCCACACCGGAATCGCCAGGGCATACACGCCGATCCACACCGCCAGGTAGTCGCGGCGCGACTTGGCCAGCACCAGCCAGGAAAGGGGCAGGAACCAGAGGCTGTTGCTGAGCAGGTGGCCCAGATCTCCATGGCTGAAGGGCGCCGTGAGCACACCCCAGATCGGGCCGCCGCGGACCATCGGTAGGTTCCAGCGGCCGCCGAACAGTGCCTGATCGAGCAGCTCCTGGGCCCAGGGGATGGCCAGGATCAGCAGCGGCAGAGCGGCCGTGGCGCCAAGGCGGGCCAGGGCGCGATCGAGCCGCTGGGGGAGTGAAGCAGCCATCCGGCAGGGGCGCGCCAGGGAGCTGGCCGCAACAACAGAACTCCATGCTGCCGTGGGCTGCAGCCAGAGGGGCACCTACGCCTACGGTGACCTGCCCAGGCAGCGGCCATGGCTGACGCCATCCTTGATGTGGACCTGCTCGCCTTCGAGCGGGGCAGCCGCAGCAGCCGCCAGGCCGTGGTGGATGGGGTGCGGCGCAGCCTGGCCAGCGGCTTCGTTTACACCAGCAGCGATCTTCCCGAGGATCTGATCGACAGCGCCTACGGCCTGCTCGGCCACTTCTTCAGCCTCGACAACGGCAGCAAACAGCGCTTCAGCGCGCCGGGCAGCAGCGGCCAGACGGGGTACACCGGGCTGCTGGTGGAAACGGCCGCCGGCAGCTCACACCCCGACTGGAAGGAGATGCTCAACTGGGCGGCGCCGCTGGCTGCCGGCCATCCGCTGCGGCGGCGCTATCCGCTGCTGTATCCCGAGCCCGTCTTGCCGGAGGAGGCGGTGCCGGGGATCACAGCTGTGCTGGGCCAGTTCCACGCTGCCGTTGCCGATCTGCAGCGCCGCTTCCTGCGGGTGATCGCCGAGGGCCTCGGGGCCGATGAGGCCTTCTTCGAGGAGATGGTGCAGGACGCCCCCACCCTCACCCGGGCGATCCGTTATCCGCCGATGGCGGAGGCGCCGGCAGCGGGGCATGTGTGGGCCGCCGCCCACGCCGACATCAACCTGATCACCGCCCTGCCGCGGGCCAGCGCTCCGGGCCTGCAGGTGCAGGTTGACGGCGCCTGGATCGATGCCCTGCCTCCGCCGGGGCAGGTGATCATCAACACCGGCCTGATGCTCGAGCGGCTCAGCAACGGCCTGATCCCCGCCGGCTGGCACCGGGTGGTGGCGCCGCCGGGCAGCAGCCAGGGGCGGCTCAGTGTGGTGCAGTTCTGCCACGCCCGCCCCTGGACCTCCCTGGCACCCCTTTCCTGCTGCTGCAGCCCGGCGCAACCTCAGCGTTATGCCGGCATCAGCGCCGCCGACGCCCTCGAGGAGGTGCTCTACCGCATCAACCTGCTCGAAGGCAGCTGACGCCACAGCTGTCGCGGCGGATCAGCTGTCGCGGCGGATCAACTGGCGGCCGGCACCATCCAGCAGCCGGCTCGGCAGGCTGCTGCGATCCAGCAGCTGGACGCTGCGCAGGTTGATGGTGGTTTCCCGGCTGGGGCCATCAGCACTGGGCAGGTCGAGCAGCGTGAGGGTCTGGAAGGGAGCCTCGCTGCGGCCCAGCAGGCGCCTGGGGCCACTGCCGAGGGCGCCCAGCTGCACCAGATCGAGGCGGCCCAGGCGGGAGGGGAAATAGGCGTGCTGATGGCCACTCACGTAGGCCTGCACCCCGTGGCGCTCGAGCAGAAGGCGCAGCTCGCTGGCGGCGGCGAGCACATCACCGCTGGTGTCGCGCCCCTGGGCCACCGCCTGCAGGGGCAGGTGGCCAAGCACCAGCCGCCGCCGGGCTGAGCGGGCCGCAGCTGAGGCGAGGCTGCGCTCAGCCCAGCGCAGCTGCTCGGCCGGCACGGTGGCGGAGGAGGCATCCCACACCAGCACGAACAGATCCTGGTGGCGGAAGCTGTAGAAGAAGGGGAAGCCGCTGGCGTCTTCAAATTGGAGGCCCAGCTGGGCCTGACGCGATCGCCAGAAGCGGGCGGCCTGGTGGCGATCGGCCTCGAAGAGGTAGCGGCCTCCCTGGCGCAGGCTCGAGGCATCGTGGTTGCCCATGGCCGGAGCGAAGGGCACACCGGCGCTGCGCAGCGGCTGCAGGACCTGGCGATCGAAGCCGGCCCACATCGCCGCCAGCTGGGCCGCACTGAGCCCCGCCTTCTGGCCGGCCACCATGTCGCCGGCGCAGAGCACCAGATCGGGCTTCAGGCCGGGGATCATGGCGATCCCCTTCTGCACCTCGGGGATGTAGGTGGTGGAGCCGTAGCTGCTGTTGAGATCGCTGATCAGCACAAGGCGCTGATCCCCCCGGAGAGGCAGCCGGGATGGAAGTCGGGATGGGAGTGGCGCCTGGCTGCCGGCGCGGCTGGCCGTCCAGGCCTGCCAGCCCGCCGCTCCCAGGCCCGAGAGCCCCAGGGCCAGAAGCCGGCGTCGGTTGAGCGGCATCCCCACGGCCATGGCCCCACTCACCCATCAGCGCGACCTTACCAAGCGCGAATGGCAGCGCACACGCAGGGCCGCCAGCACCCTGATCGGCGCATCGGCCTGGCCCTGCATGGCGAAGGCCTCCCGCTCCAGCAGCATCTGGTTGGGGTGGTAGCCCCTGGTGAGGATGCCGCCAATATCCTGCTGCACCACCGGCGCCAGCGCCAGCTTCCAGCCGATCGGGGTGAGCCTTCCGGTGGGGCAGCCCTGCACCGCATGCACCGCCTCGTGCAGAAAGGTCTGCCGGCCGCTTCCCAGATCAAAGGCAATCGGCGCCACCCACCGCCGGCCACTGCGGGGGTCGAACTGGCCGTAGGCACCGCGCTGGGGCGGCGGCTGCAGCAACACCGTGAAA
>JAWOHV010000186.1:0-8727 GCA_046484965.1 Prochlorococcaceae cyanobacterium
CCTTGAACCCGAAGGATTGGATCCTCAGCCGGCTGACGCCATGCCCCATCGCGGCCTGGCCCATCGGGCCGATGGCAGTCCCACGGCCGCTGCGCAGCGGAACTACACAGATCCAGACAGCCACATCATGAAAAGCGACGGCAACCTGCTGCAGGGCTACAGCTGCCAAGCGGCCGTCGATGGCGATCACCAGGTGATCGTGGCGATGGGCGTCAGCAACCAACCGCCGGATCCAGAGCACCTGGTGCCCATGCTGGAGCGCACCATGGCCAACACCACCCAGGCCCCCAGGACGTTCATTGCCGTAGCCGCAGGCTGCGTAGCAGTAGGCAAGATGGCCCGCAAGTTGCGCAAGAAGGAAGGCCGGGAGATCTACGCCAGACGAAAGACAATCGTGGAACCAGTGTTTGGTCAGACCAAAGAAGCGCGAGGGCTGCGGCGCTTCCTGCTGCGCGGGCTGGCCAAGGTGAATGGGGAATGGATGCTCTGGGGAACAACCCACAACCTCAACAAGCTATGGCGCCACCTGAAGAAATAGAGGCTGCAGGAGGCGATGGCAACGGGATAGGGGGCAGGCCCCCACGGCTGAGCAGGAGTCAGCGAACCGCCTCCGAAATTCGGCGGAAGACGGCAAAGAAAGAAGTGCCGAGCTGCGCTGGATGGCGTGAGCGGCGGCGCTACGAGCGATACGCTCCTAGCAGCTACGAAAGACGACGACGACCGTTTTGCCGTGAGAAATCAGCTCGAGACAGGTCTAGTGCTTGTGTATGAACTGCTCAGTGGCGTGTCGAGCAGGTTATTAATTGCCAAGGATTAAGGTGTAAGCTCGAAAAGTGCATTGCGATTGCCATTGCCTGGGGTGCCAGGGAAAGTGGACGCTGTATATTCCAAAGGCCCGCCATAGTAAACATTTTCAGGGGGATTATTTGGGGTCAAAACAGTGATGAGATCTTCGCCCGCTGCGTTCTTGGACGAAATCTTGAGGCCACCACCAGAAATGGTCTCGCAAGCTGCGTCTGATAACTCGGAAACGGAGATTTGATTCGTGGATTTTTCCGGCTAGTGCCGTAACAAATTGCTTTTCATATTTTAGCTTTGCGCTCTTCCCGTGCGCGCAGAGGCTACCTTTTCTGATGATTATAGTTCGTTCACTGGCGCTGAAATACACAAATTTGCAAAACGCGCTGAGCAGTTTTCCGCAACGTTCACCTTTCGCTTCCAGTGAGATGCGCTCCCGCGTCGCTGGTCCTAGTGGGTGATGGGGACACCCTTCGGGCCGCCATGCTGGGCGGCACGAAGGTGAGCTCCGGCTTGCGGGCGTGGACGCCGCTGAGACGGTCAAGGGTGAAAGTGGTGCCCAGGCTCCTGGATCATTAGCCAGGGCACCATCCATGGTGGCAACGACGCTCTCGATACGCTCGCGCAGAACTATTCCAGAACTACTGCGGAGGCGGTGTTAATCACCTGAACGGGCTGGAGCCTATGCCAGAGGATCAGCAGCAGCCGGCGACCCCAGCCTCAGCGCACCTGCGGTACCTCTACCTGCGAGGTAACAGATACCGGCCACAGCGTGCCGGAAGACAAGAGCCGGCTCTCCAGCCTGCTGGACGCCGTGCAGGCCGGCCTTGCCGCGCTGTCGCGTGCGCGATCTGCTCCCCCAGCTCATAGCTCTGGGCCCTGCCTAGCGCCGCAATGCCAATGCCTGGATGGTCAGCTGCTGGTGGCAACCCCTCAAACCCCCGTGCTGAGGCGGGCCTTGCGCAGCAGGAAGCCGAGCACCGTTTCCAGCCGGGTGGTGATATCGGCGCTCAGATCCATGCCGATGCGCAGGTCACAGCTGCGGGTTTTGGAGCGCAGCACGGTGCCATCGGGCCGCAACGTCACCTCATAGCCACCGGCCTGAATCGGTGGCGGCGCGGCGGCGGAGGCGGCGGTGCGATCGGGGCTGGAGGGCAGGGAGGCCTCCGGCGCGATCGACACCACCTTGGCCTTGAGGGTGCCGTAATCCGGATAGGGGCAGCCGGCGATGCGCAGGTCAGCGCGCTGGCCCACCTCCACGTTGGTGATGTCCTGCGAGGGCACCAGCAGCTTCACCAGCAGGCCGGCCTGGCTGGGGGCGATGCGGGCCAGCTCCTCGCCGGCGGCCACCATCTGGCCGGGGTTGCGCAGGTTGAGCGAGAAGAGCACGCCCGGGCCGGGGGCGGTCACGGTGGTTTTGGCCAGGTCGCGGCTGATCTGGCCCACTTCGGCCTGGTTGGTGGCCAGCTCCTTCTCCAGCTGGGCCTGGTCGCTCACCGAGCGGGAGCGCTGCTCCGCCACCGCCTGGCGCGCCTTGGCCAGGTTGGCGCGGGCCACGTTGTAGCTCTCCGCCTTCTCCTCCAGCTGGGTGACGGTGATCGAGCCGGTGCCGGCCAGCTGCTGGAAGCGGCGGTATTCCGCCTCAGCAAAGCGCAGCGCCGCCTGGGATTTCTCCACCTCCAGCTCGGCCGACTGCAAGGCCGCCAGCCCCTGGTTCACCAGGGCCCGGGCCTGCAGGCCCAGGGCCCGCTGGCTCTGGCTGAGCTGCTGCTGCTTGCCCTCGAGATCGGTGGGATCGAGCACCGCCAGCACCTGGCCCGCCCGCACCCGCTGATTGGGCTGCACCAGCACCTGGCGCACCTGGCCGGCGAAGGGGGCATTGATCACGCTGGTTTCGCCGCTGGGGCGCACCACCCCCGTGCCCCGCACCACCACCCGGTAGGGCCACACCGCCATCAGGGCCACGCCGGCGGCGGCACTGCCCAGCAGCACCAGGCCAGCACTGCGCACCCACAGGCGCACCGAGGGCAGAAATTCCTCGCTGCTGGCTTCGCGCAGCACCAAACCCGCATCCACCGGCCGCACGGGCAGGGGTGGGCGCGATGGGCTCGCGGGGTCGCTCATGTGCTCGGCAGCAGATAGGGAGCCAGCGATTCGGTGTGGCGCAGGTCGGCCGGCGGGCCCTGGAACTTCACCTGGCCGCGCTCCAGATACACCACCCAATTGCAGCGCACGATCACGCTGGGCCGGTGGCTGATCATGATCGTGGTGAGGCCGGCGCGGTGCTGCAGCAGCCGGTCCATCAGGCGCCGCTCCAGCACCGGATCGGGGTCGGCGGTGGATTCATCGAGGATCAACACCGGCGGATCGGCCACCAGGGCACGGGCGATCGCCAGGCGCTGGCGCTGGCCGCCGGAGAGGTTGGCGCCGAATTCACCGAGCACCGTTTGGTAGCCATCGGGCAGCTCGCGGATGAACGCATCGGCCAGGGCCAGATCGCAGGCGGCCACCACCTGCTCGAAGCTCACATCCGGGTAGGCGAATTTGAAGTTGTCGAAGATCGAGCGGTTGAAGAACTGCGCCTCCTGGGGGATCAGCGCCACCTGCTGGCGCAGGCAATCAAGGGCGATGTCGCGCAGGCCGTAGGGGCCGTAGCGGATCGAGCCGCCCTGGGGCGGGTAGAGGCCCGCGATCAGCTTCGCCAGCGTACTCTTGCCGCAGCCGGATTCGCCGATCAGGGCGGTGCACTGGCCGCCGGGGATGGTGAGCGAAAAATCCTGCAGCAGCTCCACGCGGCCGGCGTGATGAAACGAGAGCCGCTCACAGCGGATCTCGCTACCCAGCGGTAGGCCCACCCAGGGCTTGTCGGCGGCGGTGGGGTCTTCCACCGTGCCATCGAGCACCTCCGAGAGGCGGCGGAACACCACCTGGGCGGTGATGTATTCCTCCATGAAGCCGATCAGGGCGCTGAGAAAACCGAGCACGTTGCCGCTGAAGCCATTGAAGGCGAGCAGCTGGCCGATGCTGAGCTGGCCACCAATCACAAAGGAGCTGCCATACCAGAGCAGCGCCAAGGTGGTGGCGCTGGAGAGCAGGCCGGTGGTGGCGGAGCTGAACAGGCCCAGCTGCATCGTGCCCCAGCGCAGGTTGGCCAACTTGCCGAAGTTGCTCTGGTATTCATCCCAGGCCTGGGGCGTGGCCTCGGTGGTCTTGAGCACCTGGGCGCCGCGGAACACCTCCACCAGAAAGCCCTGGTTGTCGGCCGCCTCCACGATCAGGCGCTGGGTTTTACGCCGCATCGCCGGCACAAACAACAGCCCCACACCCGTCACCAGGGCAAAGGCCAGCAGGGAGGCGGCGGTGAGCGGGCCGCTGTAGGTGATCATCACGATGAAGGAGATCAGCGCGATGAAGGCCTGGCTGGGCATGCCCAGAACGATGGCGCCGATCATCGAATTGATCTGGTTCACATCGCCGATGCGGGCCACCACTTCGCCGCTGCGGTGGCTGTCGAAGTAGGTCATCGGCAGCTGCAGCAGCTTGTGGCCGTAGTTCATCAGCATCCCCAGCTGCAGGCGCTGGGCGAAGTGCCCCACCATGTGGCCCTGGATGGTGCTCATCACGGTGCGGAACCCGAAGAGCAGCAGCATCCCCAGGCCGAGGCTGGTGAGTAGCTGGCTGTCGCGCCGCACCAGCACGTCGTCGGTGAGCAGCTGCATCAGCAGCGGCATGGTGAGGCCGAGCAGGCCCAGCACGATGTTGATGCCCAGGGCCTGGGCGAGCAGGCCGCGATAGGGCAGGGCCAGGGGCAGAAAGCGCAGCAGCGGATGGCGGCTCTCCTCCTCCTGCTCGCCCAGGCGGCTGTGATCGGGCTCGAGCAGCAGCATCACGCCGTTGCTCCAGCCCTTCAAAAACTCATCACGGCTCAGCTGGCGCAGGCCCACGCCCGGGTCGGCCACCACAAATTTGTTGCCCTGGCGGCCGTGCAGCACCACCCAGTGGTTGCCCTTCCAGTGGCAGATCGCCGGCAGGGGGATGGCATCGAGCTGATCGATCAGATCGGGCGCAGCTCGCACGGCGCGGGCATGAAAGCCCACCGCATCGGCGCCTCTGCGCAACCCCAGCAAGGTGGTGCCGCCGGCACCGGTGCCAACCAGCTCGCGGATGCGGGCCAAGGGCAGGCGCTTGCCATGCTGCAGCGCCACGGTGGCGATGCAGGCGGCGCCGCAGTCTTCCTCGGAGTGCTGCTCAACGCAGACTGGGCGGGCCATGTCGGCAGGCGATCAGGCTCAGGGTAGGGAGGGCTGCTGGCAGGCAAGCAAAAAGTGGGACCCAGCGCCCCGCTGCCTGACATCCGATCACCGGCCCAGGGGCCAGCCCGGCTCAGCAGGCATCCCGCTACTTAGTTCTCCAAGGTGACGTGGCCGCCATCTGCGCTGCGCTGCGCAATCGGACAATTGCTCAGATTCCAGGTGGTGCAGGCGATCTTGACCCGCTCGTGCGATCTCGACCCGCTTGTGTGAGATTGCAAAACCCTGAAGGGCTCGATCGAGCCCACGGCTGGCGGCGGTTCAGCCTGTGGCCTCCGGCCCTGGGTGTGGCGGTCAGCCAAGCCTGCTACGCCAACGGCAAGTACCACGAGCGGGCGGTGCTCCGGCAGCTACTCAGCGAGTGGATCCCAACGGCGTTCTCATTCAGGCTGACGCTCTTCACATCCATTCGCCTTTTCTGAGGCTCAAAGAGCAGGGGATTTACTACTCCCTTTCAAGCCGAAGGCTGCTCCGTAGGCAAAGCCTTCTCGAAGAGAAGGAGTAGGCGAACCAGAAGACGCTCCACCGCCAGATTCTCAGCCAGTACCAGCGGGAGCGGCACATCCCTGTTGAGGCAAGCGATCATGCGGTGGGCCACGGCCGCAACATCACTTGAAGGCTGTGGGCCGTAGCCGAAGGTTTCAGCGCAGCGGTAAGAGGCACCGGGGCACATTCACAAGGCCTGGATCGGCACCAGCTGGATCGTGGAGCTGTCCGCCTACGGCACCATCCCGCCTGAAAACCACCCCAGAAGCAACGCTACAACTCGTGCGGAGCCGCTGTGGCATTGAGTGGGCCCGAGCATCTGGCCGATAATCTGGCCGATAATCTGGCCGATGCGATTAACGATTTCGTCGATGACGGAGAGAAGAAGAAAATATGCAAAACTTGTATTGTCTATGCATTGCCTCTATATCGCCTGCGCGGTGCAGTAAGCAAACGTGCTGATCGAAGAGATTGTCTGCCGGGGAAAACCTGGCTGGCATATCGTCGATGATGATGAACCACACTCTCCTGAGGTAAGCCCTCTTGGCAACGGCAGCGGCTCAGAGCAAACATGCAGAAAAGCTTCTCTATAACTCAGAGCAGTAGTGACCTGCCACTTGAGCCTGCTTGACTCAACGTTGACCCATGCGGCCGATCGCTTGCCAACGCTGGCCCGATACCGGTGAAAACCAGCGCCCGGCACCCGCTTCGCACACCCGTTTCGCAGCTTGGATCTGCCCGGTTCTGCCTAGGCCGCTTCAAAGATCGCTGCTGATCGTTGTCAGCACAGTGGGTCAGGGGGTTGGGTGATGCTATTGCAGCTATCTAGTAAGTTCTTGTTATGACAAATGGGCGTAGCGCTGCAGCGTTACCTGCTCACGCGGCGGTTTTTCGGTGCGCGGGAGCAGCTGAAGACCGCGGCTATCAGGGCGCAAGACCGGGCGCAATAGGATTAGGGCCAAGGTCTTGCTGTGCAAGATCAATGAAAGCTGCTGAACCAGGCGAAGTAGATTCGCCCCAACGAGACGCAAGACTGCTGCCGGCGAGAGAATTGCCGCCTTTGTTGTTAGAGCCTACTGAAAAGCGGGATGCGTTAAAGCCAACCCCGCTTACTCCGCCTAGGCAATTTTCTTGATGCCGGTCTGAAAGCTCTAAGAACAATTTCATTAAGAGCATGCAAATAATCGTCTAAACTTAGCACGGCTGGCTGGCCGAGCTCAACGGTCACCCCATCGCCGCCGCCGCTGGGGTGCTGATCAATAGTGGCGTGAGGAGAACCTCAATCCATGACGCCTCACCACGCCGATCACCCCTCCAAGGTCTGTCCGGTGCTCGGGCGGCCCCTTTCATGGACATCGTCCGAGCGGATCACCCCAGGCGCGGATGAGCGTGATCCAGGCCGAGCGCCTGGAAGGCACGGATCGCTGGACACTGCTGTTTGCGTGGCTTGATGCCATCGACGCTGGCGATACCGAGACTTGTGGCCCCCAGCCTGATGTTCTTCCATAACCTCAGGTCCAGATTCTTTTGCTGAGCGAAGGCATCGTCTACGTCCTGACCAACCCGGCCATGCCGGCGATGGCGAAGATCGGCAAGACGGTCCGCGGCATGGATGCCCGCCTTAACGAGCTGTACAGCACTGGGGTGCCGCTCCTTGCATCTGGTGCTGGGTTACTGGCTCAAATGATTTGAGCATTTTCTACGGGCAGAAAGGATCACCTACCCAGACTCTGTTTGCTGAACAGCAGCCGTTCTTTGGCTGAGCCTCTGCTGCTACGTGCTCTGGTCGCTCCTTCAGAAGCTCAAGCTCAAGGCCAGGGCGGTTGTTCCCTCTTCTGAGGTCGCTGTGGCGGCTGCCACTGCGGCGGGCAGGGCTTCCAGCCCTCTTTCTGCTTTTTGCTCCACAGCTCAATCGCGGCCTCCCTTTGCAGTTCCTTTCTGCGCTTCAGAAGAGGCGCCGGTTGATTCGGCAGCAGCTCGCCGAATGTCACTTCCAGCGCCTGGCTCCAGCGGTCGTAACGGAGTGGCCGGAAGTGCAGCACCTGGCGGCCATCGCTGATCCAGCCCTCCTGGGGCGATAGCGGTGGGCGCTTGCTGTCATTACCAACGTGCATTGCCTGCTCAGGCCACCTCCGGCGCCCAGCCCTTCTGGCGCACCATGTCGTCCGTCCAGCCCTGACAGCGGCTGGTGATGTGATCGCCATGGGCGATCAGGCCCTGGTGCAGCTGGCAGGTGAGCAGCGGGATGCAGTTCACCCCGGCGTGGTGCCTGAACCAGTGGCAGGTCATGCAGACCTTGCGGCTGCGGGTTTTCGCCAGCACGTCGGTGTCGAGGTAGGGCCATGCCTCGATCGGCGTTTCGGCTTCTGCGTTGATCGCCGCCTGCCGGCGCGGAACAGCTCCCATGGCCCATTACGAATGCGCACACTTGTACTAGCGCGATTCGGCGCCTGCGGCCTGCTCCTCTTGCTAATTCCGCGCCTCCGCTCCGGCGCAGAAGGCTTTGTGGAAGTGCCCGGCAGGGAGCTATTCAGTTAGCGTCTGGCTTGAACCTCAGCAGCAGCGCATAGTTCATCTACGTGTGAGGGTTTGCTGAGAGGCGGACAGCGGCATTCGCTGCACATACGCGCGAAGCGCGATGCTATGGTGCAAAATTGTTTCACTCTTCCCGATGCTTATCGAGCTGAACTCTGAACAGCAGGAACTCCTCCGAGGTGGAGCCACCTACCAGAAGGAGCTTCCTGTCACCCCGGCCACCGCGGTACGAGAGGAGGTCTTCGGAGGCTCGAAGCCGACTTTGGACTTTCCGCGATCAAAGGGGCAGGGTGACGGTGGCGTGCCGAATGCCAGTAGTGGCTGGAAGATCTAAGAGGCTGTTGCGCGTAGATCTCCCAGCGACGCTCCACAGACGCACCTGAATCTGCCCAGATCCCAGTGACAGCAGTGGATCTGGGCGATAAAATGGGGCATGCAGAAGCGCAAGACCTTTCGCCCCTGGCAGCCGGAGCAGACCTCCTTGCTGCCGGCCTCGCCGAGTGACTGGCTGACCGCTGACCATCAGTGTATTTCCTGCTCGATCTGGTCGATGAGCTGGATCTGTCGGCGATGGTGATCCCTGCCCAGAGCAAAGATC
>JAWOHV010000191.1:0-3785 GCA_046484965.1 Prochlorococcaceae cyanobacterium
TCTCCAGAATGCAGCAAAGCAGCGCCAGAGCTTGTTGCCGCTGCATCTCTCGGTTCGATCGATGTCGTTTCAACACGTCTGTGGCTGGATCGCTATGTTCCAATCGCTTACCCAGCCAATGTTTTCTCTCGCTTCGAATCGCTGAAGGGCGCTGGAGGCACCTTTTTCATGCTTGACCAACTGCAAAAAGAATCGGAGCGGGCGCTATGGGGTCATGACCAGCCGCAGGGTTCCGTGATTGCAAGCGACTTTTACAACGCATCTGCCATCGTAGTGATGAATGACCAAGAGATTATTGATCGACTTATGCATGACTTGCTTCCCATTGCTCATCCTGAATTTAGGAACGCGAAGGTAGTTGATTACGAGGTACGGCGTTATCCAGATTCTGTGTCTCACTTCTCTCCCGGCAGTTTTAGGAAGCGCCCACCCTTGGAAACCTCAGTAGAGACAATCGTCTGCGCTGGTGACTGGGTGCGGATGGGTGACAAAGAGCATGGCGCCAAAGGTCTTTGTCAGGAAAGAGCCTATGTTTGTGGACTGGAAGCAGGAAACTCCCTGATCAGGCGCAAAATCGTCAAAGGGTCGAATCAATCGAAGACCATCCAACATTCGGTCATCCCAATTCGAGCTGATGAACCACAGGTAGTTCTAGGCCGTGTTCTCAACAAAATCGTGATGGATCAAATCGATGCCTTTGGACTGACACTTCCTTGGCTTGGCTCATAGCAATCAAGTTATCATTTAACAGTAGCCCTGGCATGCGGATGCCTCATAACGCTCGCTGGACTGATCGCATCATCACCCACTCCTCTGATTCCATGTCCTCAAGTGTCAGGACAGAAGTGTCCGTAGTCTTCATTCAGGATATCAGGCGACAGCGAAAACTGGTCCAGCACTAATTCCGGATGTCGCTTGACAGAACCAAAGGCCGAGGTGACCACCTGTAAGTTACTTACTTCCCGATCAGGAGATCCCTTTGCTGAAGCACAGGCAGGAGTTGAGACGAACGGAAGCCCTGAAGTTCTGGGGTGAGAAACGCAAGGCCGGCTGGGCGCTCTGCAGCCCTTAATGGTGAGCTGGCCCTCTTGGAAGTTGATGCCCCCACAGCCTTGATCGGCTTGCCGTACTGACAAGCAAGGCAGGCAGTTCTATTAATGAATCAGTGTCCTCGACCAGAGCAGCGCGAGCCCAAGCCCTGCAACCGGCCCTAGCCCTTCTCATTGACACCTTTCCGGCAGCTGTTGGAGCAACGCCTCAAGGCTGGCCACCTTGTCCTCCAGCATCTGGTCCCGATTGATGCGGGTGTTGAACTTCACGGTGGTGTAGATGCGGGGGCAGCCCATGGCGTGCACGGCCTGATGGCAGGCCTCGATCGCGGTGCCGTTGGGGTGCAGCTGGATCTTGAGGCCAGTGTCGAGCAGCACCTTCTCCAGCAACAGGGTGTGCTGCCAGCTGTCGCCCAGGTCGTACTCGTAGATCACTGAGTCCTTCACAAGGGGAAGGATGGTGCGGGCCTTGACCCTGAGTTCATCGCGCTGACGGGCGATGAACTCAGGGTCGCCGAAACCGTCATCCCAGGGCGGTGTGTAAAAAATCTGCTCGTCGGAGCGCTCACCGGTGATGAACTGGTGAAAGTGGTAGTTCAGCCACCCCATCACGATCTGCAGCACCTCATGCAGTCGACCAAGGGTGATCGTGTCCTCCACCCAGAAGCGCCTCCAGATCCGGGGTTCGATGTCGTTGAGCGTTACGTGCAGCTGCAGTGCTGCTAACTGTGCTGGTGCACGCCTGGCAGCGGGTGGCATGAGATAAAGGGCAACCGGTTCCAGGTTCGGCCCTGAGGAAGGGCCTGTCAGCTCAGGCTGGCAGAAATAAGACCCGCGTACGCCGGGCTGGAACCACTGCATCCAACGATGCCCCCGGCGCCAGTGGGGGCTACAGGCGGTGCCGCAGCTTCCCTCTGCTGTCGTGTTGCTGGTGGAAGCCCTGCGGGTGGGGATCGAGCAGGGGGCCGAGGTCGAGATCCCGCTGCTGACGCCAGGCAGCCGGGGAGCGGCGCGGGGATTTGGGTGAGTAGAGAGGCTCTTGGGCCCAGCCCCTGGAGGCGCCTCCCCCGCGGCCGCCAGGTCGATCAGACCAGTCCAGCCCCGTGCAGCAGCAGGTCGAAACCCATGGCCGCCACGGCCAGCCGCATGGCTATCGAGCCGATGCTCCAGGCGGCATGCATCAGGCGGTGAAACACCATGAACAGGGGGGGAATCATCGGCTCAGCTCGCTGGCGATGGGCCGCACCAGGTGCGTCGGAACACCAAAGGTGGGCAAGCGCCGCTCGCGGAGGGGAAAGCGGCGCAGCCAGACGCAGTCGCTGAAGTCGTCCACGTTGACCACCTGATAGGTGGCGTCGGGGCTGGCGCAGTAACTCACCAGGACGCCGGGTTGGAGGGGCATGGTCGTTGGCCGAGAAAGGCACGCCCCAATGCAACTGCAACCGCAGAGGAAAATGGGTATAAATGCTTAAGTCCTGACGTGGGTGCTGCGGGCCTCTTGCCGCAAGGGTTGTGCTCCCCTCTGGTGGCCACTGAGCGGCTCGAAGCCATCAGCCTGCAGCAACCCCGGCAGATCGCTGATGGCGCCGCTCAGCTCGGGAAGCTTGCCCTGGTGGTGCTGGAGGCTGAGCTCCCACACAGAAGCCACACTCACCAGCACCAGAGCAAAGCGTGGCTGTCCAGCAGGTAGGCGTCCCCATTGCTCATGGCTGCGGCGCCTCCGGCAGCAGGGGGCTGGACTCCCAGCTGCGCAGTCGCCAAGGGATGCGCTGGGGAACGGGCGGTGCCACGCGACAGGTGGGTCTTGGCCTGGTGCACATTCGCCATTCGCATTGGCCCCTCCTGCATGGCGGCGCCTCTCAGCGACCTGATCAGCTTGGCCATAGACCAAGTCCATCAGGAGTCTTCGAAGACGCTGCCGAAGCGCCGCTGCAGCTCCAGCTCCACAGTCCTGGATGGAACCGGCGTGGCCGGGTCATCTCAGCGCAGGACCTGAACCTCCAGCTCCAGCGGCAGCTGAGCCCAGGCCCGATCGCAGGTCACCACCGCCAGGCCGAGCCGCAGGCCCAGGCTGAGGCAGGCGCGGTCCCCGAGAGACAGGCCCTGCTGCCGTGTGTGAGACCACAACTGGCCGGCGCACTCGCCATCCACGGCCAGAAAAGGCTCCACCTGCATCCCCAGGGCCAGCAGCTCCTCCCGCATGCCCGCCACGTCGACCCCTGCGGAGAGCGACTTCTGCACCACCTCAGCCCAGTTCACACTGGCCATCCGCGCGTCGCTCAACAGTCCATCCACCACGTCGCCGCCTGGCTCCTGGAGCAGGTAAGCCAGCAGGGCAGAGGCATCCAGCACCACCGTCACCCCACGCCCTCCCGCTGGCTCTCCACGCGGCGTTCGGCGATCAGTTCTTCCACAAGCCTGCGCTCCACAGGCACCCGAGCAAAGCGAGCCTTCAGACGTTGTTTGATCTGCTCCGGCTTCTCCAGAACAAGGCGATCGGCTTCCTGGCGCGCCACCAGCCGATCGCCTTCCTCCAGGCCCAGGGAGCGCCGAAGCTGCGCCGGAATCACCAGCCGCCCCTGCCGACCCAGGCTGACTTCCACGGCAGCTGACAACTCACTCATCGCAGGCCGGGATGGACCCCTCAAGACAGGAATGGCACGTCAACAGGCATGTGGCATGCTTCTGGAGCCTATGCCATTTTCAGGCTGGCTGCCGGTGTTCGCAGGGCCATTC
>JAWOHV010000200.1:0-2950 GCA_046484965.1 Prochlorococcaceae cyanobacterium
CCCCGGGCGGCAAGATCCGGCAGAGCGCATCCAGGAGCTGCGCCAGCTCTGCTGGCAGGTGGCCGGGGTGGAGCGACAGGGCCCCAGCCTGCGCCAGGCGCGGATCCAGGTGCGGGCACAGCGGCAGGAGCTGGAGGCCTCGCCCCTGCTGGCCGCCAGCGCGGCCCTGGAGCCAGGCCATGGCCTGGAGCTCGACAGCGACCAGGCCAGCAGCCTCGAAGACTGGCAGGAGCTGTACCAGCGCCTGGTGGTGGCTGAGCGGTTGATCGAGGCCGCCGCCTTCCGGGAGGAAAGCCGCGGCGGCCACTACCGCACCGATGCCCCCAGCCCCCAGCCCTTCTGGCAGCGCCACACCCTGCAGCAACGGGGTTGCGGCATCAGCACGGCGCCGGTGCCAGGGGAAGCTGCGCGGGTGCCGGCACCAGGCAACCGCTGAGCGATTGGCTGAGCGAGTTTCATTCGAACTTTCTGGGACCCTTGAAACCGCTGCGCTCGGCCAGCACCTCCAGCGGTTTGACGCCTGAATCAATGCTGCCGGCGATCTCCCAGGAGGGGAAGCCCTCGATCTTCTTGCTGTCGCAGAGGGCCTTCTCACTGTTGCGGCCATCGGCGGCACATTCCACGATCCGCAGGCGGGCTGTGGCCTGGCGGCCGAACAGCTCCTTCTGGTCATGGCAATGGGGGCACCAGTAGGCCGAATACATCACGGCGCCACTGCTGCGCAGGTGGTCGGCCAGGGCCAGCTTGGCGTCGGTGCTGGCGGCCAGCACCGGCGGCGGCACCCCTTTGCTGGCAAGGGCCGCGGGCCGGTCGGCCGAGGCGGCCCAGCCCAGCCCCACCAGCGCCACCGCCAGGGCCACAAGCACCCCACGGAAGAGCAGCTGGCCGCGATCGTCCCAGTCGCCACCGATCAGACTGAGCACGAACAGGGCCGCACTCAGCAGGGCCGAGAGCACGCAGAAGAAGCAGAAAGCCTTGATCTGGAACACCAGCAGGCCCATCAGCAGCAGGCTGAACACCGCCATGCCGGTGCTGATCAGGAACAGCCCCCAGCGGCTGGAGTCCTGCAGGCGGCTGCGGGCCTCACCATTGAGCAGCAGCGGCAGCACGGCCAGCAGCATCACGGCGGTGTAGGCCAGAAAGCCGTATAGCGAAAGCGGCTGGCCGAAAATCGTGCCCCAGGCGCTGTTGAGCACCTTGTCGCAGCCCTCGGCACCGCCAGGGCAGCTGAGGGGTCCGAGCAGCCCCCAGCGCTTGAGCGTGATCGCGCCGGTGTCGATCGCACCGATTGTGGCCAGAACGGCCATCGCCACCCGGATCCAGCGGCGACTCGGCTTGCTGCTGCGGCGCTGACTACTGAGGCGCTGGCTCAGGCGGCTGCTGGTCACCCATGGAATCCTTCACTACAGCGATTGTGACAGCAACCGCCGCAGCTGCCTCACCCGCTCTGGGTCCACGGGTTGCTCAAGCTCTCCGCCGCGCTTGAGGGCGCTGCCAACGATCACGCCATTGCAGTGGCGGGCCAGTTCGGCCGCCGTGGCGGCGCTGCAGCCGCTTCCCACCAGCACAGGGGCCGCCGCCGCCGCCGCCCGGGCCCGCTGCAGATCCGCCAGGGCCGTGGGCTCGCCGGTGCCGCCGCCGGAAACGATCACGGCATCGGCACCGCCGCGGCCGATGGTGTCGCGAACCGCATCCTCGATCGCCAGGGGGGCAAGCGGAGCGGCGTGCTTGACCAGCACATCGGCCAGGATGGCGATGCCGCTGTGGGGGCCATCGGCAGCCAACAGGCGGCGACGGCGGAGCAGCTCCGCGGCCTGCCCCTGGATCAGGCCCTGATCTGTGACGCTGGCACCGGTGAGCACATTGACGCGCAGGAAGCGGGCGCCGCTGGCCACTGCGACCCCGAGCGCCGCCAGGCCATCGTTGCGCAGCACATTGACGCCCACCGGCAGCGGCCCAGCCGCAGCCACCACCGCCGCGGCCAGGCGCGCCATCGCCGCCACGGTTTCCGCGGGCACCGAGCCAGCAAAGAAGGGTGCGTCACCAAAGTTCTCCACGATCAGCCCATCGGCCCCGCCGGCCCGGTAGGCCTGCGCATCCGCCAGGGCCGCCCGTTCCACCGCCGCCAGATCCCCACCCCAGCGCGGCGAACCCGGCAGGGGCTGCAGGTGCACCACCCCGATCAGGGGGCAAGGTGCGCTGAACAGCCCCTGCCAGCGTGTGATCTCAGCCATAGTCCAGATCCCGCAATCCCTCTCAGTAGGGTGAAGGATGGCCGGAGCTCGGCCGCTCCAGCCCGGAGCGCAGCAGAACAATCGCAGCCCCCATGAGCAAAAAGACAGTGGCCTTCGCCCACCTGGGCTGCGAGAAGAACCGGGTGGACACCGAGCACATGCTCGGTCTTCTGGCCGAGGCCGGCTATGGGGTGAGTGCCGATGAAACCGACGCCACCGTGGTGGTGGTCAACACCTGCAGCTTCATCCAGGAGGCGCGTGAGGAGTCGGTGCGCACCCTGGTGGAGCTGGCCGAGCAGGGCAAGGAGCTGATCATCGCCGGCTGCCTGGCGCAGCACTTCCAGGAGGAGCTGCTCGAATCACTGCCCGAAGCCAAGGCGATCGTGGGCACCGGCGACTACCAGCACATCGTTTCGGTGCTGGAGCGGGTGGAGGCCGGCGAGCGGGTGAACCAGGTGAGCGCCAATCCCACCTTCGTGGGCGATGAGCACCTGCCCCGCTACCGCACCACCAGCGAGGCGGTGGCCTATCTGAAGGTGGCCGAAGGCTGCGACTACCGCTGCGCCTTCTGCATCATTCCCCACTTGCGTGGTGACCAGCGCTCCCGGCCGATCGAGAGCCTCGTGGCTGAGGCCAGGCAACTGGCCGCCCAGGGGGTAAAGGAGCTGGTGCTGATCAGCCAGATCACCACCAACTACGGCCTCGACCTCTACGGC
>JAWOHV010000206.1:0-6968 GCA_046484965.1 Prochlorococcaceae cyanobacterium
AGCCAGCGCCGCCGCTCCACCAGCTCCCGATGCAGCAGGGCGATCTGCCCGGCCGGCCCCCCGAAGCTCACCAGCCCCAGCTGCAGCCAGAAGCGGGAGGCCTCAGCGAGGCTGATGGTTGGGCTGGAGGCTGTCTGGCTGGAGCTTGTCTGGCTGGAGGGCGTCATGGAATGCGATGGCACCACCATGAACCCCAACCATCACCTATATCCAAACCCCTTGCTATGCAAGGAGTATGGATCGATGGAGCCAAGCGGACTCGAACCGCTGACCCCCTGCATGCCATGCAGGTGCTCTACCAGCTGAGCTATGGCCCCTTAGGACGCTGGGCGAACGGAGCGCTGGAAGCTCCGGCTGGCCGTTAGGCCTCGCTCTGGCGCAGCAAGATCGTACACCGTGGCGGGAGGTTAAACCTGGCGCCAGACGGCGACCAGGCGCCCTTGCACCTGCACCTGGTCGGCCGGCACCAGGATCGGTTCGTAGGCGGGGTTGGCGGCTTCCAGTCGCACCTGGGAGCCTTTGCGGTGGAAGTGTTTGAGCGTGGTGCCGCTGCCGGGCACAAGGGCGCTCACGATCGTGCCCTGCCGGAGTTGCGACGGATCGGTTACGGGCTCCATCAGCACCACGTCGCCGTCGGCGATGTGGGCATCCACCATGCTGTCGCCGTTGACGGTGAGGGCGAAGAGGCCTTTGGTCTCCAGCAGGGGGGCCAGATCCAGGCGCTCCTGCACATCGTCGAAGGTTTCCACCAGGCCTCCGGCGGCCACGGCTCCCAGAACCGGGATGCCGGGGTTGACCCCGCCCAGCAGCTGCAGGGTGCGGGCCTGACCTTCCTGCCAGGTGATCCAGCCCTTCTGTTGCAGATGGCGCAGGCGGCTCTGGATCGGCGCCGGTGAGCGCAAGCCCATTGCTTCCATCATCTGGCGAATCGAGGGGCTGTGACGATGGCTGCCGATGAAGCTCTCCAGCCAGGCATAGAGCTCCTGCTGGGCGCTGGTGAGCGGATGCAGGGAAGGCGAAGGGCTCGGCACCGGCAATACAGATGAACCACTCCACCACTTATCGCAGAAGTCGCGCCGCTTGTCCAGTGCTGGCAGGCAGCTCGCTGGCAGAGAGTGGCGGCCCCGCCTCGAATCGCTCCAGCAGCACCTGCACCGGAATCTGGGTGCCGAAGCGGCAGGCGTGCGTTTCGCTGGCCCGCAGGCTGCCGTGCTCCCAGAACTTGTTGCTGCCGTTGCCGCCACCGCAGAGGCCGAAGTAGTCGCAGCTGCGCTGGCAGTTGTCCACACCGGCGCCCATGTCAGCCCAGAGGCGCGCGAAGCGCTCGCTGCGGCTGCTCTCCAGCAGCGAGATCTCCTGCAGGTGGCCGAGGTTGAAGCTGCCGTAGGCGCTGCTGGCCACCGAGAGCAGCTCGGGATCAAAGGTGGAGAAGTTGCCCTGGGCGTCCACGCTCAGGATCGAGAAGGGGCGGTTCAGTTCGTTCTGCATCATCCGCTGATTGCCCTGGATCAGGCCGATCACCTGATCGAATTCCCGCAGCACCACAGGGAAGCCGTCCTGCTCGCTGAGCTGCCAGAAGCTGCGCAGGAAATCGCGGTATTGCTCCTCGCGCTCCTTGCCCTGCATCGAGGAGCTGGTGTGGACCCCTTCCTGTTCCTCCACGTTGAAGCCCACAGCGCTGATGCCGTGGTCGCGGAAGAAGCGGTACATCCGCTCCGGCTGCTCCATGGCCGCCGCCGTGATCACGGAAATGCAGTGGAAGGGCAGGTCGTGGCGTTGCAGGGCCTCAATCCCCCGCATCGCCAGGGCGTGGGAGCCGCGGCCGTTGCGGAAGCGGCGGTTGGCATCGTGGATGTCCTCGGGGCCATCCACGCTGATGCCCACCACGATCCTGTTGCGCCGGAAGCAGTCGCACCAGGCGTCGTTGATCAGCGTGGCGTTGGTTTGCACATGCTGCGTGAAGTCGATTCCCTCGGCCTGCCATTGCCGCAAGGAAAGCCTGATGATCGCGGTGGCCTCGTCATACCAGCTGCTCGGCAGGGTGAGCGGCTCGCCCGCATGCCACACCAGGGAGAGCTCCGGGCCGCAGAAGGGGCTCTCGAAGATGCGCTGCAGCAGCAGCGGCAGCAGGGCCAGGTCGAAGACCCGCTTCTTCTGCCGGTCCGGCAGGTAGCAGTAGGAGCAGTCGAGGTTGCACAGCGAGGTGGCCTGAACCACCACCAGACCGATCGGGCCGAACTGGCTGAGTGCGGGCTCCGGGCCAGCCGTTGCAGCGGTAAAGGAGGGCCGGATCACCAGTTGATGAAGCCACCGCCGTTGCGGAAGCCCACGCTGGCACCGTTGCCCCAGCCGCCGTGATAACGGCCGTTACCCCAGGCCGGGCGGCTGTTGCTCCATTTGCCACCACCGCTGCCGTTCTTCCAGGTGCCGCTGCCACGGCTGTTCTTGAACTTATGCCCGCCGCCGTTCTTCCAGGTGCTCTTGGCCAGTTGCTCGCCTTCGAGCTCTGCCGGGCGCAGCAGGTTGCTCCAGTCGCCGTTGCGCGCCGATTCGATTCGGCGCTCAAGGCCGTTGTTGGCCGGGTCCGGCTGGTTGAACACCACCGCGGCGTCGGAGCTCTGGCAGAAAACGGCACTGCAGGCCAGCAGGGCTTGAAAGGCGATCAGGGAGCGTTTCATCGAGCAACGATGCTGGGGTGAAGGTGAGGGCGTGGAGTGGCTTGAACTCACTGAGAGGCCTAGTTGCCGGGGCCTTCGACGCCGGTGGAGATCTCGGCAGTGGCGGTGAGAATCATGGTGTAGAAGGCTGTGATCTGGTCTTCGGGGAGCTGGATGGCGCTACCGGGGCCCACCCAGCGGTTCACCATCTCGCGCGTGCCGGCATCCCCATCCACATAGGCCTGCATCATCTGGGCGATGGCCAGATTGCTGGCGCTGAGAAGGCTGGGGTTGTTCAGGGCCACGATGCAGCCGATCCCGGAGCGGCCGTAGGCGGTGGTTGGAACCAGGTTGCGGCTGCTGGAGCCTTTGTTTGCCATCAGCCAGAAGCTGGGACCAGCCAGAATCGACACCTGCTTGCTGTTCAGGGCGGCCAGGGCCTCGGCAGGGGTTTTGAAGCCCTGGAGCCGGGCCTCGGGCACGACGCTGGCGATCACCTCGGCGGCGGCGGAGTTCTCCACCACGCCCACGCTGCGGCCCTGGAGGGAATCCGGTGTGCCATCGATGCCCGCGGGAGCCAGCAGGCGGGTGCCGCCGACGGCAAAGGGCAGGGTGTAGAGCGCGCTTTTGGAGCGCTCCCAGGTGAAGGCAACGGCGCAGGCGATGTCGGCCCGGCCTGAGGTCACCGCCTCGAGGCCTTGCTCAACACTGCTGGCCGGCATGAACTGGATCGCCTTTGCCCCCGATTCATCCTTGATGGCATTCAGCACATCCACGGCCAGGCCTGCGTAACCGCTGCCCTGCTTCTCGATGAAGGGCTTCAGATCATCGAAAACCACCGCCCTGAGTTTGCCGCTGTGGGGCTTGGCTTCGCTGGCCGGCGGCAGCAGGGCCGCCGTGAGTGCGAAGGCCGCCATGGCGGCGACGAGCCGAAAACGCATGCGGAGGCCGCTCAGGAACCTTCCAGACTTAGCCAGGTCTGCGGCTGTCGGTCGGTAGGCCAAACATCTTGAAGTAAAAGCGGTGTCAGCCCCTGCCGCCGAGCAGGGCTGCCAGCAGGGCCTGCTGGGCATGCAGGCGGTTTTCTGCCTGCTCGAACACGCGGCTGCTGGGGCCCTCGATGGCGCCGGCGCTGATTTCCAGCCCCCGGTAGGCGGGCAGGCAGTGCAGCACGATCGCCCTGGGGGCGGCCTCGGCGATCAGGGCCTCATCCAGGCACCAGCCGCTGAAAGCCTCCTCCCGGGCTGCCTTCTCCTCCTCCTGGCCCATCGAGGCCCACACGTCGGTGTAGAGGGCCTGGGCGCCGCGCACCGCCGCCACCGGCTCGTGCAGCACCTCCACCGTTGCACCGCTGGCGGCTGCCAGGGCCCGCGACTGCTCGAGTACCCCAGCATCGGGCTCGAAACCCAGGGGGCAGCCGATGCGCACGTTCACCCCCAGCAGGGCGCCGCACAGCATCAGCGAGTGGGCCACGTTGTTACCGTCGCCCAGGTAGCTGAGGGTGAGGCCCTGGATCTCGCCAAACGCCTCCTGCAGCGTCAGGTAGTCGGCCAGGGCCTGGCAGGGGTGCTCCAGGTCGGTGAGGGCGTTGATCACCGGGATCGAGGCCCAGTGGGCGTACTCCGCCAGTTCGCTCTGGGCGAAGGTGCGGATCGCCAGGGCGTCCACATAGCGGCTGAGCACCCGGGCCGTATCGGCCACCGGCTCGCCCCGGCCCACCTGGCTCACCTGGGGATTGAGGTCGATCGTCTGCCCCCCCAGGCGGGCCATCGCCACCGTGAAGCTCACCCGTGTGCGGGTGGAGGCCTTTCTGAAGATCAGGCCCAGCACCTTGCCTGCCAGGTCGATGCGGCTGCGGCCTGCCTTCAGGTCGGCGGCCAGATGGAGCAGGGCAATGGTTTGCTCGGCAGTGAGATCGGCCGCTGAGAGCAGATCAGCGCCGTGCAGGTCGGCCAGGGCCGCCGGTAGGGAGGTGGAGGTGGAGCTGGCGGCGGCGGCGCCCATCGGCCGGTTTCAAAGAACCCTTATCGGGGATCGGGGGCCCCGGCGTCAAGGGTTGGCCTGGGTAATGAATGGTTCGGCGCTGGCGAGGGTGCTGCGAAGCGAAGGTTTTGCCTTCCGCTGCCTAGTTGTTGCGGGTTAGCGAGCTGGGGATAACGAGCCGGGGAGCACTGTTACCGGGCTGCATTGGCTAAGTCATGACCTAGCTAATGCGGTCCGGGGTCTACATGAGCGCGGGCTGAACGAACCTTGGGTGCAGGGCCTTTCCATAAGCTGAAATTTCTTTGGATCGCGGCCTGCGGTTGGTCGTTGGCTTCGGTGCATGGCGGTTGGCAAAACATCAAGCCGCCAGCACGGCTTCGGCGGGCAACACGCTTTCGGCCAGCAGGTTCTTGAGTTCGTCGCCCTCGATCACCTCCTTCTCCAGGATCTCCTGGGAGATGCGCTCCAGCAGATCGCGGTTGTGCTTGAGGATTGCCAGGGCCCGCTCATGGGCGCAGTCCACCAGGGCGCGCACTTCCTTGTCGATCGCCTGGGCGGTGGCATCGCTCACCACCCGGCGGGGGTTGGAGGGGCCGCCGAGGAAGCGGCTGCCGCCCTGCTTGTCGTAGGCCAGGGGGCCGAGGGTTTCGCTCATGCCGAAGGTGCCCACCATCTGCTCAGCGATGTCGGTGGCGCGCTGCAGGTCGTTGGCGGCGCCGGTGGTCACCTCACCGAACACCACCTCCTCGGCGCTGCGGCCCCCCAGCAGGGTGGCGATCTGGCCTTCGAGGTCTTCCTTGGAGTTGAGGAAGCGCTCCTCGGTGGGAAGTTGCAGGGTGTAGCCCAGGGCACTCATGCCGCGGGGCACGATCGAGATCTTGGCCACCTTGCTGCCGCCGGGCATCAGGTGGCCCACGATCGCGTGGCCCACCTCGTGGTAAGCCACCACCTTCTTTTCATCGGCCTGCAACACGCGGCTCTTCTTCTCCAGGCCGGCCACAACGCGCTCGATCGCCTCGTTGAGATCTCCCTGATCCACGGAGGTGCGGTTGACGCGGGCCGCCAGCAGGGCTGCCTCGTTCACCAGGTTGGCCAGGTCGGCGCCGGCAAAGCCGGCTGTGGCCTGGGCGATGCGATCGAGGTCGACGCCCTCGGAGAGCTTCACCTTCTTGGCATAGATGTCGAGGATCGTGCGGCGGCCGGAGAGGTCGGGCCGGTCCACCAGCACCTGCCGGTCGAAGCGGCCTGGGCGCAGCAGGGCGGCATCGAGGGTTTCGGGCTGGTTGGTGGCTGCCAGCACGATCACAGGCTTCTCCTGGGAGGCGAAGCCATCCATCTCGGTGAGCAGCTGGTTGAGCGTCTGCTCGCGCTCGTCGTTGCCGCCCACCACTCCCATGGAGCCGGAACGACTCTTGCCGATGGCATCAAGTTCGTCGATGAAGATGATGCAGGGAGCCTTTTTCTTTGCTTCTTCAAATAGATCCCGTACGCGGGCGGCACCGGCACCCACAAACAGCTCCACGAATTCCGAGCCGCTGATGATGAAGAACGGCACGCCCGCCTCGCCGGCCACGGCCTTGGAGAGCAGGGTTTTGCCGGTGCCGGGAGGGCCAACCAGCAGCACACCCTTGTGGATGCGGGCGCCAATGGCGGCGTAGCGCTCTGGTTTTTTGAGGAAGTCAACGATCTCGTTGAGTTCAGCTTTGGCCTCATCCACACCGGCCACATCGGCGAAGGTGACCCGTGATTCCTCATCGGGCACATACACCCTCGCCTTGCTCTTGGTGAAGCTCAGCGCTCCCTGGGCTCCGCCTCCCATGCCGCTGCGGCGGGCGAAGAACTGCAGCACCACGATGAAGATCAGTGGCGGCACCACCCAGCTCAAGATGGTGGTGAAGATGTTCGGCTTGCGCGGTGGTGCGGCGGCAAATTCCACCCCATGCTGCTCAAGGCGCTGGGGAAGGTCCATGTCGAAGATCGGCGTGGTGGCCAGCACCGTGGGCGCCCCTTCAGCCTGCGGAGCCTTCAGCTCGTAGCGGATCTGGTCGGATGTGATGTAGGCGCGCTTGACGTTGTCGTCGTTCACCTGGTCGATGAACAGCGAGTAGGGCACCCGCGGCACCTGCATGGCCCCATTGGGCAGGAAACTGCTGAACAGCAGCAGCGCTCCCAGCCCGATCAACACCAGGTTGATGATTCCGAAGCGGCGGTTCGGTCGGTTGTCGTCCTGGCGGATGGCCATGGCTCTGGCGCCCTGAACTGCCGCCCAAGCTAGAGCGATGGACGGCCGGCAGGATGGGCCCATGTGTGGCCGTTACGCCTTAACCA
>JAWOHV010000168.1:0-6005 GCA_046484965.1 Prochlorococcaceae cyanobacterium
GAACTGATGCGCCGCGGCCACGGCCAGGTGATCAGCAAGGGCGGCGCCGAGGGCATCCAATGCATCAGCCGCGTGAGCGAAGGACTGGGTCTGGCGATCAAGGTGGAGGACGGCTCCGCTCGGGCTAAGCACGCGGTGGCCCTGCAGCTGCTGGAGCAGCTCGACTGGCTCACCCCCATGACCCTCGAGGAGCTGCGCCAGCGCTTTCTCAACCCTGCCCCCCACCTGCGCCTGGAGGTGCTCGGCGAGCTGCGCTTCGACTGAGCCGCTGGGGATGGGCCGCAGGCGCTGAGCCGGAGGGGGTGGGCGATCGGTAGCGGGGGACACCCCGCTGGTATCATTAGCAAACCAGCGCGGGGTAGAGCAGCCTGGTAGCTCGTCGGGCTCATAACCCGAAGGTCGCGAGTTCAAATCTCGCCCCCGCCACCACTTCAGAACAACCCCTGCCGGATTTCAGATCCGGTAGGGGTTTTTTGTAGGTCGCAGCCCTGGCCTAGCGTCTGCCCCCCTTGCCCGCCTGATCAGCCCATGCTTTCGCCGCCGGCCCCTGATGCCCCCTGGGATGCGGTGGTGGTGGGCTCTGGCGCCACCGGCGGGGTGGCAGCCATGGTGCTCGCCGAGGCCGGACTGCGGGTGCTGGTGCTAGAGGCCGGCGCCGAACTCACCGCTAGCCGCGCCCTTGGCAGCGAACCGCTCAACAGCCTGCGGCGGCTGGCCCACCTCAGCTCCGGCCGCCAGCGCCAGCAGGCCCACCATCCGGGCTACTGGAAGCACAATCCGGAGCTGTTCGTCGACGAACGGCAGAACCCCTACACCACCCCGGCCGATCAGCCCTTCCTATGGACCCGCGGGCGCCAGGTGGGTGGCAAGAGCCTCACCTGGGGGGGGGATCACCCTGCGCCTCTCGGATTACGACTTCCAGGCGGCCGCCCACGACGGCATCGGCCCCTGCTGGCCGATCGGCACTGCCGACCTGGCTCCCTACTACGACCGCCTGGAGCGCCTGCTGGGTGTGCACGGCGCCTGTGATGGCCTGCCCCAGCTACCCGATGGATGCTTCCAGGCGCCGCTGCCGTTCACGCCGGCGGAGGAGCACCTGGGCCGGGTGGTGGGCGAGCAGCTGGGGCTGCCGCTGATCCATTCCCGCGGATTTGCCCTGCACCAACCATCAGCGGAGCAGCCCTGGCCCCGCTCCAGCAGCCAGGGGGGCTGCCTGGCCCGGGCCCAGGCCAGTGGCAGGGTGCAGCTGCGCAGCCAGGCCGTGGTGAGCCACCTGGAGCTTGATAGCAGCGGCGGCCGCGTGCGGGCAGTGGTGTTTGTGGATGGCAGCAGCGGCCGGCAGCAACGGCTGGAGGCGGAGCTGGTGGTGCTCTGTGCCTCCACGATCGAATCGGTGCGCATTCTGCTGGCCTCCAGCGCCGAGCACCGCGGCGGCGGCCTGGTGGATCCCTCCGGAACCCTGGGCCACTACCTGATGGATCACGTCTCCAGCTGCCGTTTCTTCAGCCTGCCGGGGCTGCCGCCGCCTGCGGCGCCGATGGAGCTCTCCGGCGCCGGCAGCGCCTTCATCCCCAACACCGTGAACCTCGGGGAGCAGCAGCAGGCAGGCTTCCGCCGCGGCTACGGCCTCTGGCTGGGGATCCAGCGCTTTGATCCGCCCAGGGTCTTCCAGCGCCGGCCTGGGCAGGCGGTGGGCTTCCTGATCGGCCATGGCGAGGTGCTGCCAGAGGCCCACAACCGCGTGCAGCTCGATCAAGAGCGCTGCGATGCCTGGGGGCTGCCGGTGCCCCACATCGCCTGCCGCTGGGGCGCCAACGAAGCCCTGATGGTGGCCCACATGCAGCAGCGGATGGAGCAGGTTGTTAGCGCGGCGGGTGGGCGCATCGAGCCGCTCGAAGACCTCTTTGTGTTGCCGCTGGCCGAGCCGCTGCTCAAGGGCAGCCAGGCGCTGGCCAGCGGCGCCCCGCCCCCCGGCTACTACATCCATGAACTGGGGGGCGCTCGCATGGCCGCCAACCCCGAGGCCGGCGTGCTCAATGCCTGGAACCAGTGCTGGCAGGCCCCCAACCTGCTCGTCACCGATGGGGCCTGCTGGCCCACCTCCGCCTGGCAGAGCCCCACCCTCACGGCCATGGCGATCACCTGGCGAGCCTGCGAGGCCGCCGTGCGTCGTCGCGGCGAGGCAGCCTGATCAGCGATCGCTCACGCTTCAGGGTCGATGGTGTCAACGGTCACCAAGGCTGCTGGGCGGGCGGCGGAAACTAGCGAAGCGACCTGCAAGGGTCGGGCAAGGGAGAACAAAGCGGGCGGGGGCTGGCACCTCCGCCTTTTTTTTGTTTTTTCTGCCTCAGGAGGCGCTTGGGCTCACGAACAGCCCGTCGATGTAGTGCTGGGATACGGAGTGGTCCTGGCAGCCGTTCTGGAACAGGAAGCCAGCCAGGGCGGAGGTGATCACGCTGTACTGATCCCACTGGGGATGGTTTTGGATGAACTCGCGCATCCCGTCGAACAGCACCTCGGGCACCTCGGCTTCGAGGCTGATCCTGCCGGCCTCGGGGTCTTCGGCTTCCAGGCGGGTTTCCTGCTGAGGAATCTGGTCTTGTAGCTGCTGGTTTGCTTCGCGCTTGCCGTTCAAGGCCTTGTCCATCCGTTGTCCACCCATGACGCCACAGCCAGCCGCTTGCCGTCAAAGACGGAGAAGATTGGCGAATACTCCGGCTGAACTGTGGAGATCCGCTGCCGCAGCAGGCCTCTGCCGCTCAGCACCAGGTCGCTGCACTGCCGATTGAGTCGTTCCCTGGCCTTGTCAAGGGGGCAGTGCGAAAACGCGGGCAATCCCCAGTCCCATGCCCAGACCAGCGCTTTTCGGGCGCTGATTGTGGAAAAAGCCACCGCTTTCTGGGGAAAAGTGCCCCCCAATGGGGAATACGTTGAACGATCAGCAGCCGTGATCGCCGGTGAGTTTCCTGAGTCTCTGGGCTGAGGGTCATGGAACCGTGGCATCCGTGCCGCCCTGGAGGGTGATCGGTCCGAGCGGGTGGTCGGCGTGTGGGTAGTGGGGATGGTGATGCTCGTGGGGGTGGTGATGGTCGTGCGGCTGGCTTTGCTGCTGGCTTGGCAGTTGGCTTTGCTCCTGGCAGGCGCCGGTGCATTCCCGCTCGCAGAGCGTGCAGGTTTCCACCCCTTCAACGTGGTGGTGGTGGCTGTGCTGGGGGGCCCCCACCTCGCGCTCAAAGCCGAGCACCTGGGCGCGGTACTTGCATAGGGAGCAATTCATCGCGGTGTCACCGCGGATCACCTCCTCCACCCGCTCCACGAAGGTATCCACCACCTGGGGGTGGTCGCCCAGGTAGGAGGCCGCCACGAACTGCACCTCTGGGTAGTCGGCGGCCACCCGTTCGCTGTGCTGCAGGATGCGGCTCACCAATACCCCTGAAAACAGGAAGTAGGGGAACACCACGATGCGGCGGTAGCCCAGCTTCACCACGTGCCGCAGGCCCGGCTCCACCAGGGGGAAGGTGACTCCGGAGTACACCGTTTCACCCCAGCCGAAGCCGAAGCCCTCCACCAGCATGCGGGTCACCTTGGCGACGTTCGAGTTGGCATCGGGGTCCGATGAGCCGCGGCCCACCACCACCAGCAGGGTGTCGTGCAGGGGGATCGGCGGGCTTTCAGCATCGGCTTGCTCGAGGGCGGTGCGGATGCGGCCAGCGGCGGCCTGGATCATCTTCAGGTCGACGCCCAGCTCACGGCCGTAGTCGATGCGCAGACCGGTTTCGGCGGCGTAGGTGTTGAGCACCGAGGGGATGTCGTTCTTGGCGTGGCCGGCAGCGAAGAGCATTGCCGGCACCGCCAGCACATGGCGCACGCCCTGCTGACGCAGCTGATCGAGGCCGTCGCGCAGGATCGGACGGGCGAATTCCAGATAGCCGTGGCTCACCGGCGTGCCGCTGAGCCGCTGGGCCAGCCGCTCGGCAAGGGCGGCGAATTCGCCAACAGCCAGCCGGTTGCGGCTGCCATGGCCGCAGACCAGCACTCCGATCGGGCCGTCAGGTCCTGCGGCCGGCAGGGAGTGCGGGTGGATCACCGGGGGGCAGGCAGTTCTCTGGACCCTATCGCCGGCCCGGGCGTGGCATCCCACGCCAGATCGACCTGGGCTTTCTACCCTCGCAGGGTGATCCGGATCGTTTTCGCTGGCGCTCGAATCTGATCTGGAATCTGATCTGGGATCTGATCTGAAAGAGTGGTGTTGATGGCTCGCGATCTCCCCCCGTATCGGACCCTGCCGGAACCGCCCGGTCCAGCCGATCTGGTTGAGGTTTCCCTGGCCAGCCTGCAGCCCACCCAGATGTGTGTGGGGCTGGCCGAGATCCGCAGCCGCCAAGCCGATTTTCGCGCCGAAACCGCCAAGGAGCGGGGCCGCTACCTGCGCAGCAAGCCCGTTCCACTGGTTCGCAACGCCAGCGGCGCGCTCTGGATGGTGGACCGCCATCACCGACTGCGCGGCCTGATCGAGCTGGATCCGACCGCCACCGCCTTCGGCTATGTGGTGCTTGAGGTGGCCAGCGCCGAGCGCGCCGTGGTGCTGAGCGAGTTGGCCCAGCGCGGCTGGCTCTACCTGCACAACGGCCGCGGCCAGGGGCCGCTTTCGCCCGAAGCCCTGCCCACCAGCCTGCTCGGCCTGCAGGACGATCCCTACCGCAGCCTGGTGTGGAAGCTCAAGCAGGAGGGGGTGATCGAGCCTGCGCCCCTGATCCCCTTCCATGAATTTCGCTGGGGGGCCTGGCTGCGTCGACGCAATCTGCCGCCGTTCAGTTCGCTGCGGCTAGACCCTGCCCTGCCGGTGGCCAGGGCCCTGGCCCGATCCCAGGCAGCCTCCCAGTTGGCGGGATGGAAAGGCGGGTAACCCTCCTTCAGGCGGGCTAACGTCCTTTAATGATGACGGCTACGATTTCAGAACCTCGTTTTCCTCATAACCATGCATTTCTGGGCGCCGGAGATTGACCCAGCCCATCCGATGGATTGCACCCAGGCCGAACGCTATGCCTTGCGACGCCTTGGGGATGGACCCTATCTGGCGGTGAATGCTGAGAGCCAGAATGTGATCGAGGTGGCCAGCAATTCAGAGGCCTACCTGTTCCATACCCATGAAGCTGCCTTGCGGGCCGCGGTGGAAATCAACCGGCTGGGCCAGGGCCCAGTGGATGTGGTGAAGGTGGAGTGGGAGTAAGGGCTCTGCCCCACTGGCACCCATTGACTGGGCCAGTCGCCCTCAGGCGTTAGCGGCGGCGGCACGGGAAGGCACCCACTGGCAGATCAGCTGCTCAAGGCGCACGAGCTGGTAACGGGTGAGCTCGTTGGGCTGGCTGGCGTACTGGCGACGCAGTTCTTGAAGCTCACTGTCGAGGGAGTTCAGAACGGGGTTGTTGTCGTCCATGGGAACGCTGGTCTACCCCCTAACCTTAATCGAAGTGGAAGGCTTTGAGGCGCGGCGTCAGCAGACCCCCACGTGTTTTGTTCAGAAAGTGGGGCCGCCGTAGGCCACCTGGCAGGCGGCGTGGAGCAACTGGGCCTGGCCGTAGCTGCTCGGCACCTGGCCGTTGAGCAGTCCGCCGTCGCAGCTGGCGATCATCCGGTAGTAGCTGGCGCCATTGCTGATCACGAAGTTCACATCGCCGTAGCCCACCGGTTGCACTGAGCCGTACACCAGCCTCCAGGGGGTGGAGGGCACCAGGAAGGTGGGCTGGTTGAAGCCCAGGGCCTGCTCGAGGGCCCGGTTGATCGCTGGGGCGGCTGCCAGGCTGCCCACCCCCCAGGCGGCCGATTGGCCTGGCCACCAGAGCCAGGGCGGCTGGCGCCAGCCGCCATACCAACCGGTGGGCCAGGGCCGCGCCCCTGCCCAGTTGGGTGTGGCCCAGGCTGGCACCCGCCCCAGCGATCAACCGGGCCCTCAAGCAGGCCCTGGGCTTCAACCAGCCCACCTTCCTGGTGCCCTCCACCCCCTG
>JAWOHV010000195.1:0-9178 GCA_046484965.1 Prochlorococcaceae cyanobacterium
TTCTGATTCACGCCGAAGCGCTGCTCCTCATCCACCACCAGCAGCCCCAGCTCCTTGAAGCCCGTGCCCTTGGAGAGCAGCTGGTGGGTGCCCACCACCACATCCACGGTGCCTTCGCCGAGGCCCTCGAGGATCGTCTTGCGCTCGGCGGCGGTGCGGAAGCGGTTCAGCAGGCTCACCTTCACCGGGTAGGGCGCGAAGCGCTCACTCAAAGAGCGCCAGTGCTGCTGGGCCAGAACTGTGGTGGGCGCCAGCATGGCCACCTGTTTGCCGGCCGTCACGGCCTTGAAGATGGCGCGGATCGCCACCTCGGTTTTGCCGAAACCCACGTCGCCGCACACCAGCCGGTCCATCGGTGAGGGCTGCTCCATGTCGCGCTTCACATCGGCGATCGCCTTGAGCTGATCGGGGGTGGGCTCATAGGGGAAGGAATCCTCCAGCTCCTGCTGCCAGGGGCCATCCACCGGAAAGGCGAAGCCCGCCACCTTGTGGCGCTCGGCATAGAGCTTCACCAGATCCACCGCCACCTTGCGGATCGCTTTCTTGGCCCGTTCCTTGGCCCGCGTCCAGGCGGTGCCGCCCATGCGGTTGAGCTCGGGCGGCGAATCGCCGGTGGTGCGGTAGCGGCCGAGGCTGCCCAGCTGGTCGGCCGCCACCCGCAGCAGGCCGTCGGCGTACTGCACCACCAGGTAGTCGCGCGATTCGCCGCCGAGCGCCAGTTTCTCGAGCTTGAGGAATTTGCCGATGCCGTGGTTGCGGTGCACCACGAAATCGCCGGGGCGCATCTTGTTGGGGTCGACGCTGCGACTGGCTGCCTTGCGGCGGCGGCGCACATACCCCGTGGCGGCCAGAGCGTGCTGGCCGAAGAACTCCCGGTCGGTGATCAGCGCCTGCTTCCAGGCCGGCAGCAGCAGCCCCTCAAGCTCGGCGGTGCCCTTGGCTTTAAGGGCCACCGGCGTGCGCTGCTCGATCAGCCGCTCGATGCCCGGCCTGTCGGCCGGGTTGGGCACGAAGCGGCTGATGCAGTCGTGTTCCTCGAGCAGGGCCACGGCCCGGCTGGGCTGGGCCGAGAGCAGCCACACGGTGGCTTTCTCGGCCTGGAAGCCCTTGATCAGCCCGGCCAGCTTGCCGAAGGCGTTGGGGTAGGCGGGCACCGGTCGGCTGGCCAGATCGAAGCTGTTGGCGTGGCCGTCGCTCTCGTGCAGCTCGGCCAGATCGAAGCCCGTGAAGCCTTCGCTGGCCGTAGTCAGGGTGTCGGCCGGGGGGCGGTGAAGGGTCGGCGGCAGCGGGGCTCCCAGTTCGCTTTCGGTTTCGGCGTGGTGGTCCACCACATGGTCAAACCACTGCTGGCCGTGGGCAAGGCAGGCGCGCCGTTCATCGATCGCCACCATCGTGCTGGCGGGCAGGTAATCGAGCAGGGAGGCGGGCTGGGCCCAGGCCAGGCCCATCAGCCGGCGCATTCCCTCGGGGGTTCCCCCCTGCAGCAGTTGCTCGAGGGCCTCGGGGCTGAGCAGCAGCTCCAGGGCGTCGGGTATCGACTCGCGCAGGGCGCTGGCGATCAGGGGGCCGTAGCCGCTGGGGGTGAGCCGCACCACCTCGATCGGATCGAGGGAGCGTTGGCTGGCCGGATCAAACTCGCGCAGCTTCTCGAGATCTTCGCCGAAGAACTCCAGCCTCACGGGGAGCTCACTGCTCACCGGATACACGTCGACGATGTCGCCGCGACGGCTCCAGCTGCCCTCCTGCTCGATCGTGGGCACCCGCTCGTAACCAAGCTGCGTCAGCGTTGCGCCCAGCTGCTCGAGGTTGATCGTGTCGCCCTTGCGCAAGCTGAGGCATTGGGCCCGCAGGGCCTGCGGCGGTGGCAGATGGGGCTGCAGGGCCCGCTCGGTGGCCACGATCGCAAGCCGCTGGGGACCATCCAGCAGCTCGCTGAGCACCTGCAGCTGGCCCCAGGTGATCTCGCTGGTGGGATCAAACGGCTCGTAGGGGCTGCCTTCGCTGGTGGGGTAGAGCTGGCAGCTGCTCCAGCCCATCAGCTCCAGCAGCGCCGCCCAGCGGCCGGCCTCCTCCAGGGTGGGCACGATCACCAGCAGCGGCGCCTGATCCGCCATGGCGCTGCTGATCAGGGCTCGAGCCGAGCGGCCGGCGCCGCTCAGCCGCAGCCGCTCGCTGCGCTCCAGCCGCGCCCGCAGTTCGCCGGTGAGGGGCGCCCGTTGCAGCTGGCGCACCAGGGCGGAGAGGGGCATGGGGCCTTGAACGACGCACAGGCACCGATCTTCGCAACTGCCCAAAATGCATGGGGTATTCCTTTGATGCGGCCATGTTCCTGATCCACAGCAGCCTCGATCAAGCGCCCCTGCTGGCGGGCGCCGTGGTGGGGGCCTGCAGGGGGGATGGCTGGCTGACCCCCCTGCAGCCCCGCTTTCTGGGGGTGTTGTTTGAGCAGCTGCTGGGTTATCGGGCCGATTTCAACCAGCTCAGCCCCCTGGCCCCCGAGGAGGTGCTGCAGGCGTTGCCCACCGCCGAGCAGCGGCTGGAGCTGGTGGAGTTGATGGTGATGCTGGAGATGCTTTGCGATGCCATCCCCGAGGAGCTGGAAGACTCCATCGAGCATTGGGCCGCCGTGCTGGGGGTGGAGGACCGCAGCCTGCAGCTGGCCCGGGTCCTGGCCGCCCACGCCTCCGCCCAGGCCCTGCACGACTTCTATCGCTACAACTGGATCGGTGAGCAGGACAAGCTCAGCCCCGCCTTCGAGGGGTTGCTGGCGCGCCATGGCGAGAAGGCCTACGCCCTCACCGTGGAACCGGATCCCGATGAAGCCGCCCGCTGGCGGGCCCTGGAGCACTGTCCTGCCGGCAGCATCGGCCGCACCCTCTGGGACTTCTACCAGGAGCGTGGCTTCGGTTTCCCAGGCGAACCAGGCGCCGCCAACGCCGCCCTGGCCCATCACGACTGGATCCACGTGCTCGGCGAGTTCGACACCACCCCGATGGGGGAGATGGAGGTAACCGCCTTCCAGGGCGCCGCCAGCAGCCTGCCCGGGGCGACCCTGGGCTTCATCGGCGCCGTGAGCATCTTTCAGACCGGGCTGCTGCCAAGCGTGGTGGTGCCGCCCGGGTATTCCCATGCCCTCGAGGTGCCGGGCGGGCCTGAGCGGATCGCCGATGCCATCCGCCGCGGCCGCAGCTGTCAGCGCGATGTGTTCCGCGAGATCGACTTCTTTGCCGTATCCGCCGAACCGTTGCTGAGCCTGCGCGAGCGCTGGCGCGTTCCGGAGAAGGCCCCGATCCCCCAGGGCTGATGGGCCGCCCCTACTGCACAACCTGCCGGCAGCGCCCCGAGAAGGTGGTGTTGCTGCGCAGTGGGATCGCCGTCTGCAGGCGCTGCGGCAGTGTTCTGGAGGCTGGGCCCGTGCTGCCTCTGCTGCCGGCGTTGGGGGCGTTGCTGCTGGGAGCGGGAGTGGCCCTGGCGGTTATGCCACGGCTCGATCAGCCCCAGAGCAAGGGCCAGCCGCGCCCAGCCCAGCCTTCGCCATCGGCACCGCAGGCGCGGCAGCTGCCGGCCGCCGAGCCCGCCGCAGCTACCCTGCAGCCGGAAAGGCTTCAGGGCCAGCTTGCTGAGGCCGACCGGCAGTGGATTCCCCGCGCCGAACCCCTGCCCGATGGCGGTTATCGCTATCAATACAAGCGCCGCGCCGGTGAGCCGGAACTTGATCTCGAGCAGATCCGCGCCCTGATCGCCGATCCGCCCAGCTTTGCGCGCGAGCAGCAGCTGATCAGCCGCCTGCTGTTGAGCCTGCAGCAGGTTGGTGTGCAGGTGAGCCTCAGCGAACCCCGCAAGCAGGGGGCCGCCGGCGAGTGGGATCCGGCCCGCCGGGCCCTGCGTATCCAGCCGCGCGTGGTGGAGAAGGGCAGCCTCGATTTCGCCCATGTGCTTAACCATGAGGCGATCCACGTGGCCCAGAGCTGCCGCGGCGGTGGGGTGGCCAAGCCTCCCAAGCCGCTTGGGCTCTCCACCGATCTCAGCGCTGAGTTGGAGGGCCATCTCGCCGAGCCCGTGTATGCCAGGGCCTCTGCCCTTGAGCAGCAACTCGAAAGGGAGGCCTACGCCAATCAGCACAACCTCGAGCTGGGGCTGATCTTGCTGCGAGCCCATTGCGGGATGCGGTGATCAGGATCCGCTTGGGGTGGAGGGGTGAGCAGAGGCCACGGCCATCACCTCCCCTTCCAGCAGCATGTTGAAGTGCAGTAGCTGCTCATCGTTCAGCTGGCGGCGGCTGCTGAGCTGGAAGTGCTGCTCCAGGAAGGCTCGCCCCTGGCTGGGCTGCCAGTGCAGCTGGGCCAGCAGCTGGTCGCACTGGCTGAGCAGGTCGCGCCGGCGCAGGGGCACGGCCACGGCGGCAGGATCGCCGCCCAGCGGGAAGGAGGCCAGGGCCTGGCTATAGGCCACAAGGTCGGCGTAGGTGGTGAGCCGGCTGCGGCTCGGATGGCCGAAGGCCCGCTCCAGGTAAACCCCTTCCTGCTCCCTGCTCCAGCCGAGCCGTTGCAGCTGCAGGTCGATCTGGGCCAGTTCATCGCTCCAGTCCTCCGGATCGAGGGGGGCTGGCTCGGCTGGTGTGCTGTTGCTTTCTTGTTTGCTGGTTGCTGCAGGCTGGGCGGCAAGCTCCGGCTGCTCAGGCGGGGCTGTTTGCATAGGCGGGGCTGTTTGCATAGGCAGGGCTGTGTGCTCAGAAGGGACTGGTTGCCTAGAAGGAGCCACCTTTGGTGTGGTTTTCACCGCCGCTGCTGGGGCATCAGCATCAGCAGACGCTGGGCTGGCAGCGCTGCTGACCCCGAGCCGCTGGCGCAGTTTTGCTTCGGCCTGTTGCTCGGCCAGCTCCACGCTGGCGGCTTCAGCCAGGGTGCTGCCAAGGCATTCGCCGTCTTGCCAGGCACTCAGCTGAACCACCCGAACACCGCTTTCGGCATGCACCAGTTCGGCACGCAGCTGCATCACTAAGCGTTGCTGGAGGCTTTCTACAGTGCATGGTTGCAGCAACCGCTGCCCAGGATGCCCCCAGCATGGAAGCGGAGTCGATCGAATCCCTGTCGCCCCTGATTAGCAGCGCCGATCAGTGGAGCGAGGTGCTGGTGATCCTGCCGCTGCTGGTGGCCCTGGAGGCCGTTCTCTCCGCCGATAACGCCATCGCGCTGGCCGCGATCTCTCGCCGCCTCCACGATCCGGCCCGCCAGCGCCAGGCGCTCAACTTCGGCCTGGCGCTCGCCTTGGTGTTCCGCCTGCTGCTGGTGCTGGCCGCCCGCTGGGTGCTCAATTTCTGGCCCCTGCAGCTGGCCGCTTCCGCTTACCTGCTCTGGCTTTGCGGCCGTCACCTGCTCCATCTCGATGAGCCCGAACAGGTGGCTCCGATCTCCCAGGGGGCCAGTGATGGGGCGGTCGCGGCAACAGCAACCCCGGCGGCCCCTGCCCTGCTGCCGATCGTGGCCACCCTGGCCCTCACCGACCTGGCCTTCTCTCTCGACAGTGTGGCGGCGGCGGTGGCCGTCAGTGATCGCCTCTGGCTGGTGATGGCCGGTGGTGTGATCGGGGTGATCGCCCTGCGGCTCACGGCTGAACTGTTCATCCGCCTGCTGGGGGTATTCCTCCATCTGGAGACCGCCGGTTACCTGGCGGTGGGCTTGGTGGGACTGCGTCTGTTGCTGCGGCTGCTGTTGCCCCAGATCGACCTGCCCGAATGGTCGCTGCTGCTGGCTGTGGGCGCCCTCTTCCTCTGGGGGTTTTCCAAGCGCCTACCGCAGCCAGAGGCCATCCCAGAGGCGCAACCTGAGGAAGTGGCCGATGCGGCTGCTTCTAAGTGAGCTCGGCACGTGATCCAGGTTGAATTGCGCCAGTGCGGCAGCAACCGCCTGCTGGCGCTGCTCGAGCCAACTGAGCCGGCAGAGATTCCCCAGCCAGGTGTGTGGCTGCAGCTGGGGGATGCCAGTTTCCTGGTGCTTCAGCGTCATCACCGTTACCAGCTGCGCAACGGCCGCTACGAGCTGGCGGCTGTGGCCCTGCAGGTGAAGGCCCAACGTCAACCTGCAGATGCCCGCTGGTGGAACCACCGCTGGGTGATCGGCGATCCCAGCTGTCGCTACAACGCCCGCACGCCGCTGCTGCGCTGTGCCGTGCTGCCCGATGGGCCCTGCGAGTGCTGCGCGCACTACAGCCCCGAACGATGAGCTGCCATTGAACCTGGCAGTGGGGCCTGGCTTTGGCGGCCTTAGGGTGGAATCACTGCAGTGTTCAGTTCCATTCCTCAAGCCCTCGCCGACGCGCCGCCGATCCAGCCGCTGGAAACTTCCGACTTTGCCAGCCTCGGCCTCTGTGAACCCTTGCTCAAGGCGGTTGCCGCCAAGGGATATCAGCAGCCTTCCCCGATTCAGGCCCAGTGCATCCCGGCGGTGCTTGCAGGCCATGACGTGATGGCGGCCGCCCAGACGGGCACAGGCAAAACCGCTGGCTTCACGCTGCCGTTGCTGCAACGCCTGCGCCAGGGCCCCCCTGCCCGCGGCGGCGTGGTGAGGGCCCTGGTGCTCACCCCCACCCGCGAGCTTGCGGCCCAGGTGGCCGAGAGCGTCAAGGCCTATGGCCGCTACCTCGACCTGCGCAGTGAAGTTGTTTTCGGTGGCGTCAAGATCAATCCCCAGATCCAGCGTCTGCAGCGGGGCGTGGATGTGCTGGTGGCCACACCTGGGCGGCTGATGGACCTCCACCAGCAGGGGGTGATGCGGCTCGATCGGGTGGAGATCCTGGTGCTTGATGAGGCCGATCGGATGCTCGATATGGGCTTCATCCGCGATATCCAGAAGATTCTGGCCCTGCTGCCGCCCCGGCGTCAGACCCTGCTGTTCTCCGCCACCTTCTCCGGGCCGATTCGGCGCCTCGCCACCGGCCTCCTGCAAAACCCCGTGCAGTTGCAGGCCACACCGGAAAACCGGGCGGCCCCGCTGGTGGAACAGGTGCTCCATCCCTGCGACATGGCCCGCAAGGGGGAGCTGCTCAGCCACCTGATCCGCAGCAACGACTGGCGCCAGGTGCTGGTTTTTTCGCGCACCAAGCACGGCGCCAACCGGCTGGCCGACCGGCTGAGCGAGGAGGGGCTCCTGGCTTCTGCCATCCATGGGAACAAGAGTCAGGGGGCCCGCACCCGCGCCCTGGCTGGTTTCAAAAGCGGAGAGGTGCGGGTGCTCGTGGCCACCGATCTGGCCGCCCGCGGTATCGACATCCATCAGCTGCCCCACGTGGTGAACCTGGACCTGCCCAACCAGGCCGAGGATTACGTTCACCGCATCGGCCGCACCGGCAGGGCCGGCCTTAACGGCCATGCCATCTCCCTGGTGGCCGCCGAGGAGCACGAGCTGTTGCGGGCGATTGAGAAACTGATCGGATCGGCCCTGCCCAGGGAAGAGGTTGCCGGTTTTGAGCCCACAGTGCTTTCGGCACCGCCCCTCGACCTCAGTGGTGGCCGAGGTGGATCCCGTGGTGGCCGCCAGGGTGGCCGCGGTGCCGGCGCCGGCCGCAGCCACGACCGCAGCCGCACGGCCGGTGCTCCCCGGGGCGGCGGCGGCGAACGGGGGCGCTCCCGCTCCTCCCGCTAGGGGGCCTCTGAGGCGTTGCTGCCGCTGCTGTTGGCGTGGCCCTCAAGGTGCCGTTCACAGGCTGCCACAGGCATTGCCAGCAGCAGGGCCAGCGCAAGGACTGCCAGCGGCAGCGAAGTGAGGCGAAGGAAACTCATCGGCTGAGGGGCTGCTGAAGCGCTCTGCAGCAGCATCATGGCGCCTGGGCTGCTGGATCGGGCTGCAGCTCAGCTGCCCAGTAGATCCCCTGGCCGGGCCTGGAGTTGCTGAATCAGCGCCTGCCCCTCCGCTGCCCGTTTGCCCTCCAACTGACCGGCGCGCAGCAGCAGCGGGCAACCGCCGGTGGCCACCACCAACCCGAGGCCATCGGCCACAGCCAGCACGCTGCCGGGGGGTGCCTCCTGGGCGCCCTGCCAGCGCTGCAGCAGCTCCGCCGCCGCAGGTGAGAGCTGGTTTGCCAGCCGCAGCACCAGGGGCTCGCTGGCCAGCAGCTTCAGGCGTTGCCCCCGCCAGCTGCTGCGGGCTCCGGGGTAGAGCCCCATCACGCGGCGATGCAGGGCCAGGGCCTGTTGCTGCCAGTCGATCTGGAAGTCGTCCTTCAGCAGCAGCCGGGCAAGCGTTACGCCCTCACTGGCTTGCTGGCGCACCCCCAGGCGCGCCAGCCGCTCCGGCTCCGGGCCCGCTCCCGCCGCCGCAATGCGGGGCAGGGCTTCGAGCATCAGCTGCGCGGTCAGCTGGCTGAGGCGCGCTGCCAACTGTTCGGCGTTCTCCAGCAGAGCGATCGGGATCGCCCTCTCCAGCAGCACCGGGCCGGTGTCGAGCCCTGCCTCCATGGCCATGATCCCTACACCGGTTTCGGCATCGCCCTCAATCAGGCTCCACTGGATCGGGGCAGCGCCGCGCCAGCGCGGCAGCAGCGAGCCATGGCCGTTCCAACAGCCCAGGGGCGGCTGGGCCAGCACCGCCGGCGGCAGCAGCTGGCCGAAGGCCACCACCAGCGAGGCCTCGGCGCCGAGGGCAGCCAGCTGCTGCTGCAGCTCCGGTTGGCGCCGGATCCGCTCTGGGGTGATCACCGGCAGATCCAGCTCCAGGGCCCGGGCCTTGACCGGCGATGGTTGCAGCGTCGTGCCGCGTCCGCGGCGCCGATCCGGCTGGCTCACCACTCCCACCACCTGATGGCCGGCCTGCAGCAGTGCCTCCAGCGTGGGCACGGCATAGGCCGGCGTGCCCCAGAACAGCAGCTTCATCGGGCCGCTTCTCTCACGCGTCGCCGGTGATCGAGAGACCCTCCACCCACACATACGGACAGAGGCCGTCGGGGGTCACCTTGGCTTCAGCCTCGAAGCCGATGATCGCCTGGAGCAGGCTGCGGATGTCTCCGGCCACGGTGGCCGAATCGATCGAGCGGGCCTGGCCGTCCTTCACCAGCCAGCCGTCGAAGGGGAGCGAGAAGGAGCCCTGGCTGGCCTTCACACCGGCATGGAGTGCAGATAGTGAATCAATCACCACCAGGCCCCTTTCCCCCTCGCGGCCGCCACTGCTGCCGGCGAAGCGATCGA
>JAWOHV010000222.1:0-3203 GCA_046484965.1 Prochlorococcaceae cyanobacterium
GATCGGGCCGGTGAGCCAGCGGTGGGGCGAACCCTTGAGCAGGTTGAGCTTGGAGGCCTCGGTTTTGGAGGCAAACATCATGAAGATGGTGAGCATGCAGCGGGCCGAGATCGCCTCACAGTCGATGAAGCCCAGGGCATAGGCGATCGGATTCCACATCCGCTTGATGCTCTGCTTGCTGCCGCCGTGGCCGAGGAACCACTGCTGAAAGCTGATCCGATCGAGGTCGCGGATCACCTTCATGGCGCCCTCGTAATCCACCAGACCGCGCACGATCGGGCTGGTGCCAAGGGCCAGGGCGTTGCGCAGCTTGTCGATCCAGCTCAACTGGGGGGTGGTGAAGAAGGCCTTCAACCCGTTGAAGGGGGCGCCGAGGGCAAAGCGGAAATCGAGCTCCCGCAGGTCGCCGCCCGTGTTCACAAACAGGTGGGTGTGGTCCTTGGGCAGCAGGTTGTCGATCGCCCCCACCTTGTGCATCAGGGCGAAGAGGTTGGCGTAGTTGAAGAAGAAAACATGCAACCCCATCTCGATGTGGTTGCCGCCCTCATCCACCCAGCTGCCCACCTTGCCGCCCAGGAAGGGCCGGGCCTCATAGAGATCCACCTGGTGGCCGGCATCCACCAGATCCACCGCCGCCGCCAAACCGGCCAATCCAGCTCCCACGATGGCGACCCGCACCCACCTGACCCACAAACGTGGGCCGACTCTATGGAGCTACCGCCCGCAGTCGGGGCTGCCTACAGTTGAACCCCAGAGTCTGATGAACCCATGCCTGCCGAGACAGCCGCGCCTCCGGCCACCTTCACGGCCCGCGACGGCAAGGGCATCCAGATCAGCGAGCCGGCGATGCGGCAGCTCTCGGCCCTGATGGCCCAGCAGGGCGAAAGCAAGGTGCTGCGCGTGGGGGTGCGCTCGGGTGGCTGCAGCGGCATGAGCTACACGATGGATTTCATCGATGCCACCGCGATCCGGTCCGACGATGAGTGCTACACCTACGAGCCGGCAGGCTCCAGCAGCTTTGAGGTGGTGTGCGACCCCAAGAGCCTGCTTTACATCTACGGGATGCAGCTGGATTTCTCCTCCGCCCTGATCGGCGGCGGCTTCAACTTCAGTAACCCCAACGCCAGCCAGACCTGCGGCTGCGGCAGCTCTTTCGCGGTGTAGCCCCCCCAGGGTGGCAATCTGAGCAGATGAGAGGTCCAGCCGCCAGATGACAGCCAGCAACCAGACAGCGCCAGAGCCCTCCCTCTTTGATCAGGCCATCGGCCGCTATCAGCAGGGTGAGCCCCTCAATGAGCTGCTGGCGGATTTCGAGCAGATCACCATCCAGATGCCGCGCCATTCCGCCGCCTGGACGTGCCTTGCCTGGCTGCAACTGCTCGAGAACCAGCCGATGGCGGCCCTGCATTCGGCGCGCCAGGCGGTGAAGCTCAGCCCCCAGGATCCCCAGGCCCGCGTGAACCTCAGCCTGGCGATGCTCGAAACCGGCGCCAAGGGGGTGCGGGAGCACATCGAAATCGTGCAGCGGGTGATGGCGATGTCTCCGGAACTGGCCAGCGAGCTCAACGAAGCCATCAACGACGGCCTCAGCCGCAAACCCGGCTGGGGGGCCCTCGAGAAATTGAAGGCCTGGCTGGCCTGAGCCATGGCTGAGCCTCTAACACCGCTGCAGCGGCTCAAGGGAGCCCTCGACGCGCTGCTGGTGATCGATGTGTTCCTGGTGATCGGCGGCGCCCTCTGGTTTGGGGCGGCGGTGCTGCTGCACGGCCAGAAGATCGAAGCGCCGCTCACGGCCTTTCAGGCCCTCTGGGATCCCCTGTTCATGCCGGCGATCGGATTGCTGATGGCGGCGGCCGTGATCAGCGGTGTCCTGGGCTGGTGGCAGCGGCGAGGGCCGAAGCCAGATCGGGGTACTGGTAGCTGAAGCCCTGCTCGCGCAGGCGCTGGGGCAGCACCTGCTGGCCCTGCAGCACCACCTGGGCGCCATCGCCGAGCAACAGCTGCAGCAATGGCCCAGGCACCGGCAGCAGGCTGGGGCGCCCGAGGCTGCGCCCGAGGGCGGCAGCGAAGTTAACCATCTCCACCGGCTCGGGAGCCACGGCGTTGTAAACGCCGCTGTAGGAGCCATCGGTAAGGGCGGTGGCGATCAGCCGGCAGAGGTCGTGGCGATGGATCCAGCTCATCCACTGGCGGCCCGATCCGATCGGCCCGCCAAAACCGGCCCGGAACACCGGCAGCATTTTGCCAAGGGCACCACCATCGCCGCCGAGCACGATGCCGATGCGCAGTTTCACCACGCGGCAGCCGGCGGGAGCCCCATCGGCGGCGGCCTCCCAGGCGCTGCAAAGCCGCCCCAGCACATCCGCCGCCGCTGGGCTGGATTCGGTGAAGCGGGCGCTGGGGCTGGAGCCGTAATACCCCACCGCCGAACCACTCACCAGCACCGCTGGCGGCCTGGGCAGCGCCGCCATGGCCGCCACCAGATGGCCGGTGGTGGCGATGCGGCTGTCCTGCAGCAGCTGGAGCTGCAGGGGCGTCCAGCGCTTTTCGGCAATCGGCTCACCCGCCAGGTTCACCACCCCCTCGGCCGCCGCAAGGGCCGCCTGCAGGGAAGGCTCCTGCCAGCTGGCCGCCAGGCTGGGATCGAGGCAGATCCGCTGCAGCCGATCCGAGCCGATCTGGGGCAGGGGCAGGCGCTGGCGGCTCACCAGCGTGACCTGGTGCCCCAGCTCCAGCAGCAGGGGCACCAGATCGCGGCCCACGAAGCCCGTACAACCCAGCAGGAGCAGCCGCACGGCAAAACCCGTTCAGGAGATTGTTGAGGCTAGGCCCAGGCGCCTCGCCAGCGGCAGCGGCGACTAGCCTTTGAATTCACCGTTGCCTGCTCATGGCTGCCACACCGGCGGAACGGCCACCGGCCCAGATCCTGAAAAAAGGTGCCCTGGTGCGCCTCAACCGCAGTGCCTACAACGGCAGCCTCGAAGCCGCCGCCAGCGATCCCCAGCCCCCGGCCTATGTGTTCGAGGGCCCCGGCGAAATCCTGGCCGTGAAGGGCAACTATGCCCAGCTGCGCTGGCGCAGGCCGGTGCCGGATGTGTGGCTGCGGCTGGACCAGCTCGAGCCGATGCCGGCCTGAGGCTCACAGCGCCAGTCGGCGCCGCTCTTCGTGCAGCAAGGTGCGGCGCCGCTTGGCTTCTCGCAGC
>JAWOHV010000232.1:0-14338 GCA_046484965.1 Prochlorococcaceae cyanobacterium
CAACGGGATCAGCCGCGGCTTGGCAATTTCCAGCCAGGCCGGCAGGGGCCGTCGGCGGCGCTGCGGCGGCTGGGGCTGCGGCAGGGGCTGCTGCGGCAGGGCTGCGGGAACAACGGTGCTACTAACCATGGGCAACCTCAGCCATCGTCGAGTTGAAAGGTCGCCAGCTGCGGCTGGCCAGGGCCACAAGCAGCGCAATCAGCAGGGCGGCACTGATCTGGTGCGCCACCGTGAGCAGCGGCGCCGCCAAGGCCAGCCGCAGGCTCCACACACCGATCGCCACCTGGCTCAGCACCAGGGCGGCGGCGGCGGCGGCCAGGCCCTTGGTTGCACGGCCGGCAGCTGGCAGGGCCAAAACAGAGGCAGAAACCAGCAGCACCGAGGCCGCCGCCGGATAGGCCAGCAGCCGGTGGGCCAGCAGCCAGCGGCAGGCCTCACCGGCCTGGAGGCAGCGGTCGGCCGCCCACTGGCTGGCCATCGCCGCCCCCAGCAGGCACTGGCCCAGCAGCAGCAACGCCGCCAGGGCCGCCAGCGGCGCCAGCCAGAGAGGAGAGGCCGGAGGCTCAGCCGTGGGACGTTCAAACGTTGAGGCCAGCAGGTTGAGGCGCTGGTGAATGGCACTCAGCAGGGCCACCAGCAGCAGGGCCACAGCCAAGTGGGCCGTCACCACGCCGGCGGCCAGCAGCTGCAGCACCGTGAGTGCCCCGAGCCCACCCTGCAGGGCCACCAACGCCAGGGCGGCGCCACTGGCCCAAGGCAACCAGCCCGGCAGCCGGGCCCGCCAGCGCAGGCTGGCGCCGCAGAGCACCAGCAAACCGATGCCCACCACAAAGGCATCGAGGCGATGGAACCACTCCAGGAACACCTGCAGGTTCATCTGACGGCCAGGCAGCAGCAGGCCGTAGCAAAGGGGCCAGTCGGGGCAGGCCAGGCCGGCCTCCATCACGCGGGTGGCGCCCCCGATCGCCACCAGGGCCACCAGGGCCACCACCAGGTGTCCGCTGAGCCGGGCCAGGCGCCGGGCCAGCTCCGGCTCCGGCTCCGACGGGGCTGCCAGGGAAGCAGCCGCCGCGGCACTCGCGAGCCCTGGGGCACGGCTGAGCGTCAAAACTTCACGTCAGAAGGTGAAGAACAAACTAGCGATGGCTCCAACTGTGAGCGTCTGAGCACACAGGGGCTCGATCCCGTTGCCTGCAAAACCAAATCCAAACAGCCGCTCGCAAGCACCGGCGGCCCTCCATAAGGTGGAAAGCACCTGTTTTGCTTGGCAGTGCCCATTCCAACGGCCATCCTCACCCTGGTGCTGGGGATGATCCTTGTGCTCGCGGGCCTCTGGATCGGCCAAGGGGTGAACATGCTGCCCGTTGAGGCCAGCGTCAACGCCCCTGTTTACGACGAGCTGTTCAAGGTGCTGTTCAGCATCGGCACCATCCTGTTCATCCTGGTGGCCGGGCTGCTGCTGTTCAGCCTGGTGAGATTCCGCCGCCCGGCCGGCGACCTGGAGGATGGCATCCCCCTGGAGGGAAACCTGCCCCTGGAGATCTTCTGGACCGCCATTCCGGCGGTGGTTGTGTTGTTCGTTGGTTTGTACAGCTACAACATCTTCGACCGCATGGGCGGCATGGTTGACCTCAACGACCATGGCGCCATGCACGCCGGTATGCAGCAGGCCACGGCCAGCCAGGCGCCGGCGGGTTCAACCCTGCTTGCCGTAGCTGGCGGTGGCTCTGAAGGCGGGGCCGAGCCGGGCAATCCCAGCCACGTCTGGGGCGGCATCGGCATCCCAGGCGACGGCGTCGGCATCCTGCCGGTGGAAGTCACGGCGATGCAGTTCGCCTTCATCTTCCGCTATCCGGAGCGCAACATCATCAGCGGCGAGCTGCACGTTCCCACCGGCATGCCGGTGGAGCTGCGCATGGAGGCCAAAGACGTGATCCACGCCTTCTGGGTGCCCCAGTTCCGCCTCAAGCAGGATGTGATTCCAGGCCAGCCCACCGTGCTCTCGTTCACCGCAACCCGGCCCGGCACCTATCCGATCGTCTGCGCTGAGCTCTGCGGCCCCTACCACGGCGGCATGCGCTCCTCGGTGGTGGTGCATGAACCGGAGGCCTACGACAAGTGGCTCCAGGACAACACCCCGGCCACAACCACCTGATCATGCCCAGCCAAGATTCCCAGCATTCGCCCATCCGATGACGATCGCCACTTCGCCACCACCTGTGCTGCGGCCGAGCCTGCAGCCGCAAGGCTGGCTGCGCTACCTGAGCTTCAGCCTTGATCACAAGGTGATCGGCATCCAGTATCTGGTGTGCGGCTTCATCTTCTATTTAATTGGCGGCGCCCTGGCAGGCGCGATCCGCGTTGAGCTGGTGACGCCGATTTCCGACTTCATGCCGCGCGACACCTACAACGAGGTGCTCACCCTGCATGGCACGGTGATGATTTTCCTCTGGATCGTGCCTGTGGTGAATGGCGCCTTCGGCAACTACCTGATCCCCTTTTATGTGGGGGCGCGCGACATGGCCTTCCCGCGCCTGAACGCGGTGGCCTTCTGGATGATTCCGCCGGCCGGGCTGATGCTGATCGCCAGCTATTTCATCACCGGCGCTGCCCAATCCGGCTGGACGGCCTACCCGCCGCTGAGCACCACTTCGGCCGCCAGCGGCCAGGTGATCTGGATTCTGAGCGTGCTGCTGCTGGGCGGCAGCTCGATCTTCGGAGCCATCAATTTCATCGCCACCGTGCTCAAGTTGCGGCGGCCCGGGCTGAAGTTGATGCAGCTGCCGATGTTCTGCTGGGCGATGCTGGGCACCAGCATCTTGGTGGTGCTTTCCACCCCTGTGCTGGCAGGCACCCTGGTGCTGCTCAGCTTCGACATCATCGCCCACACCGGCTTCTTCAATCCGGGCATGGGCGGCAATGTGATCGTGTACCAGCACCTGTTCTGGTTCTATTCGCACCCGGCCGTTTACATCATGGTGCTGCCGGCCTTCGGCCTGGTGAGCGAGATCCTGCCGGTGCATGCCCGCAAGCCCCTGTTCGGCTACACCACGATGGTGTATTCGATCATGGCCATTGTGTTCCTGGGGCTGATCGTGTGGGCCCACCACATGTTCACCAGCGCCACGCCCCCCTGGATGCGGCTGTTTTTCACGATCGCCACCTCCTTCATCGCAGTTCCCACCGGCATCAAGTTCTTCAACTGGATTGCCACGCTCTGGGGCGGCAAAATCGCCCTCAACTCGGCGATGCTGTTTTCCTGCGGCTTCATCATCAATTTCGTGTTTGGCGGCATCACCGGCGTTGCCCTGGCTCAGGTTCCGTTTGATATCCACGTTCACGACACCTACTTTGTGGTTGGCCACTTCCACTACATCGTTTACGGCGGCACCGTGTTCGTGATCTTCGCTTCCATCTACCACTGGTATCCGAAGTTCACGGGCCGCCTGCTCAATGAAGACCTGGGCCGCCTGCACTTTGCGCTCACCTTCATCGGCTTCAACCTCTGTTTCATGCCGCAGCACTGGCTCGGCCTCAACGGCATGCCCCGCCGCGTCTCCGAGTACGACCCCAGCTTCACCATGCTCAACCAGGTGAGCAGCGTTGGGGCCCTGCTGATGGCGATCAGCACCCTGCCGCTGTTGCTGAACGTGGTGCTAACGGCCATCAAGGGCGAGCCCGCCGGCGATAACCCCTGGAACGCCCTCACCCCCGAGTGGCTCACCAGCTCGCCGCCGCCGGTGGAAAACTGGCTCGGCGACGCCCCCCTGGTCCCCAACCCCTACGACTACGGCCACCGCAAGGAAGAGCTCGACCTCCAGGCCGCCAGTGGTGAGGCCATCTGGCGAGGCACTGACGGCCGCTGAGCCCAGTCAGCCAAGTCAGCCCAATCGTTTTCGCAGCCCCCAGCCGCAGCCATGACCATCACCCCACCGATCCGCCAAGGCGACACAGACATCGCCACAGCTCCAGCCACAGCTGAGGCCAGCCACGGTGAGCACGCTGGCCATGCCGGCCACGGCGAGCACCCCGATTTCCGCCTCTTCGGCCTCACCACCTTCCTGGTGGCCGATGGCATGACCTTCGCGGGCTTCTTCGCGGCCTACCTCACCTTCCGGGCCGTCAATCCCCTGCCGGAGGGGGGCATCTACGAGCTGGAGCTGCTGCTGCCCACGATTAATACGGTGCTGCTGCTGGTGAGCAGCGTGACCTTCCACCGGGCCGGCAAGCTGCTGCGCCAGTCGAATAACGCCGGCTGCCGGCTGTGGCTGCTGATCACGGCGGGCCTGGGCCTGGCTTTCCTCGGCGGCCAGATGGTGGAGTACTTCAACCTGCCCTTCGGCCTCACCAGCAACCTGTTTGCCAGCACCTTCTACGCCCTCACCGGCTTCCACGGTTTGCACGTGACCCTCGGGGCGCTGATGATCCTGATCGTGTGGTGGCAGGCCGGCCAGCCCGGGGTGTTCACCGCCGAGGAGCACTTCGGCCTTGAGGCCGCCGAGCTCTACTGGCACTTCGTGGATGGGATCTGGGTGATCCTGTTCGGAATTCTGTATTTGCTCTGACGAAGCAAGCTTGCTTTGAGTAAGCAGCCTTGCTCTGAACTCATCACCAACCCTTGCAGAATCAGGCAGGGACTGGGCACAATCGCGGCAGATCCGCGGCCCTCAGCCGCTTTAGCCCCTCGGCCCCCAAGCGATGGCCCAGCAAAACGGCAAGGGCAACGCTTCCCCCCAGGGTGAGGCTGGCAGCACCATGCTTGAGGGCAAGGCCCTGCTTGATAAGGCCCGCTCACTCAGCAACCGGCCAGAAGACCAGATTGCCCGCGCCTGCGGCTATGTGGGCCCCAGCGGCCGGGTGCTCAAGAAAAGCTTTTACCGGGCCTTGGTGGCAGCCAAGGGCTACAAGCTGCCGGCCAGCGGCTCGGGCGGCAGCATCAGCAAGGGGCGCCAGGCCGAGTTCCGCACCCGCGTGCATGGCAACGGCAACCTGCTGATCGGCCACGCCTACACGCGCCGCATGGGCCTGGAGCCTGGCCAGGAGTTCCGCATCGAACTGCACCAGGAAACCGGCGCCATCTGGCTGCTGCCCAAGGACACCTAAAGCTGGGCGCTAAAGAGTGCGGCCGTCGTCTTCGGGATGGAAGCGGGCGCCGAAGCCGATCAGGTCGATGCCGCTGAAGATCAAGCTGATCCCCACCAGCATCCCCACAACCCAGAGCAGGCCCCAGAACTTCATCGTCACGATCAGCAGCCCCAGAATGATTGTCACGATGCCGTTGGCCAGGCCCCAGCCCCAGCCCGGCACATCCCGGTGGGAGAGCGACACTCCGCATGCCACCAGCCCCTCCACCAGAAACATCACCCCGATCGCCAGGGCCAGCAACGCCACCTGCTGGGCCGCATCGCCGCTCTGGCGGAACTGCAGGATCATCCAGGCCCCCGTGAGCACGAACAGGGTCGACACCACCAGGCGCCAGAAGGTCACCGCCCGCGACAGGTGACGGGCCCGCAGCAGGTTGTTCACCCAGCCCAACAGGCCCCAGACCAGAAAGGCCACGGCCACGATCGCCGTGACCCAGAAGGAGGCCAGCACCGGAAAGCTGAGGGCCAGCAGCCCCAGCACCAGCAGCAAGATGCCTTCCGCGATCGTGAAGGTTTTGAGGGCGGTGCCGCCGGAGCCGGGGAGGTTGGCTGCCATTGAACGGCTGCAATCGATCTGGGGGTAAGCGTAGGCGCTGTTAGCTGCCCGCAGGCGCCCTTCAGCCCCAGCCCTGCTCCGTCAGCCAGGCCTGATCGAGGGGAGCGGCGGCGCTGCGCTCCGCCAGCAGCCGCTCGGTGTACTTGGCCAGCAGGTCGGCCTCGAGGTTGACCCGATCGCCGCAGCGCAGCGCCTGCAGGTTGGTGGCGGTCCAGGTGTGGGGGATCACGGCGATCCAGAAGCGGGCGCCATCGGCCCGGCAGCCGGCCACGGTGAGGCTGATGCCATCCACGGCCACGCTGGCCTTTTCGCACACATAGCGGCCATAGGCGGGGTCTTCCCATTCCAGCTCCAGGCGCCAGGACCCCTCCAGGGCCGTGATCGCCAGCACGCGACCGAGCCCATCCACATGGCCGCTCACCAGGTGTCCGCCGAGGCGGTCGGCGAGCCGCAGGGCCGGCTCGAGGTTCACGGCGCCGCCGCGGTCGGCCTTGGCCGCCAGGGTGGAGCGGCCCAGGGTCTCCTCACTCACATCGGCGCGAAAACCGTCGGCGAAGCATTCGGCCACCGTGAGGCAGACGCCATCAACGGCCACGCTGTCGCCGAGGGCCAGCTGGGCTGGCTCCAGGGCGGAGCCGGCGGCGATCCGCAGCCGCACGCCACCCGCGCAGCGCTCCAGCTGCCCCATCGCCTGAACCAAACCGGTGAACATGCCTACAGACGGCGCCTGATCGCCATAATCAAGCAAAGGCCCGGAGCGGCACGCGCCGACACGCAGATGGTCGAGATGCAGGTGGCGGGAATCGCCCTGGACGCGGCGAGCCGCAGTCCGATCGTGCTGCTGCGCGATCCCTCCGGCCGGCGCCAGGTGCCGATCTGGATCGACCAGGCCCAGGCCCAGAATATCCTCGCCGGCCTCAGCAACCAAAGCCCGCCGCGCCCCCTCAGCCACGACCTGATGGTGAACCTGATGGAGCTGGCGTGCCTGGAGCTGGAGCGGGTGGTGATCCACACGATCGAAGACAGCACCTTCCGGGCCGTGCTCAAAGTGAGCGATGCCGAGGGGGCCAGCCACGAGCTCGATGCCCGCCCCAGCGATGCGATCGCCCTGGCCCTGCGCACCGGCAGTCCCATCTGGATGCTGGAGGAGGTGGTGGCCGACGCCTCGATCCCGGTGGATGCCGAAGCCGACGCCGAAGACCAGGAAGACTTCCGCCGCTTCCTCGAGGGCACCAGCCCCGCCGAACTGATCCGCCACCTGGGCCAGGCCCACCCCGAACCCGAGCCCCCGGCCCCGGAGGCTGCTGAAGAGGGCGCCAGTGAAGAGGGCCCCAGTGAAGAGGGCGCTGCTGAGGATGAAGGCGACTCTGGCCAGCCGAGCGCCGGCCCCGACTAACCCCCCAGCGCCGATCGATGAGCAGCCACCAGCCAGCAGAACTGCGCCCCTACGGCCGCGGGCCGGCGGTGTCGGCCTTCAGCCTCGGCACGATGCGTGCCCTAAACAGCCCGGCCCAGATGGAAGCGGTGCTGCGGGCCGCCCTCGACGCCGGCATCAACCACCTGGAAACGGCTGCCGCCTACGGCCCGGCCGAAGCCTTCCTCGGCCAGGGCCTCACAACCCTGGATGACGAAGGCCTCGCTCCGGCAGGGGGCTGGCGGATCACCAGCAAGCTGATGCCGGGGCCGGATCTGGCCAGCGGCCAGGAGCAGCTGCGGGCGATCCTCAAACGCCTGGGGGTGGCCCAGCTCACCAACCTGGCGGTGCATGGCCTCAACATCCCGGAACACCTGGCCTGGGCGCAGCAAGGGCCAGGGGCTGAGCTGCTGGCCTGGGCTTTGGGCGAGGGTTTGGTGGGCCAGGTGGGCTTCAGCAGCCACGGCAGAGCGGAGCTGATCGAGGCCGCCCTGGCCACGGGTCGGTTCACGTTCTGCAGCCTGCACCTGCACCTGTTCGATCAAACCCGCCTGCCCCTGGCCCGCGCCGCCCTGGCAGGCGGCATCGGCGTGCTGGCCATCTCCCCAGCCGACAAGGGCGGCCGCCTCTACGACCCGCCGCCGGAGCTGCTGGCCGACTGCGCCCCGTTTCACCCCCTCGAGCTGGCCTACCGCTTCCTGCTCGATCAGGGGATCTCCACCCTGAGCCTGGGGGCCGAGCAGCCGGGCGATCTGGCCTGGGCCGCCGCCATCAACGGGCCCTCGCCCGCTCTGAGTGCCGCGCAACTCGCAGCCCTGCAACGCCTGCGCGCCGCCGGCCGCGAGCGCCTGGGGGCCGAGCGCTGCGGCCAGTGCCGCGCCTGCCTGCCCTGCCCCAACGGCGTGCCGATCCCCGAGCTGCTGCGCCTGCGCAACCTGGCCGTCGGCCACGGCATGGAGGTGTTCGCGGGCGAGCGCTACAACCTGATCGGCCGCGCCGGCCACTGGTGGGAGCAGATCAACGCCGAGGCCTGCCAGCGCTGCGGCGCCTGCCTGCCCCGCTGTCCCCTCGATCTGGCGATCCCAAACCTGCTCGCCGACACCCACCGCCGCCTGGCCGCCGCCCCCCGCCGGCGGCTCTGGGACTAAAGCCCCAAGGGCTACGGCGCCACTGATCAGCTGCAAATTCAACGCAGCTGTGAAAGCAACGCAGCTGTCAAAGCAACGCAGCTGCCAAAGCAAAGCAAAGCCTCAAGATCAATCGTGCTACACCAGCCTGCAAATCTGAAGACAACTCCCCCTCTGTGCGCAGCCTCTATCTGCTGCCACCGCTGGACGCAATGGAGCATGTGAGCAGTCTCAGCGTGCAAACACGCCATGCCCACCTGTCGTAAAACTGGCCAAAAAATGCCAAAGCTTGCTCAGCATTGAGATTGCTTTTCATCGTCAAGAGCCACGCAAGCCGGCCAAGCAAACCAGCTACGCAAGCCGGCTGAGCCCTCGCCTGCACCTGCCCCTGCTCCACTTACAGGAGGATGTACAAGCTCCTGGAAGCACTCCCGGAGCCCCACCACCTCTCAATCCAGCACCTCTCAACCCAGCGGCGCACTCCCATCCCAGAGCGCCTGCAGCTGCTGCCGCTGGCTTGGGGTGAGGGGCGGCAGGTTGCTGCAACGGGCCAGCACCGCCGCGGGCGGCAGCAGCAATTCGGCCACCGCTGCCGGCCAGCGGGCCAGGGCGGGCGCCAGGCGGGCGCGCGGCAGGGGGGGCAGCCAGCCGCCGGCCAGCAGGCGTTCGAGCAGGCGCGGCTCGGCCAGCAGCGCCAGCCAGGCGGCCGGGAGCGGCGCTGTGCTGGCGACCGCTGCGCTGGCGACCGCTGCGCTGGCGACCGCTGTGCTGGCGACCGCTGTGCTGTTGGCCGGCCGCAGCAGCAGGTTCCACCAGAGCGGTGAACCGCTGGCCGGCAGGAAGGCGCTCAGGCGTGGATCACGGCGCAGCAGCGGCACAACCCGCTGGCTGGGAACCACCGCAGCGTCGGCATCACCGGCCAGCAGCAAATTCAGCCCTGTCGGCTCATCGAAGGCCAGGGCCTGCTGCCGCAGCCGCCTCAGCTGGGCCGAAAGCCGCCCATCTTCAGCCGCCACCGGCAACGCCCCTGGCCCCTCCGCCAGCTGGCGGGCGGCCAGATCGATCACCAGCCGCGGGCTGGAGGGAAGCACCAGGCGGCGGCGCAGGCTGGGATCGAGCAGCAGCCGCCAGCCCTCGGCGCGGCGGGCCAACAGGTCGGCGCGGTTGCGCAGCAGCAGCACCCAGGTGCCGAAGGCCCAGGGGAAGGCCAGGGCCGGACCATCCGCGGGGCCGAACAGACGCATCGCCGGCGCGGCGATCGGATCGAGCTCGGCCAGGGCCGCCGCGACCCCCTCCCCCAGCGGCGCCAGGCGGTGGGGCGGCAGGTCCGTGGCCCAGCCGTCGCCGAGCTGCAGCAGGGCCGCCTCGCCGGCGGCGGCCGCCACGGCGCTGGGGCCAGCCAAGGGCTTCCCCTGCCAGCCGGGCGGCAGGCGCTGCAGCCAGGCCTCCGGCAGCTCGCCGCGGCTGTAGAGCAGGGTTGTGCGCGGGATTGGCCGGCAGGCGGCCAGCAGGCCGGCGCCGATCGCACTGCCGCCCAGGCGCAGGCCACGGTCCAGCAGCTGCCGGCGCGACAGCCAAGGCCTATCGGGGGAGGGGGGCGCCACCATGGCCCCGACCCTACGGCCCGAGCAACAGGCCACAGGCCTGGTCGCAGGCGGCGGCGAGGGCCTCCGGGCTGCGGCCGCTCAGCTCCCAGAGCAGGGCCAGGCCACCGGCGCCCACCCCCTCCTTGACGTAGCCGCGCTCGTAGTCGCGCAGGGCGGCGCTGCGGCAGTGGTGGAAGCGCAGGCGGCTGGCCAGACCGAGGGGGGCCGGCGCCCCGGCGGGCAGGAAGCGGGCGCCGATGCGCCCAAGCAGGCGGGCCAGGTCGCTGCCGGGTTCCTCGGCCACCCAGGCGGTGGTGACCACCGCGGCATGGGCCAGCAGCTCAGGGCGGCCGTCGGCGGGCGCCAGCGCCAGGGCCAGGGCGAGCACGGCCGCCATCTGGCTGCCGCCCGCCAGCAGCAGGGGCACACCCGCCGCCGCGGCCGTCTGCACCAGCCCGGCTGCCAGGGCCTGCATCGGATCGCCCACCGCCGCCAGCACCGCCAGAGGCTCCACCTGGCCCAAAGCCGCCTGACCAGCACCAGGCAGGCCGGCGGCGGCCAGACCGCGGGCCGCCAGCTCGGCCTTGAGCTCGTGGGCGGGATCGCGCAGGCTGCCGCTCACCAGCCCGCCGGCCTCCACCCCCAGCCCCAGCAGCACCGCCAGGGCGGTGCTGGTGCCGCCCGGCACGCATTCGGCCAGCAGCAGCGGCGCCCCGCCGTGGCGGCGGTGCCAGGCCTCACCCCAGCGGCGCCCGAGCGCCACCAGAGCGGCCACCCGCGCCGGCGCCATGGCGGCGCCGCTGCTGAGGCAGGCCGCCGCACCAGCACCGCCAACGCCGCCGGCAAGCGGTCCAAGCTGCAGGTGGGGCACGGCGGGGGCCACCGCGCAGCCCAGGTCCACCACCAGCGGCGCCAGGCCGAGCTCGGCGGCCACCACGTGGCTGATCAGGGCTGGCGAGACGCCGGCCGGCAGGGGCGGCAGGGCATGGGGCCGCTGGCCGCTGGGGCCGAGCAGCAGCAATTCGGCATCGGCGGCGGCGGTGCGGCGGCGCGAGGCGGCAGTGGCTCCGGCGGCGGAGATACCCTCCACGGCTGCCGTCTCCGTGGCCGCCAACAGCAGCAGCAGCAGCGGAAAGCCCGCCGCAATGGGTGGCGAAGCCTGCAACCGCTCACGCCAGGAGGCCGCCTGGGCCGCGGTGCCGCTCAGCCGCAGACCCGGGTTGGCCGGGGTGGCGGGTGGGGGCGCCATGGCGCTCAGAGCGGCTCGAGGGCCACCAGGGAGCTCAACAGCTTGGGCGGCTCACTGATCGGTGCCTGCAGGCGAGGGAAAATCCAGTAGGCGATGGCGTGCAGGGCCAGCAGGTAGATCACGTTCTGGAGCAGCACCAGCGCCAGCGCCGCCAGCTGCACCTGGACCAGGTCCAGGCCGGCCCCCAGCTGCAGCGCCACCGTCAACCGCTCCAGCAGGCCGGCGGCGGCCGTGGTGATCACCACCCAGAGGTTTTCGCCCACCAGCAGCGACAGCACCGCCACCCGCACCAGAAAGCCGAGGCTGCCGATCAGGGCGCCGACGCTCCAGGTGAGCCACCAGCTGCGCCGTGTTCGCCAGCCCCAGCCCAGCCAGAGCGCCAGCAGGCCGTAGGGGAACAGCACCAGCGGCCCGCGGATCGGCCCCATCAGCACCAGCAGCAAAAGCGAGGCCACGGCCACGCCCTCAAGGCCGCAGCGCCAGCCCTGGCGCAGCTGCAACAGGGCCAGCGGCAAGGGCAGAGCCAGGCGGAACAGGGGACTGCCCACCGGCAGGTAGTAGAGGGCCAGCCAAAGCAGGGCGGTGGCGGCGGCCAGGTAGGCCGTGTCCATCAGCTGACGGGCCTGGCGGCGGCTGAGCGGTGCAGGCGGCTGCGGCGACTGGCCAGCCATCAGCGGGGCGCCGGCGCCGGCGTGATCGGTGGGGGCGTGATCGGTGGGGCGGGGGTCTGGCTGGGCACCAGGGGGGCGCTGGAGGGCCCGGCCACCCGCTCGATCGTTTCCACCTCGAAGGGCACCCCTGCTGCCCGCAGGGCGCGGGTCACGGCTTCAGCGGGGGCGGAGGGGTCGGCCAGGGGCAGCTTCAGGGTGACGCGGTAGGGGGCCGGCGGGCTGGCGACCGCAGCCGGCGCAGCGGCGGGGGCGGGCGGCTTGGCAGGCGCGGGCTTGCCGGGGGCAGCCGGCGCCGGGGGCTGGGTTGCGGGCTGGGCGGGGGGCGCTTCGGGGCCGGCGGCTGGGGCGGCGTCGGGCGCGGCTGCGCCGCCGGAGAAGCTGCGCGCCAGGCGGTCGCCGAAGGGGGTGCCGCTGCAGCCCGCCACAAGGGCCAGGGCGGGCAGGGCGCCCAGGGCTGGCCAGGCGGCGGGGCGGCGGGCCATCAGCTGCCGGCGGGTTTGATCACCCGCACCGCACTGGCCCGCAGCCGGCCGGTTTTGGTGGTGGCAGGCGCCTTGCGGGCCGTAGCTGGCTTGCTGCTGGCAGCTTTCTTGGCGGCCGGCTTGCGGCCCTTGGCTTTGCCGCTTGCCGCTTTGCCGCTTGCCGCCTTCGCCGCCAGCAGCTCCACGGCCTGCTCGAGGCTGATCGTTTCGGCGCTGGTGCCCTCGGGCAGGGAGGCATTCAGCTTGCCCTGCTTCACATAAAGCCCGTAGGGGCCATCGAAGAGCTGGATCGCCTCATCGGCCCCCTTGGGGATGCCCAGATCCTTGAGGGCGGTGCGGCCGCCGCGGCCCTTCTTGGGCATCGCCAGCAGCTCCAGGGCGCGGCCGATGCCCACCAGCAGCACGTCGTCCTCGGCCTTGAGGGAGCGGTAGTCCTTCTCGCCCTTGCCCTTGTGGTGCACCACGTAGGGGCCGAAGCGGCCGAGGCCGGCCTCGATCTTGCCGCCATCGGGGTGCTCGCCGAGCTGGCGGGGCAGCCGCAGCAGGCCCAGGGCATCCTCGAGCTTCAGCTCCTCCGGCTTGACGCCCTTGGGCAGGGAGGCCCGCTTCGGCTTGGGCTGCTCGTCGCTCACCTGGCCCCGCTGCACGTAGGGGCCGTACTGGCCGAAGAGCAGGTACACCTGCTCACCGCTTTCCGGATCTTCGCCCAGGGATTCCGGGCCCTCAACCTTCTGCTTGAGGATCAGCTCGGCCCGCTCGGCATCGAGATCGCCCGGGGTGATCTCCTGGGGCAGGGTGGCCTTGAGCAGCTCCTCGCTGCCGTCGTCGGCCACGCGCTTGGTTTCCAGATAGGCCCCGAAGCGGCCGATCCGCACCACGCAGGGCAGCCCCTCGAGTTCAACGGTGCGTGAGGCCCCCGGGTCGATGTCGCCCTCCCGCTGCTGCACCTGGGTTTCGAGGCCCTTCTCGCCCTTGTAGAAACTCTCCAGGTAGGGCAGCCACTGCACCTTGCCGTGGGAGATCTCATCGAGGGTGTCCTCCATCCGGGCGGTGAAGCTCGTATCCACCAGATCCGGGACACCCCTGCTTCGACGAGGTCGATGATCGAATCGGTGATCAGCTCGGAATGGATCCCCAAGTCCTTCTTGCCTTTGAGGAAGGGGACCACCGCCTGGGGAATGGTCCCGATGCCCAACTCCAGGGTGGAACCGTTCTCCACGAGCGATGCCAGGTTCTGCCCGATGGTGCGGACCACCTCATGCGGCGGCTCAGAGGAGGTGGGGTCCGAGGCGGCCGGTCCCGCGACGGTCTCAGCCCGACCGGCTGCCGAGCGGGGGCCGCTCGCCTCGGCGAGCGGCTCGTCGACGGGCACGAGGATGTCCAGGTCGAGAACACTCAGGAAGCTGTTGCCCAAGGTCCAGGGCATCCGCGGGTTCACCTCGGCGATGATGAGGCCGGCGTTGGCGGCGGCTGCCTTGACGATGTCCACGGAGATGCCCAGGCTGCAGCGACCGTGTACGTCGGGCGGTGTGACCTGGATGAGCGCCACGTCGAGGGGCATCTCTCCGCTGGAGAGGAGCCGGGGGATGTCGGAAAGGGCGATCGGCGTGTAGTAGCCATAGCCCTCCTGCACCATGTGCCGCACGTTCGCCGACACCAAGAAGGTGTTGACCGAGAAGTGCCCGGCCAGCTCTCTGAGTGCGTGGGGAGCCTCGCCGAAGGTCAAGGATTGCAGGACCTGAAGGTCGGTCAGCTCCCGGTGGCGGGCGACCAAGGCCCTGAGCAGCCGCAGGGGTTGCGCTCCTCCGGTGCCGATGAAGACCCGCTGCCCCGGTCTGATCTTTGCGACCGCCTGCTCGGCGGTCAGGATCATCTTCTGGTACCGCTCCTGCCAATCGGCGTCGTAGTTGGGGATGTTCACGGGTCTCACGCGTGCTCCCCCGTGGTCAGCTGGATACGCGCGTCGGCTACCACTGATTCCTCTCCCGGCCCGCCAACCATGAAGGGGTTGATGTCGAGTTCGGCGATCTGAGGAAAGTCGGTCACCAGTTGGCTGATGCGCTGGAGCGCCTCTGCGATGACGGTGATGTCGACCTTGGCCTCGCCCCG
>JAWOHV010000003.1:0-9478 GCA_046484965.1 Prochlorococcaceae cyanobacterium
CGATGCCCTGCAGCAGGCCCATGGCGGCGCCGCCGCCTACGACCGCCTCGACCTGCGCCTGGCCGACATGGCCGCCCGCCAGCGGCTGGAGGCGTTCCTGGCCGCCACGCCGCCGGCTGAGGTGGCAGGAAGCCCGGTGCTGGAGGTCATCAGCACCGACGGCGTCAAGCTGCGGCTGGGGCCGAGCCACTGGCTGATGCTGCGCTTCTCCGGCACCGAACCGCTGCTGAGGCTCTACTGCGAAGCTCCCAGCGCCGACCGGGTGACCGAGGTGCTGGCCTGGGCGCGCCGGCTGGCTGATGCCATCTGAAGCCCCAGCCAGCATGAACGCCTACGCCGCTCCCTCTGTACTGGTGATCGCCAGCAGCAACGCCGGCAAGGTGCGCGAATTCAGCACCCTGCTGGCCAAGCTGGGCCTGGTGATCCGTGCCCAACCGGAGGGCCTCACGGTGGAGGAAACGGGCACCACCTTTGCCGAGAATGCACGCCTCAAGGCGGAAGCCGTGGCACGCGCTAGCGGCTGCTGGGCCCTGGCCGACGACTCGGGGCTGAGCGTGGAGGCCCTCGGGGGCGCCCCCGGGGTGCACTCGGCGCGGTATGCCGATTCCGATGCGGCCCGCATCGATCGCCTGCTGCGCGAACTGGCGGCAGCGGCTGCGGAAGCCGGATCGCGGGGAGAAACTCCCAACCGGCAGGCCCACTTCAGCGCCGCCCTGGCGGTGGCCGACCCCAGCGGCGCGGTGGTGCTGGAGGTGGAGGGCCTCTGTGCGGGGGTGATCCTCGAGCAGCCCAGGGGTGAAGGTGGCTTCGGCTACGACCCGGTGTTCCTCGTTCCGGAGGTGGGGATGACCTACGCCGAGATGGACCCGGGCCTCAAGGCCCGGCTGGGCCACCGCGGCCGAGCCTTCACCCAGCTGGCACCGCAGCTGATCCGGATGCTCGGCTCCCAGGCCGGCTGAGCCCAATTAAGCCGCCAGCTCCAGCAGCCAAGCTTCAAAAACCTCGAACTGGCGCTCCACCGCCGGCCAAAGATCAATCGCCCGCAGCAGAAGGCGCAACACCTGATCGGGCTCCAGCTCGTAGGCGTAGAGGCGGCGATCACAGGGCTGCGGCGTCATCAAGCCAGCATCCGCGAACGCTCGGGCAACCGCTGCCGCCAATGCGGTGGCAGCGATTCCAGGCGAACCAGATCCAGCGGCAGTCGCTGCTCCGTCGGTACTGACGCCAGCCCGGTGTCAGCCAGCAGAGCCATCGCCTCCAGCAGAGCCGGGCTGGGCAAGCCCTCCACACAGAGGTCGAGATCGGAATCAAGACCGAAACCCGGCTCCAGAACCGATCCGAACAGCCAGACGGCCCGGATCTGAGGCCAGCGGGCCCGGAGCGCCTGTGCAGCTGAGCCGATGGGCTGCTGAAACGGCCATTGGCTCAGGCTAAGCGGGCCCGAACAACCCGCGCCGCCTTCAGCGTGGAGGTCATCGGCCAGGGGGCGATCCGCTCGTTCTTGTACCCGCTCCTGCGACGCCCACATCGGAGGCATCGGTGGCCAGATCGCCCACGGCCGGGACCCAGCCCTGCAACCGCCAGTCCACGCAGCCGCTGCGCACCATCGGGTCCTGCCGCACCAGCGCCTCGGCGGCCGCGTGATCCTCCGCCTGGAGCAGCAGCAGGCCGCCGCCGCCAGGCTGGCCCTGACCGTCCACCAGATAACCGCTGCTCACCTCGATGCCCTGGGAGCGCAGCTCGGCCACCCAGGCCCGATGCGCCGCCAGGTGGGGCCTGGCCTGCTCAGGGCTCACCCGGAAGGTTTCGGTTTTGATGAACCAGGCCATGGCAGATCAGGCCGCCACCCAGCTGCCATGCAGACCGTGGGGAATCGCCAGGGGCAGCTCCAGCACGGCCACCTCCGCCAGCGAAGCGGCATCGAGGATCACCAGGTCGCTGGCGCGGCGCTCGCCGTTCCACACCACACACAGCAGCCAGCCATCGTCTTCAGCGCTGGCCGCCGGCCGGGGCACCATCACTGGCTCGCTCACGAAACCGCGCGGCGCCGCGCTCCAGATGAGGCGCTCGCCGCTGGCCAGATCCAGCTTCTCGATCGCCTGCAAGGGAGCATTGCCGCTGCTGGCCTCGGTCACCGCCATCCAGGCCAGGCGGGCTTCAAGGCCCTGCAGGCCAGGATTCACCGTTGCGAACTCGCAGGTGCGCGGCTCCAGCACCTGGCTGCTGGCCTCACCGCTTGCCAGATCGATGCGGAAGCGCATCAGCTGACCGGCGGGAACGGCATCGAAATCAACCTGGCGGAAATCCTCGCCCGGGCCGATCGCGGGGAAATCGGGATAGACGATCGAATCGAGCACCAACTCCCCAGTGAGCGGATCCTCGAAGGCATTGAGATGGTGGAACACAAAGCCTTCGGGGGCGGGGATCTGCAGCGGCACGCTGCCGGTATGGCTGCCCCCGGCGCGCGGTATCAGCCAGAACTGCCCCTGCTGCCCTGGCTTGGAGGCCAGGCACTGGGCGGCACCGCGCAGGCCCAGTACGAAGCCGGTGGGATTGAACGCCACGGCGTTCTGCAGGAACACCGCCCAGTTGGGCGTGATCGCGAAGTCGTGCAGAAAGGCGAAGCCGGGGAAGCGGTGCTGCCCATCGGCCACTAGGTCGCCGGCCCGCAGCCCGCGCTCGGGATCGGCCTCGGTGGCGAATTCCATCAGCCGGATCGTGCTGCGTGGGCCCGCCTTCACCCCGAAGGTCACCATCCGGGGCGCACCGTGGTGTCCTGGATCGAAACGAGGATGGGCGCTGAAGGCCTCACCGGGCTTGAGCACACCGTCGAGGCGGGAGAGACCGCGGGTTTCGAGGCTGTCTGGATCAAGGGCATGGGGCTCGGCCGCCTCCCAGAGGGCCAGCAGCTGATCGCCCAGGCGCACCACATGGGTGTTGGCGATGTTCTTGAGCCGCAGATCAAAGGCATTGGCCAGGGGCCCACCCGGCTTCTGGGTGCCGAACACGCCGCGGTAAACGAACTGCCCGGCTTTCTCCTCCGCCAGCCAGCCCTCGGTGCGCACGAAGCGGTTGCGCAGCTGCGCCTTGCCGCCCGCGAAGCACAGAGCCGTGATCATGCCGTCGCCATCGAAGGGGTGGTGCACCCAGCGGCCGCCGCGCTCGAGCCGGCCCGGGCCGTTGCGGTAGAGGGTGCCGATCAGCTCGGGGGGGATGGCGCCGCGAACTGCCTTGAGGTCCACCCCGTCGAGCTCCAGCTCCACATTCTGAAAGGAGCTGGCCCAGTCGGCACGGTCATAGGTCATGGGGGTGGCAGCGCAGCCACCCCATCATCACGTAACGGAGTGTGAAGGTGCTCAGGCCAACACCGGGCTGGTCAGAGAGCCGTCGCCGTTGCCATCGAGACCCACCGTGAACGTCGCCAGCGACGAGCGGTCGCCATCACCATCGAAGGCAACCACCCCAAAGCCGAGCAGGTAATCGGGATTGGCGGTAGCGGTGAATCGCTCGATGCCGTTGATTCGGTAAGCGTCATTGCCATCCATGCCCGTGGTGTAGAGGTAGAGCTTGCTGGCACTAGTTGGCAACATCATCTCCAGAGTTTCAACCTTGTTACCAAAGCCGATAAGCTTGGATTTCGCAGAGTCAACTGGCGTCCCACTGGCATCAAACGCCTGCCACCAGAAGGTGATGTCGCGGATGCCGCCACCCACACCCGTAAGCGACATGCTGTAGCCGATCACCGGATCCTTGGAGACCAGCTGCATACCTTCACCTCTATCCATGTTGCCATTACCTACGCCCACTCCTCCGCCACTGTTGGGGTTGAGGTCGTCGGCGGAGCCGGCCAGGGTAAGATTGAGACTGGAAATATCAACAGCGCTGTCTGGATTGTAGAGAAAGCCATCGATACTTACTCCGGTGGCTACCACCACTTCGTTGGGGCCGCCTGCTTTAACGCTGCTGAAATCCAACAGCTCCCGCTTGAAGGGCGAGGACTGCAGGAGGGTGAAGGTGTAGCCGCTCTGATCCAGTACCAGGCTATAGAAATCGGCGCCATAGTTGTCTTTGCCAGCAATCATGAGGCTGCTCGCCGTCGGAGCGCTTACTGCCGAGTTCACGGTACGCCCATCGATCAGGGTGAACGTGCCGGGTAGCACCACAGTGGAGAGATCAAAACCACCAAAGCCATCGGCACCGACTGCCAGGTTGATGGAGCCCTGCACCGACGCCCCCTCGGCCAGCGCAAGTTGGGAATTGGCGATCTGAAGACTGGTGGGGATGGAGTCCACGAACTTCAGCGACGCGCCGATCCCCACCAACGCCGACCCTTCCGCCTTATCCCCGTCGCCATCCACCACCGTCTCCGTTCGCCTCAGCTGGATCAACTCCGCTGACAGGCTCAGCTCATCGCTGCCGGCTGAGCTGTGCTTCAGCGCACGCTGCTGGCTCAGCGTCACCTCGCCAGTTCCGACATTCACGCTCACTGTGAATGCCAACGCTCCGCTCGCATTGCCCACTCGGCCCTCCACAACGCCGCCGGCGGTTCGCACCAGCACCACGGCACTGCCGCTCGCCGTATCCAACAGGCCTGAATTCACACCCTCCGACAACAACTCCAGGCTGTAGCTCGCGCTCTGGCTCTTCACGCCATCCGCTCCGCCGCTCACCACTGGCGTGAACAGACCGCTGTAGCTCGCGCTCGACGCCGTACCAAACGTCACCTCGCTCACCCTCAGTGGCTCCGTTGGCGACACACCGCTCACCGCAACCGTGGGAGCCCCATCGGCAATCGCCGGAGCCGCCAGCAGAAACTCCTCGGCCTTTGCCAAGCTGCCGCCAAAGGCCCCGAAATCAAAGCTATAGCTGCCGACGTTGGTGACCTCCAGGCGATTGAAGGTCGAGGCGCCGTAGACGACCACCCGATCGCCTGCCAGCAGGCCATTGAGCACCAGGGACGCTGGGTCCGAAGCAACGGTGCTGGTGGTACTGAGCTTGCCCTTGGTGCTGGTGGAGCCGGAGCTCCCCACGGTGATCCGGGCCTTCCCGACGGAGGTCACGCTGGTGCTGCCGGTGCTGCCGCGCGCAACCACGACACCCGTGACATCGAGTACCTCCCAGGAACTCCAGGCGATGCCCTCGCCAGCCGCAGAAGCCCAGTCGCCACTGGTTTCGGCAACAAGGGCAATCTGCACCGACACCGAACGGCGGCTGGGGGACACCTGGGCAATCGTGAAGTACGCCGAACTGAGGTCGTAATGGCTGCCCTTGACCAATGACTTGAGATCCTTGCTGTTGCCGCTGATGACATTGGTGAGAAAATCAGCTCGCAACAGTTCGCCCGGATCGGTGGACTGACTGGCCACACCGATCCCTGTGGTGCTGGTATTCACCTGGGTGGTGCCTGCCTGTCCGGCCGTGAATACGATGTGATAACTCTCGTCGTTGCTCTGCAGAGCACCCGCGCCACTGGGAGAAAGAGCGATGTAGTCGTTCTGTCCTGATGGCGCTTTAGAGAAATCATCGAACACCAGATCTCTCTTGGTAACAAGCTCCACCTGCTTATTCATCAGTGCCAGATCGAAGCTCGAATGATCGATTGCAACATCGAACAACAGCGTGGTGAGGGTGTAGCCCTGGACCACATCTCCGAGAAGATTCACGTGGTAAACTAAGGCGACAGCAATCTTTTCGCCCTCGACACCACTTGTTGCGATGCCGTCTGTATTGGCATCCACACGTCCGATAAAGGTGTAAGTGAGCCCATCCTTGCTGATCACCGGTTGGGCCTCCAGCAGGATCCGGAAGCCATCCACGGTGAGCAGCCCCGTATCCACATCCTTCAACAAGAAGCTGAGGCCATCGCTACCCTCAACAACCTGGGTAATTTGACCCTGATCGCTGAGCTGATCGGCCTGATCGCTGAACAGGCCCTTTGCGCCGAAGAGGTAGTCGTAGAGCAAGGCATCCGCAGCCTCAAGAGACGCCAGCGGGTCGAACGTTGCACTTGAGGCCGACAGGGATTCACCAGACGGCTCAGCAAGGATCAGAATCGGAACTTCATTGCTGGACATGGCTGCGACAATCGCGACAGATGTCTCCCCTTGGTAGCCGTCGCAGATGCATCAGCTCAAGACTTTATAATTTCTCCTGTTTTGACCCTTGACAAAAGGCTGCGTTTAATTTGCTTTTCAGGCTTTTGCCAGAAACCCGGGCCTGCGGCTCGGCCCGATCTCTGCTTTCTCAGGGCAAGCTCAAAGCCAGGCGGTCGCTCTGCGGCAGCGTTCTCGCGGGGGCCCGGGCCTCCTGTTGAGCGGTGAGTCCTGGCTGCGCTCAGCCCCCAGCCCGCTCCAGCACGCCCTTGCTGCTGGGCACGGCTCCGGCGCGGCGCGGGTCCACCTCCGTGGCCAGGCGCAGAGCCCGGGCGAAGGCCTTGAAGGCCGCCTCCACGATGTGGTGCGAGTTCACCCCATCGAGCTGACGGATGTGCAGCGTGAGGCCGGCGTTGTTGGCCACCGCCACAAAAAACTCCTTGACCAGCTCGGTGTCGTAGCTGCCGATCTTCTGGGCGGGGATCTGCAGGCCATAGCTCAGATGCGGCCGGCCGCTGCAATCCAGCGCCACCTGCACCAGGGCCTCATCGAGCGGCGCCAGGAAGTGGCCGAAGCGATGGATGCCGCGCCGATCCCCTAGGGCCTGAGCCAAGGCCTGGCCAACGGCGATGCCCACATCTTCATTGGTGTGGTGATCGTCGATGTGAGTATCGCCATTGGCCTGGATCTCGAGATCAATCAGCCCGTGGCTGCTGATCTGGTGAAGCATGTGGTCGAGGAACGGCACGCCGGTGCTCACGGAGCAGGCGCCGCTGCCGTCCAGCCCCAGGGTCACGCGCACGTCGGTTTCGCCGGTGACGCGGTGGATCGTGCCGGTGCGCATGGCTGAACGGTGTGCCCGAAGGGGCCAACAGGCTGCATCGATCATGCCGAAGCCCAGGGGCCGATGCCATGATGCCTTTGGCATACGCATCTTGATGCCATGCGCACCACGCTGACGATCGACGACGCCCTGCTCAGGCAACTGCGCCAGAAGGCCCTCGACAGCGGCAAGCCGTTCAAGCAGGTGATCAACGACACCCTGCGGGCCGGGCTCCAGCAGGCAGCGCCGCCCCGGCGGGAGCCCTATCGCTGCCCCACGTTCTCCATCGGTGCCCTGGCTCCCGGGGTGGATCTCACCAAGGCCAATCAGCTGGCGGCGGCCCTGGAGGATGAACTCCTGATCGAGAAACTGCGGCAGGGCCGGTGATCCTGATCGACACCAACCTCTGGCTGTATGCCGCCCTGCAGGAGAGCTCGCAGCACAGGCAAGCCAAGGCCTGGCTGGAGGCCACCTTCAACGGCGACGAAGCGATTGCCCTGCCCTGGATTGTGGTGGTGGCCGTACTGCGGATCAGCACCCAGAGCCGGCTGATGCAAAAGCCGCTCACCACCGCCCAGGCGCTGGAACTCGTAGATGGCTGGCGGCAGCATCCCGTGGTGGCGGAGCTGCAGCCGGGCCCAAGCCACTGGAGTGTGCTGCGGTTGTTGCTCCAGGAGGCCGGAAGGGCAGGCAATCTCACCAGCGATGCCCATCTGGCCGCCCTGGCCATCGAGCACAACTGCACGCTCTGTTCAGCCGACAGCGACTTTCGCCGCTTTCCGGGCCTGCGCTTCCGCAACCCCCTCCACTGAGTGGTCAGTTTCGCCTGAGCAGCGCTTACATCCCCGTGATGCAGTAGCCCGCATCCACATAGATCACCTGGCCGGTGATGCCGGAGGCCAGGGGGCTGGCCAGGAAGGCGGCGGTGTTGCCCACCTCCTCCTGGGTCACGGTGCGTTGCAGGGGAGCCTTGGCCTCCACGTTGTGGATCATGTCGAGGATGCCGCCGATGGCGCTGCTGGCCAATGTGCGGATCGGGCCGGCGCTGATCGCATTGACGCGCACCTGCTTGTCGGGCCCCAATTCGGCGGCCAGATAGCGCACCGAGGCCTCCAGGGCGGCCTTGGCCACCCCCATCACGTTGTAGTTGGGGATGGCCCGCTCGGCACCCAGGTAGGTGAGGGTGATCACGCTCGCTCCCTGGCTGAACAGGGGCTTGGCGAAGCGGCACAGAGGCGCGAGGGAGTAGGCGCTCACCTCCAGGGCGCGGGTGAAGCCCTCGGGGCTGATGGCGGAATAGTCGCCGATCAGTTCCTCCTTGCCGGCAAAGGCCAGGCAGTGCACCAGCACATCGATCGAGCCCCACTGCTCGGCCACGCGGGCAAACACCGCTTCGATCTGGGCGGGGTCCTGCACGTTCAGCGGCTCGAACAGGCTTGGTGAAAGGGGTGCGGTGAGCTCACGCACCTTGCCCTCGAAGCGGCCCTTCTCATCGGGCAGGTAGGTGACCCCCAGCTCGGCACCAGCGGCATGCAGCTGCTGGGCGATGCCCCAGGCGATCGACTTGTTGTTGGCGATGCCGGTGACCAGGGCCTTCTTGCCGCGCAGATCGAGGAGCATGGGGGAACGGCGCCGCAAGTACGCCGCCGATGACGTGCGGGGATTCTCCCCCACCCGAGGCCCACCAAGTCCCAGCGGGGCCCAGCGAGGCCCAGCGAGACCCAGCGCCAGGATCGGTGCCATGAGCTTCGCTGCCCAGTTGCCCCAAGCCGCTCCACTGCCCTGGGCCAGCCAGAGCGGCGACCTGCCGCGCCAGCTGGCCAGCCGGGATGAGCTGGCGGCCCTGCTGCGGCGGCTGTTCCCAGCGGCCGGTGGAGCGCTGAGCCCGATCCAGGGCGGCCGCGCGGCCGCCCTGCCCCTGCTGGAGGCCCTCGATCCGGCGGCCTATGGCCCCAGCCGCAACCACCTGGGCGGGGCCGTGACCCGGCTCTCCCCCTATGTGCGCCACGGCATCGTTGGCCTGGCCGAACTGCGGGATCGGGTGGTGGCCCGCTCAAGCACCGGATCCGGAAGCCTCAAACTGCTGCAGCAACTGGCCTGGCGCGACTACTGGCAACGGCTGTGGCAGCTGTGGGGCGATGGCATCTGGGAGAACCGGGAAGCGCTCAAAACCGGCCTGCAGCCAGCGGCCTACGCCGCGGCCCTGCCCGCCGACGTGCGCGCGGCCCAGACGGGCCTGGCCTGCATGGATGGCTTCATCGCGGAGCTGCTGGGCAGCGGCTGGCTCCATAACCACGCCCGCCTCTGGCTGGCCTCCTACCTGGTGCACTGGAGGCGCCTGCGCTGGCAGGCCGGCGCCGCCTGGTTCCTCGAGCACCTGCTCGATGGCGATCCGGCCAGCAACAACCTCAGCTGGCAGTGGGTGGCCAGCAGCTTCAGCAGCAAGCCCTACATCTTCAACCGCGCCAACCTGGAGCGTTTCGGAGCCGGCCGCTATTGCGCTGGCTGCCCTGCGGCGGCGGCCTGCCAGCGCAGGCGCCTCCAGTGCACCAGGTAGGAGGCC
>JAWOHV010000046.1:0-5874 GCA_046484965.1 Prochlorococcaceae cyanobacterium
TGGAGGGCTTCGAAGCGCGGGTGGTCCAGCACGAGTGCGACCACCTCGATGGCCTGCTGTTTCCCGACCGGCTCCACGACAGCCGCGCCTTCGGCTTCAGCGAGGAGCTGCGGGCGGCGGGCCTGCTCTGAACCCGCAGCGGCCCATGGTGTCAACCTGAGCCCGCAGTCTTGAGCCCGCCGCCTTGAACCCGAGCACCGCGATGAGCCAACCCCGCTGGTGGACCGCCGGTGACCTCGACGGCTTCCTCGGCCTGGGGCTCGACAACCTGATCCAGATCCTGCTGATCGTGGCCCTGTGCCGCGGCGTGCTCGGCTACCCCGACAGCCTGATCTTTGGCACCATCCTGCCGGCCACCGGCATCAGCCTTGTGGTGGGCAACCTGGCCTACGCCCGCCAGGCCTTTCAGCTCGACCAGCGGGAGGGGCGCGACGACCGCACCGCCCTGCCCTACGGCATCAACACGGTGAGCCTGTTCGCCTACGTGTTTCTGGTGATGCTGCCGGTGAAACTGACCGCCCTGAGCCAGGGGCTGGGCGAGGCCGAGGCCGTGACCCTCTCCTGGCAGGCCGGGCTGATCGCCTGTATGGGCTCGGGCCTGATCGAGTGTTCCGGCGCCTTCATCGGCAACGCCCTGCAGCGCTGGCTGCCTCGGGCCGCCCTGCTCTCCACCCTGGCGGGCATTGCCCTGGGTTACATCGCCCTGGGCTTCCTGCTGCGCACCTACGCCCAGCCGGTGGTGGGGCTGGCGGTGCTGGCCGTGATTCTGGTGGGCTACTACGCACCGGTGCGCTGGCCGGTGCCCGCCGGCCTGGTGGCGGTGCTGCTGGGCATGGCCCTGGCCTGGGCCAATGGCCTGATCAACCTGGATCCGGTGAGCTGGCAGCGCAGCACGGCCCTGATTGGGCTGCATCTACCCCAGCTGCAGCTGGCGGAGCTCTGGCAGGCCCGGGCCCAGCTGGGGCCCTGGCTGGGGGTGATCGTGCCGATGGGGCTGTTCAACGTGATCGGCTCCCTGCAGAACCTGGAGAGCGCCGAGGCGGCGGGGGATCGCTATCCGGTGCGCAGTTCGATGCTGATCAATGGCATCGGCACCCTGGCCGCCGCCACCCTCGGCTCCTGCTTCCCCACCACGATTTACATCGGCCATCCGGGCTGGAAGGCGATGGGGGCACGCATCGGCTACTCCTGGCTCAACGGCGTGGTGATGGCCGCCGGCTGCCTGCTGGGCCTGTTCGGAGTGATCGGCCAACTGGTGCCGATCGAGGCGGGCATGGCGATCGTGCTCTACATCGGCCTGGTGATCGCCGCCCAGGCCTTCCAGGCCACGCCAAAACGCCATGCGCCGGCGGTGGCCCTGGGCCTGCTGCCGGGGCTGGCCGGCTGGGGGGCCCTGATGCTCAAGGCGGGGCTGCGGGCCGGTGGCAGCGGCACCGCCGCCAACCCCTTTGGCCCCCAACTGCTGGCGCCCCTGGCCCAGGCCGATGTGTGGGCGGCGGGGGCCTTCGCCCTGGAACAGGGCCAGATCATCACGGCGATGCTGCTGGCCGGGATGCTCGTGTATCTGATCGAGGCCCGCTTGCTGGCAGCGGCGGCCTGCGCCGGCATCGCGGCCGTGCTGGCCTGGTTCGGCGTGATCCACGCCTGGCAGTTCACCAGCTCCGACACCGTGCTGCTGCTGGGCTGGGGGGTGGGTCGGCCGTGGGCGATCGGCTACGGCGTGATGGCCCTGGTGTTCCTGGCCGCCCGCCCTGCTTACCGATCCAGAAGCGCGCAAAAACCCGATCCAGCAGCGCATCAGCAAAGGCCTGATTAAACGGTTTGTAAGCGCAATGCAAATACAACGAAAATTTGGGGGATAAACAGCCAGCAATCGGCTAAAAATGAATCGCAAGGCCAGCTGGAAGGAAGCACGCCATGGCGAAGATCAATGCGGCTGGGACCAGTCTCTCTTGGCTGGACTTGCAAAACATTGGTTCGCGCACATTCAGCGATGCCGTGCTCAACCAGGCAACCCCAGATCTGCCTGATGGCACCACCCCCATTGCCCAGTCGCCATGGGAAAGCAACAGCATCCCCAGCCGCACTCCCAGCATCTCCCCCCCACTCGCCTCGGCCCCGCTGCCTGAAGCCCCAGTACTGAAGCTCGCCCTCGATTTGGCCCTGGAGCGCAGCGGCGAGGGCAACAGCCACGCCGCCCTGCAGGCGGTGGCCGCCCGGCTCAGTGGAAACTCCGCCGGCAAAGGCGCCGAATCGGCAGACAGCCGCTGCCTCTGCCCGGTGTGCAGCCAGCTGGAGGTGATCAACGCCAACCTGGAAACCCTTGAGGCCCCGGGCGCTGAACCGGCCGCAGCTGGCACCTCCAGCAGCATCACCCTGGCCAGCTCACTGGACCTGGGCAAGACCTTCTTCCTGCACAGCAACCCCACCGCCAACCACACGATCTATCTCGACTTCGACGGCCATTCCATGGCCAGCAGCCAGTGGGAGAACGGCGGCGCCCTGCAGCTGCGCCCCTTCTACAGCGATTTCAGCTCCAGCACCACATTGCTTGAGATCCAGCGCATCTGGCAGCGGATGGTGGAGGATTTTGCCCCCTTCAATGTCAACGTCACCACCCAGGAGCCGAACACCGAAGACCTGCGCAAATCCGGCACGGGCGACAGCCGCTGGGGGCTGCGCATGGCCTTCACCTACAACACCAACCTGGCCACCGGCAATCCGATCACCAATGCTGGTGGCGGCGGCACGGCCTACTACAACAGTTTCAACTGGAGCACCGATGATGTGGCTCTGGGCTTCAACCGGGGCGAATACGCAGCCGCCGAAACCGGCAGTCACGAAGTCGGGCATGCGATCAACCTGCGCCACGATGGTGGCACCTATGGCAGCAACGCCACCTACTACGAGGGCCACGGCGGCACGGGTCCCACCAGCTGGGGGACGATCATGGGTGCCGCCTTCATCGGCAACCGGGAGAACCTCACCACATGGAGCAAGGGCGAGTACATCGGCGCCAACAACACCCAGGACGATCTTTACACCATCACCAACGGCAACGGCTTCAGCTACCGAGCCGACGATCACGGCAATAGCGCCGCCACCGCCACTCTGCTGCAGGGGGTGAGCTTCAGCCAGTTCGGCATCATCGAGCGCAACACCGACATCGACTGGTTCCGCTTCGACACCGGCAGCGGCAACGTGACCCTGAACATCACGAATGCCTCGCGGGTGTTCGTGGCCGACGGCCTCGGCGGCTACACCACCGAATACCTCACGGCCCGCGGCCCCAACCTCGACATCTCCGCCTCGCTCTACCACAGCGACGGCACCTGGATCAGCACCAGCAATCCGCTCGACCAGATCACCGCCTCCTTCAGCAACCTCTACCTGGAGGCCGGCAGCTACTACCTGGCCGTCGATGGCGTGGGCGTGGGTGATCCCTACAGCAACCCACCCAGCGGCTACACCGACTACGCCAGCCTGGGGCAATACATGGTGAACGGCACGGTGCAGCCCACCGTGCAGCCGCCCGCCCTGGTGTTGTCGCAGACGGACAACCTGTTCACCTCGGAATCCGGCAGCACGGCCAGTTTCAGCGTCAGGCTCTCCCAGGCTCCCAGCGCCAACGTGACGGTGGCCCTGGCCAGCAGCAACAGCGCCGAGGGCACGGTGAGCCCCGCCAGCCTCACCTTCACGAGCGCGAACTGGGCCACAGCCCAATGGGTGACCGTGACCGGGGTGGACGACTGGCTGGTGGATGGGCCCCAGACCTACACGGTGAGCCTCAGCGCCAGCAGCAGCGATGCGGGCTTCAACGGCCTCAGCGGCCCGCTGGTGAGTGTGATCAACGCCGACAACGACGTGGCGCAACGCATCGTCTTCACGGCCAGCACTGGCAACCTGCAGAACAACCTCACCTACACCAGCGGCGGATCACCCCTGGTGAGCGCCACCGGCGAGGCGGCCCTGGCGGCGGTGGCCGGCAGCGACGACAGCCGCCTGAGCATCAGTGAGGGCACGATCCTGGTGACCAGCGGCAAGGGCAAGAACGCCACCCAGAGCCCCACCAGCGCCCTCGACGCCTACGGCTGGAGCTTCGAGGTGGTGAATGCCGACCGGTTTGTATTCGAGGGCTACCGCACCGCCAACAGCGAGAGCGACGGCTTCCGCTTCGAGCTCTCCACCGACGGCGGCGGCAGCTGGAGCACCCTGCTCACGGTGAACGGCACCGGCGGCGACCTGAGCCAATCCGTCAACCTCGCCACCCCCTTCACGGGCACCGCCCTGGTGCGGGTGGTGGACACCAACCGCAGCGCCGGCACCAGCGTGATCGACACGCTGCACATCGACCGGCTGGCCTTTGAGGGGCTGGTCACCGACCTGCGGCCCAGCCTGAGCGTGGCAGCCAGCACGGCCCAGGCGGTGGAAGACACCGCCGCCGCCGGCGTGTTCACCGTGAGCCGCAGCGGCGGCACGGAGGCGCTGACGCTCGCCTTCAGCCTCGGCGGCACGGCCACCTACGGCAGCGACTACACCCTGGTGGATGGCAACGGCAACGCCATCGGCGGCAGCTCGATCACCCTGGCGGCCGGCCAGTCCAGCACCGTGGTGCAGGTGGTGCCGATCAACGACAGCACGCCGGAACCAGCCGAAACGGTGATCTTCAGCCTGCAGGAGCCCAGCAGCGCCTACAAGCTGGGCACGGCCAGCGCCACGGTGTCGATCGTGGACACGCTGCAGCCCTCCGGCCCTTTCCTCAGCTCCAGCGACCTGGCCAAGAGCGGCACGGTGAGCGGCAGCCACACCGCCACCTGGGCAGCCGATGGCCAGAGCCAGGTGCTCACCGAGGTGCTCTCCGGCGGCAGCCCCAAGAACCGCACCAGCCTGCTGGAGCACCACTGGAGCTTCGACGTGGTGACCGGCGCGCGGGAATTCCGGCTCAGCGCCAGCGCCAGCGGCGGCGAGGGCGAGGCCTTCAACTTCAGCTACTCCACCAATGGCGGCAGCAGCTGGACGAGCCTCGGCAGCATCAGCGGCACCACCGCCGCCAGCGGGGTGAGCTGGTCGCTGGGCAACGACCCGATCAACAACCCGATCGACGGCCCGGTGCTGGTGCGGGTGGTGGACAGCGACCGCAGCGCCGGCCTCACCAGCTTCGACAGCCTCAGCATCGACGCCATGGGCTTCTACCCGACGGCCACCAGCCCCAGCCTCACCGCCGCTACCGATCCCCTGACCCCCTGGCTGACGCCGACGCCACCACTGGCCTAGGCACCCAGCTCACTTGCCGATGCAGAAGCGGGCGAACACCCGATCCAGCACCGCCTCGCTCACCTCCTCGCCGGTGATCTCGCCGAGGGCCCGCACCGCGGCCCTCAGATCGATCGTCCAGAAATCCCAGGGCAGCTGTGCAACGGCCGCCTCCAGGGCCTGGCTGAGGCTGGCGGCTGCGGCGGCGGCCAGATCGCGCTGGCGGGCATTGAGGGCCACCTGAAGCCCCTCCAGGGGGCTGGCACCACAGCGGCGCAGCAGCTCGGCCACCAGCTGATCGTGGCCGGCCCCCGTGAGGGCGCTGATCGCCACATCCGCCGGCGCCAGGGCCATCGCCGGCGTCATCGAGGCGGCCGCATCCAGCTTGTTGCCCACCACCAGCAGCGGCGTGCCCGCCGGCACCAGCTGGCGCAGCTCCTGATCCTCGGCGCTCCAGCCCGCCGCCAGATCAAAGAGCAGCAGCACCACATCGGCCGAGGCCAGGGCCTGATGGGAGCGATCGATGCCCAGCTGCTCCACCCGGTCGCTGGTGGGGCGGATGCCGGCGGTGTCAAGCAGGGTGAGGGGCACCCCCTCGAGCTGGTGCTCGAGGGGGTGCCC
>JAWOHV010000053.1:0-8921 GCA_046484965.1 Prochlorococcaceae cyanobacterium
GGAACGAAAGTCCCCTTGAACGAGACCGGAGAAAAACTGATGAAGGTGTTCTTGTCCGGCTTGTACTCCAGGCCGTAGCCGAAGAGAAAGGTTGCAGGGTTAAAGAATCGCTGTTGCCCCCAAGGCCATGGAGCAGCAGCACCAGGGCCAGGGGGTCACCGGTTCGCCCCGAACTCTCCGAGGGTTGATCCAGCCGGGCCAGCAGCTGGGCGCCGGGCTCGAGCGGGATCATCACCGCTGTGGAGCTCTCCGGCGGCAGCCGCACCGGCCGCACCGTGTCGCGCAGGGTCTGCAGGTCGCCTCCCCACCAGGGGAGCCGCTGGCGGAAGGGGGGCAGGCCCAGGGCTGCCGGCAGATCGGCCGCTGCCGGCAGATCGGCGGCCATGCTCAGGCGGCGGACTTCTTGCCCACTCCCATCGATCGGAGCTCGGAGAGCAGGCCGTTGAGCACAGCCTTGGCGTCGCCGAACACCATGGCCGTCTGCGGCCGCTCAAACAGGGCATTGGCGATGCCGGCATAGCCGGCGCCGAGGCTGCGCTTCACCACGAACACCTGGCGGGCCTGGTCCACCTCGAGCACGGGCATGCCATAGAGGGGGCTGCTGGGGTCGCTTTTGGCGTCGGGGTTCACCACATCGTTGGCCCCAAGCACGATCACCACGTCGGTGCGGGGGAATTCGGGGTTGATCGTGTCCATTTCGAGCATCTGCTCGTAGGGCACATCGGCCTCGGCCAGCAGCACATTCATATGGCCGGGCATGCGGCCGGCCACCGGATGGATGGCGTAGCTCACCTCGGAGCCATTGGCCTCAAGCAGCTTGGCCAGCTCCCGCAGGGCGTGCTGGGCCTGGGCCACCGCCAGGCCGTAGCCAGGCACAAACACCACCCGCTCAGCGTTTTCCAGGGCCATGGCGCACTCTTCCGGGCTGCAGCTGGTGATGCGGGTGTAGCCCGCCTCACTGCCGCCGCCGCCCACCGTGGACGAACCACCCAAGGCGCCACCGAAGAGCACGCTCACAAGCGAGCGGTTCATCGCCGTGCACATCACCTGGGTGAGGATCAGGCCGGCAGCTCCCACCATGGCACCGGCCACGATCAGCAACTGGCTGCCCACCACGAAACCGGCCGCCGCCGCCGCCACGCCCGAATAGCTGTTCAGCAGGGAGATCACCACCGGCATGTCGGCGCCGCCGATCGGCAGGGTCACGCCGATGCCGAGCAGGGCGGAGGCGGCAACCAACAGCCACAGGCCCCCGCCAGCGGGGGAGGCCGGCAAGCTGAACGCCGCCACCAGGCAGGCCGCCGCCAGAGCGATGTTCACGCCGTGGCGCACGCTGTTCTGGGTCCAGCCGGGGGTACCCAGCCAGCCCTGCAGCTTGCCCATCGCCACCACCGAGCCGGTGAAGGTGATCGCGCCCACAAATACCGAAATCACGATCGAGAGGCGTGCCACCAGATCGGCATCGCCACTGTCGTAGAGGGCAACAGCCACCGCCACCAACAGGGATGCCAAGCCACCGCAGCCATTGAAAAGGGCCACCGTTTCCGGCATCGCCGTCATCGGCACCCGCTGGGCCACCAGCAGCCCGAACATGCCGCCGATGGCCGTGCCGATCGCGATCCACACCCAGGCCTGCAGGCCTGGCTGCAGCTGAATCAACAGCCCTAAAACCGCCAGGCCCATCGCCAGGGCAGCCAGGCCGTTGGCGGAGCGGGCCGAACGAACCTTGGAGAGCCCCTTGATGCCGAGGGCCAGCAGCAACACCGCCACCAGGTCGATGGCATAGGAGAACGCAGTCGTCGCGGTCATCGGCGCGCTCCCTTGCGGCTGAACATGGCCAGCATGCGGTCGGTCACCAGGAAGCCGCCCACCACGTTGAACAGGGCGAAGCCCAGCGAGATCGCCCCCAGCACCAGCAGGGCCATGTTGCCCTCTGCCTTGCTGATCAAGCTGAGCGAGGCCAGCATCGTGATGCCGCTGATCGCATTGGCACCACTCATCAGCGGTGTGTGCAGGGTGGGTGGCACCTTGCCGATCAGCTCGAAGCCCAGCAGGCTGCCGAGCAGCAGCACCCAGAGGGCCTGGGAAAGGAAACTCATCGCGTGCCTCCGGAAACGAGGTCGATACGCCGGCAAGCGCCGGCATGGGTGATCAGGCAGTCGTTGAGAATCGGATCCTCTGGGTTGAGCTGCAGGCCATCGTCGCTGAGCAGGTGCTCAACCAGGGCAGCCAGGTTGCGGGCATAGAGCGCACTGGCGTGGTGGGGCACGCTGCTGGGCAAGGCGTCGGCTCCAATCAGCAGCACCCCGTTGCGCTCAACGGTGGTGCCGGCCACGCTGCCGGCGCAGTTGCCCCCCTGGGCCACGGCCAGGTCCACCACCACCGAGCCGGCACGCATGCCGTCGAGCATCGCCTCATCGATCAGCCGTGGCGCCCGCCGGCCGGGCACCTGGGCGGTGCAGATCACGATGTCGGCCAGGGCAAGCTGATCGGCCAGCTGCTGGCGCTGGGCCGCCAGGAAGGCCTCACTGGCGGCCTTGGCGTAGCCACCGGCCTCGGCGGGCCGCTCCTCCTGCTCGGGCGGATCGATGAATCTCCCCCCCAGCGACTCCACCTGCTCCTTGGCCGCAGGCCGCACATCGCTCACATACACAACGGCTCCCAGCCGACGGGCTGTGGCCAGGGCCTGCAGGCCGGCCACGCCGGCTCCGATGATCACCACCCGCGCCGGCTGGATCGTGCCGGCGGCTGTCATCAGCATCGGCACATAACGATCCAGCGCCGCCGCCGCCAGCAGCACCGCCTTGTAGCCGGCGATGTTGGCCTGGGAGGAGAGCACATCCATGCTCTGGGCGCGGCTGATCCGGGGCAGCAGCTCAAGGGCCACCGCCGAGGCCTGCCGGCCATTGAGGGTGGCCACAAGATCCTCGGCGCCGTAGGGCGACAGCAAGCCGATCAGAAGGGCGCCGCTCTGGAGCTGCTGCAGGGCCTCCAGGGGTGGGGTGTTGACGCAAAGCACCCCATCGACGCTGCCCCAGGGCAGGGCATCGGGCTCGAGCAGGGCCGCTCCGGCCTCGCCATAGGCCGCATCTTCAAAGCCGGCCGCCTGGCCGGCGCCGCGCTCAACCTGCAGGGTGAGGCCTTTTGACTGCAGACGACGAACGGTTTCTGGGGTGGCGGAGACCCGCTTCTCGCCGGGCAGCCGCTCCCTCACGATCAACAACGTGGGCAAGAAAACCCCAGCGAACCCTCCTGGATTAAGGGATCAGCCTCACTTCCGACAATCCCTGAACCGCAAATGTTTGGAGTTGCTCACCGGAGCAGGCTGAGCTGGCTGGCCCAGATGGGGTGCTCTGCAGCCGCTTTCTGCTCCAGCCGCTCAGAAGAGCGGCAGCAGCTCCTCTTCCAACCAGCGGGCCTCGGATCGGGATCCACGCTGGCGCAGGATCCGAGCCCGCAGGATCATCGGATCGATATCACAATCAAGACAGAGGCAGTGCTCGAGCAACTGCCGCAAGGCCATGAGCCCGTTGTTTGCCGGATCCTCGCCACGGGGCTCCCCGGGAAGGGGGGCAAAGGACTCTTGCATCGGTCCCTGCGGCACAAGTCGCTGGCAGGTTAGGTGCGATTGAAGACTGAGTCCACAACAATGCTTAGGAAATTCGATGGATTTTCTGGGTTTTCAGAACTGGAGCGGCTGCGCACAATGGCTCAATGGCTTCCCTCTCCTTTGATCTGGGCCCACGCCGCCGGCCCGAGGGCGAGCTGCCAGCCGCGGCAAGCCTGCGCCCACGTCAGTGGCAGAGCCAGCTGATCCAGTTGCTGCGGGCCCGCCTTCTGGCCTGCCCGCCAGGAGGCCACGACGTGCTCGTGCATGCCGGCCCCGGCGCCGGCAAAACCTTCGGCGCCCTGCTCAGCTTTCAGCGGCTGCGGCAGGAAAAACGCCTGGAGCGATTTGTGGTGTTCACCCACCGCAGTTCGATCGCCAGCCAGTGGCTCAGCTCCGCCGAGCGGATGGGGCTGCGGCTGCAGCACTGGGAGGGCGTCGATGGCGCTGAGGGCCACCCCCTGGCGGCCCCCTGGGACGGCCTGCTGATCACCTATCAAACGGCCGGACGCCAGCTGAACCTGCTGGCCGAAGACCTCAGGGCGGGCGGCTTGGGAGCCTGGATGGCCATCGCCGATGAGGTGCATCACCTGGGCATGGATCCCGACGAGCCCGAAGCCACCGCCTGGGGCCATGCCTTCAACAGGCTCACCGGTTCTGCCCTGCTGCGCCTCGGGCTCACCGGCACCCCCTTTCGGGCCGACAACCTCGGCTTCTGTGCCGCCCGCCGCCGCACGTTGCAGCAGGGGGGCGAGCGGATCGAAACGATCGTGCCCGACCTGAGCGTCGAGCCGCGCCAGCTGATCGTGGCCGGCGATGTGCGGCCCCTTGAATTCCGCTTCCAGGATGGCTGGGTGGAGCACGGCCGCCGTGGCACTCCCGAACCAGGTGGCAGCAGAGGTGGCGATGCCAACAACGAGCGCTCACCCATCTCGGCCGAAGAGCGCGAAAGCTGGCGCGCCCGCAACCTGCGCCGGGCCATCCAGCTGGGAGATGGCAGCAGCATTGCCCTGCGCGTGCTGCTCAGCGCCCGCCGCCGGCTGGAGCGGGTACGGGGAAGCCATCCCGAGGCAGGCGGGCTGGTGATCGCCCGCGACATCGCCCATGCCCGCCGCATCACCGGGCTGCTGGAGGAGGAGGGTGATCGGGTTCACCTGGTGCACTCCCTCGATCCGGAGGCGGCCACGAGGCTGGCGGCCTTCCAGCAGGGCGCAGCCGACTGGCTGGTGAGCATCGACATGTGCGCCGAGGGATTCGACGCACCGCGGCTGCGGGTGGTGGCCTACCTGACCACCGTGGTGACCCGCAGCCGCTTTGTGCAGGCCATCACCCGGGCGGTGCGCATCGACGGCAGCCGCGCAGCGATCGAAGCAGTGCCGCGCGAGGCTTCTTATATATTTGCCCCGGCCGATCCGTTGCTGATGGGCTATGCCCGCAGATGGTCGCTGAGCGATCCTTATCTGATACGACCGCGACTGAAAGTTGCCAGCGAGCCTGCCGGTGGAAGCCCGGGTGAAATTAGCCTGCCACTTGAAGCCGTTGATGACAGGGCCGGTTCGGTGATCCGCCTGGGCGGCCCCGATCTGCCGTCGTTCCTGCGCCAGAGCGCCTGAAAACAGCGATATTTACTATCTGTTTACCGAGAAAATTGCGACGTTGTGTCAATCGACACCTTCAAAGGCGCCACGCTCGACCAGCGTGGACACAATCGCTTCCAGGCCCATGGATGCTTCCATTCAACGCCGCCTCAGCGTGGCCGTGAGCTGGGCTGTTGGTAGGGCCGCCAGCCTCGATAAGCAAGAACGCTACGAAGACAGCTACGCCATCACCCAGGAATTCCGGGAATGGATCATGGGCCTTGAGGGCCACCCGGAACAGCTTGAGGCCAGCGTGCTGCTGCTGCCCCGCAGCCTGCCCCGGGGGGTCAGCGGCCCCACGCCGCCAGCGGATGCCGCCATCGACTAGGCTTAACTCATAGTCATTCCGCCTAAGCCGATGGACGCGGCCCCCCAGCCCCCCGCCAGCTCCGGCCTCGAAAACCTTGTGATTGTGGGCTCAGGCCCGGCCGGTTACACCGCAGCCATCTACGCCGCCCGGGCCAACCTGAGCCCGCTGCTGATCACCGGCTTCCAAGACGGCGGCATCCCCGGTGGTCAGCTGATGACCACCACCCACGTGGAGAACTACCCCGGTTTTCCCGATGGCATCCTCGGCCCCGAACTGATGGATCGGATGAAGGCCCAGGCCGTGCGCTGGGGCACCCGCCTGGTGGAGGCCGACGCCGACGCCATCGACCTCTCCCAGCGCCCCTTCAGGATCCAGGCCGAAGGGCGCGAGATCCTTGCCCAGGCGGTGATCCTGGCCACCGGTGCCAGTGCCAACCGGCTTGGCCTGCCCCAGGAGCAGCGCTTCTGGAGCCAGGGCATCAGCGCCTGTGCCATCTGCGATGGCGCCACGCCCCAGTTCCGCAGCCAGCCTGTTGCAGTGGTGGGCGGCGGCGATTCAGCTTGCGAGGAAGCTGTTTACCTCACCAAATACAGCAGCCAGGTGCACCTGATCGTGCGCGGCGAGCGCCTGCGCGCCAGTGCCGCCATGGCCGACAGGGTGCTGGCCAACCCCGCCATCAGCGTGCACTGGAACCGTCAGGTGGCCGATGCCCTCGGCGGCGACTGGCTGGAAGCCATCCAGCTGCGCGATGTCAGCAGCGGCGCCAGCGAGGAGTTGGCAGTGAAGGGGCTCTTCTATGCCATCGGCCACACCCCCAACACCCATCTGGTGCGCGATCAGCTCGAGGTGGACAGCCACGGCTACCTGGTGGTCCGGCCGGGCCGCCCAGAAACCAGCGTCGAGGGGGTGTTCGCCGCCGGCGACGTGGCCGATGCCGAGTGGCGCCAGGGCATTACTGCCGCAGGCAGCGGCTGCCAGGCGGCCCTGGCCGCCGAGCGCTGGCTGAGCCACCACAGCCTGGCGGTCACCGTCAGCCACAACCCGGTGGATCCAGCCGAAGTGGGCGAAGTGAAGCGCACCGCCGTGAGCGATGAAGCCAATTTCGATCCCCAGGCCCTCTGGCAGAAGGGCGGCTATGCCCTGCGCAAGCTCTACCACGAAAGCGAAAAGCCCCTGCTGGTGGTGTACACCTCCCCCAGCTGCGGCCCCTGCCACGTGCTCAAGCCCCAGCTCAAGCGGGTGCTTGCTGAGCTGGGCGGCCGTGCCCAGGGGGTGGAGATCGACATCGAAGCCGAGGCCGAGATCGCCCAGCAGGCCGGCGTCACGGGAACACCCACGGTTCAGCTCTTTGTGGGCAAGGAACTCAAGGAGCAGTGGCGCGGCGTCAAGCAGCGCAGCACTTTCCGCACTGCGCTTGAAAACTGGCTGCAGGCCCCCGTGGGCTGAGGGCCAGCTCAGCGGCGGCGCGGGCCGCCGGGGCGATTGCCGCCCGGCCGGGGGCCGGTGGCGCCAACATTGCGCTCCCTGTAGGTGATCCGGCCGCGGGTGAGGTCGTAGGGGCTGATCTCCACCAGCACCTTGTCGCCCGCCAGCAGCTTGATCCGGAACTTGGTGAGCTTGCCGGCGGCGCGGCAGAGGCACTGGTGACCGGCCGGCTGCTCAAGGGTTACCAGGTAAAACCCGTTTCCCTGCTCCTTTTCGATCACGCCGGACGTCTCGATCATGCGGTGCTTCTTGAGGCATTCAGAATCTCCCCAACAGCTTAGGTGTCGCCTTTGCCGCCTAGCCGGTTAGGGTCCGCTCTTCCCCTTGCCTGGTCACCATGATCCTGCCGCCCGTGACCTTGGACGTGGGGCTGCTGCTGATCTCGATCGGCGTGGTGAACATCTGGAAAGCCCGTCAAGCCTCCTGATCGCTTCCCCACCCTGACCACGCTCCTGTTCCATAAGCCCTACGGGGTGCTGAGCCAGTTCACCCCGGAGCCAGGCAGCCGCTGGGGCTGCCTGGCCGACTGGATCGATCGGCCCGGTGTCTACGCAGCCGGCCGACTCGATGCTGACAGTGAAGGCCTGTTGCTGCTCACCGATGAGGGGGCGCTGCAACACCAGATCACCGATCCGCGCTGGGGCCACTGGCGCCACTACTGGGCCCAGGTGGAAGGAAACTGCAGCGCCGATCCCGCCGCCCTCGAGCAGCTGCGCCAAGGGCTGATCATCGAAAGGCGCCGCACCCTGCCAGCCCAGGTGCTGCCCTTGCAGGCCCCAAACCTGGCGCCCAGGCAGCCACCGATCCGCAGGCGCCAGAATCTGCCCACCAGCTGGCTGGCGATCGCGCTGCGCGAGGGCCGCAACCGCCAGGTGCGCCGCATGACCGCAGCCGTAGGCCTGCCCACCCTGCGCCTGATCCGGGTGGCGATCGATCTGATGGACGGCCAACCGCCCCTGGATCTCCACAACCTGGAGCCAGGTCAGTGGCGAGAGGTGAACGCCGCGGAGGCGCAGCGCCTGCACAACCTGGTGCGGCAGAAGCCTGCTTCAAGCCAGCGGTCGGGCCGAGGCGGCCGGGCGGGCGGAGGGAAATCGGGCCGCGCCGGCGGCGGTGGGTAGGGGGGCCTGGCCGCCACGGTCGAGATCCCTCAGGCCAGCACCTGCAGCAACTCGCGCACCGTCTGCAGCTGGCCGTAGTAATAATTCGCCCGGGCCCGCCTGGCTGGATCCTCAAGGCTGTCGAGGGCATCGAAGCCGAGGGTCTGCCAGAGCTCATGGCCGCAAGCCCGGCTCACCTCCGCTTCGGCTTCCTGCTCCAGGTTGGCCAGGCGGCGCTGCAGATTCTTGACCTGGGATGCGGACATAGGGAGCAGGGCCCGAGGCCCAATCAAAACATGAAAATAGTACAGACGCACCAGGGCGCGTCTTGGCTTCAGAAGGGCAGTTTCCTCTTGGCGTCCTTGTCGAGGTCTGTCTCCATCTCCCGCAGGCGCTTCAAGATCGTGTCGTAGTACTCCCTGAGGTAGGCCTCGAGGGTTGTGGTGTCGGCAGGATCGAGGCCGAAGGCTTCGTAGCTGGCCTCCATCGGCGCATCAAGGCTGCCGCCGCCACCGATGACCTCGGCGAAAGCAAGGCGCTCGGCCACGTTGAGGCCAGCTTCGAAGAAAGCAGCGAGCTGCTGCATCGAGCGCATCAGCACCGGCGGCACCCGGAACACCCGCGCCGACTTGCCGCTGTAGCGCTCGCAGAGCTGGGTGATCTCGCTGGTGGTCCAGGCCCGCGGTCCAACCACGGGATAGGCCTGACGGATCGTCTGCGGACGCTCCAGGGCAGCCACCGCGAAGCGGGCCACATCCTGGGTGTTCATGTAGGCGATCGGC
>JAWOHV010000072.1:0-4401 GCA_046484965.1 Prochlorococcaceae cyanobacterium
GGCACGCTCAGCATCGAGATGGCCGCCAGCCTCGAGCGGCTCGAGGCGGCTGCCAGGGCCGCCGCCGGCGTGGAGTTCAACCTGGCCTCCCCCAAGCAGCTGGGGGAACTGCTGTTCGACACGCTCGGGCTGGATCGCAAGAAGTCGCGCAAAACCAAAACCGGCTGGAGCACCGATGCGGCCGTGCTCGAGAAGCTCGAGGCCGACCACCCGGTGGTGCCGCTGGTGCTCGAGCACCGCATCGTGAGCAAGCTCAAGAGCACCTATGTGGACGCCCTGCCGGCGCTGGTGGAGCCGGAAACCGGCAGGGTGCACACCGATTTCAACCAGGCGGTAACGGCCACCGGCCGGCTCTCGAGCAGCAACCCCAACCTCCAGAACATCCCGATACGCACGGAGTTCTCGCGCCGCATCCGCCAGGCCTTCCTGCCCCAGGAGGGCTGGCTGCTGCTCAGCGCCGATTACAGCCAGATCGAGCTGCGCATCCTCAGCCACCTCTCCGGCGAGGAACTGCTGCTGGAGGCCTTCAACAGCGGCGGCGACGTGCATGCCCTCACCGCCCGCCTGCTGCTCGACAAGGCCGAAGGCGAGGAGATCAGCCCCGAAGAGCGCCGCCTCGGCAAAACGATCAACTTCGGCGTGATCTACGGCATGGGCGCCCAGCGCTTCGCCCGTGAAACCGGCGTCAGCCAGGCCGAAGCCAAAGACTTCCTGGCCAAATACAAACAGCGCTACCCGAAGGTGTTCGCCTTCCTGGAGCTGCAGGAGCGGCTGGCCCTCAGCCAAGGTTATGTGGAAACGATCCTCGGCCGCCGCCGCCCCTTCGCCTTCGACCCCAGCGGCCTCGGCCGCCTGCGGGGCAAGGACCCACTGGCGATCGAGCTGGAGGTGGCCCGCCGCGCCGGCATGGAGGGCCAGCAGCTGCGCGCCGCCGCCAATGCGCCGATCCAGGGCTCCAGCGCCGACATCATCAAGCTGGCAATGGTGCAGCTGCACCACGCCCTGGCCGCCCAGCAGCAGCCGGCCCGCCTGCTGCTGCAGGTGCACGACGAACTGGTGCTGGAGGTGGCCCCCGACGCCCTTGAAGCCGTGCGCGAGCTCACCAGAACCACGATGGAGCAGGCCGTGACCCTGCGGGTGCCGCTGCTGGTGGACACCGGCGTGGGCGCCAACTGGCGCGAGGCGAAATAAGGGGTCGCCGTGATGCCTGACGCTGGCCCCATCGCCCAGCGCCGCAGCGCGATCGAACGGCTATGGGTGCTGGCCCGCCAGGCCGAAAGCCGCAGCGACTGGAGCACGGCGCTGGCGGCCTACCGGCAGGCCGAGACGCTGGATCCCGGCAACCCGATCTTCCCCACCAACCTGGCCAATGTGCTCTGGTGGGCCAACCGCAGCCATGAGCCAGAGGCCCTTAGCGCCAGCGAACGGGCCTGCGCCCTGGCACCGGAGGATCCATTGCCATGGCTGGGCCACGGCAACCTGTTGCGCGATCGCAACAGCTATGGCCAGGCGGAGATGGCCTTGCGCCGCTCCCAGGAGCTGCGCAACGACCCTGCCACGGCCTGGAACCGCAGCCAGGTGCTGCTGGGGCTGGAGTGCTACGAGCAGGCCTACGCCCTGGCGGAACGGCGGCTTGAGCTGGAGCGGCTGCAGCCCTTCCGGCCTGGCCCCTACTGGCAGGGCTGGCCGGCGAGCAACACGCCGCAGCCAGATAAGCTCCCCACTCGCGTCTGCGTGTGGAGCGAGCAGGGCTTCGGCGACACGCTCCAATACGTGCGCTGGCTGCTGCCGTTGTTGCGGCAGGGCGTGGCGGTGCGCCTGGAGGTGGAGGGCTGCCTGGTGCGGCTGATGCAGCAGGGGCTGGCCTGGCTCCCCCGTGCCCCCGAAGTGGTGAACAAGGCCGCCGCGCCGCCACTGGGGCTGGTGCAAGCTCCCTGCCAGGGCTCGCTGCTGAGCCTGCCGCACCGGCTCGGCGGCGCGCCGCTTACGGCGGCGGTGTTTGAGCCCGGCGGCGCCGGCTACCTGCGCTCACCGCTCTGGCAGCAGCCTCCGGCTGGCGAGCCGTTCGGACGCAGCCGCAGGAACCGCCGGCCGCGCGTCGGCCTGGTGTGGGCAGCGGGCCGCAGGTTCAGCGACCCCTTCACCACACGCGAATACCAGCGCCGCAGCCTGCCGGCAACGGAGCTGCAGGCGCTGCTGGCCGGCCTGCAGCGTCAGGGGGCAAGCCTGGTGGGCCTGCAGCTGGGCGTGGATGGCGAGCGGGCCGGCCGCTGGGGGAGGCATCTGGCGGCCCGCCTGCCGGAAACGAGCGATTTCGCCGACACCGCCCACTGGATTCAACACCTCGATCTGCTGATCACGGTGGACACCGCCTATGCCCACCTGGCCGGGGCCATGGGGCGGCCGGCCTGGGTGCTGCTGCCCCATGGCCCCGACCCACGCTGGCTGCGCCAGCGCGCCGACAGCCCCTGGTATCCCTCCCTGTTGCTGCTGCGCCAGCCCCAACCAGGCAAATGGGAGGCGGTGGTGGATGCGGTGCTGGAGCGCTTCGAAGCCTGGCGGCAAACCGCAGGAGCGGCAATGGATCAGCGATCGTTCTAAGAACCAGCGGCTTTGTGCCTGGCCTGATTTAGGTTTTGGCCCGTGCCCGCAGCCGCCATGCCCTTCTTCCGCCGTCTGTTCGGTCGCCAGCGCAGCAGCCGCGGCCTCGAACCCTCTGCAAGGCGGCCAGCGGTGGATCTGGTGTCAGCGCCGCTGGCAAACGCCGCACCACTGCAGCTGCCGCCACCGCCACCGCTCGGGATCCGCACCGACACCTCGATGACCCCGTGGGCCCTCAGCCGGGTTGCGGGCATCTTCCGGGAGGTGGGCCGCCAGCCCAGCGAGCAGGCGCTGCGGGAAGCTCGCTTTGCGCGCCACTGCCTCTCGAGCTTCTGGCTGAATGCACCGATCGATCAGCTGGAAACCCTCTACGCCGGCCCCCTTGGCCAGATCTATGCGCTGATGCTTGATGGCGTGCTCACCAGTCAGCCGCTGGCGGCCGATGAGGAAGCCTGGCGTGACGACCTGCAGGAGCGATTGGTAGCTGATTTCGACCGGCCGCAGCGGCTCAATCTTGTGCTGGCACTGATGCCCTACTTCCCGCCGGAAGGGATGAAGGTGAGCGAACCACTGGCCACGCTGCCGCGCTGGTTTTTGCTCGACTACGCCCGCTTCTGTGACCCAGCGCTGGAGGAGCAGCTGCTGCAGCCGGTGGGGCTGCCGGCCATCGGCGCTGCCCGAACTGGGTTGATGGAACTGGAAGCAGAGGAGCCCCTGAAGGTGCCGGTGCTGGCTGAATACCGCGGCGCCGAAGCCCTGGAGCTGGTGGACAGGGAGGTGTTTCGCCAGCGGATGACCGGCCTGCTCAACCTCTACCGGCTCGACCAGCAAGACCTGGAGATCCTCGATGAACTGGCCCGGCTGCGCCGGCAGCTCGGCCAGCTGTGGCTTGATCTGGTGCCAGAGAAGCTGGAATCGCTCTACCGCAGCCCCACCGGTGATCTCTACCGCCAGCTGTTATCCAGCCCCTTCACTGCAGCGCCGCTCTCCGAAGACGACCGCGAGCTGCGCAACCGCCTGGCCACCCAGGTGGCCGACCTCAACAAGGAGGGGGCGTTGAACGTGCTGCTGGCCGTGCTGCCTTTCTTTGCGCCGGGGAAGGTGGAGCTGGCAGCGGGCCAGGAGGCCCTGATCCCTGCCTGGCTGCTGGAGGAGGTGCAGCGGCGGCACGCCTGAGGCTGCGCCCTTCGGTGGCCTCAGAGGTGAAATTCCTCCCACACCAGCCAGTAGGCCAGGAAGGCCACCGGCGGCAGCAGCAGCAGCGGCAACACGGCGAAGCCGGTGAGCAGGGGCTGGCCAAGCAGCAGCGGCAGCAGGCAGAAGATCAGGTAGGCAGCCAGGGCCAGCCTGATCTGGCTGCCGCGCAGGCGGAACCAGGCTTGCAGGCGCAGGCGCCGGATCTCCTGGCGGCGCCGCTGCCGCTCAGCAGGCGTGAGGTGGCGCCACCAGGGCAGCACCTCGGGGGGGGGCGGGGCAGCCATCAGCGCAGGCGCTCGAGGCTGCGCTTCTTGTCTTCGAAGAAGCCAGTGAGCACCTGGATGAAGCGGCGCTCCCGCAGGTGGATGTCGGCAGTGAGCGACATGCCGGCCTGCAGGGGCTGGGGCCGGCGCAGGTCGAGGCTCTGGCGATCGAGCTTCAGGATCGCCGGGAAGTAGAGGCCGCTGGTTTGGGTGCCGAGGGCCTTGGTCTGGGCCTCCGGGGTAAGGGCATCGGAGCCCACCCGCACCACCGTGGCCGGGATGCGACCGAAATCGGAGGAATTGAAGGCATCCAAAGAGATGTTGGCGCGCTGGCCGGGGC
>JAWOHV010000129.1:0-2706 GCA_046484965.1 Prochlorococcaceae cyanobacterium
GCCGGCGACGGCCTGACGAACGATGCTGCGCTGACGTTCAGCACTCTTGAGGCCGGTGCGAGCCGTGTGATCACGGTGAACGGCGAGGAGGTGGAGAACTACAGCGCGCCAACGGAGGACGGCACGTACGAAGTGGAGGTGATCGACACCGATGCGGCTGGCAACAGCGGCAGCGCGAGCCTGACGTTCACGCTGGATCGCACCGGCCCCACCTTCACCACCACCGCCCCGCAAGCGCTCACCGCCGGCGGCACGCTCCTCTACGACGCCACCACCGACGACGAGGGTGCTGGCACCGTGCGCTACGCGCTCAAGGGTGATCCTGCCGACCTCACCATCGACCCCACCACCGGCCAGGTGAGCCTCACCACGGGTGAACTGGCGGTTGGGCAGCGCTATGGGTTCACGGTGCTGGCCACCGATGCGGCCGGCAATGTGAGCGAGCAGGCGGCGGCGATTGAGGTGATCGAGGGGGTGCTCACCGGCTTCGTGGAGGGCATCAACGGCTACGACCTCGACCGCAGCCGCGAGGGCCTGCAGTTCAAGGTGGTGGCCACGCCGGATCTGAAGGCCTCCAGCGGTGAGCTCCTGTACCGCATCCGCTCAGTGGGCCACATCGCCATGGGTGTGGCCGTGCGGGTGGGCGAAGGCGGTGTGCTGGCGCTGGATCTGCCGGAGGGCTTTGCCCTCAGCGGCCCCAATGCGGTGGAACTCTTCGACAGCGGCGCCAGGGATGCGCTCACCGGTCAGCTGGTGATGGGCAGCAAGGTGGCCCAGTTCGGCGCCGAGGCGCTGGAGGCCACGGGCCGGCGCCTGCAGCTGGCCTCGGAGCTGGATCGCAACGGCGACGGCATGCTCTACGCCCGCGTGCGAATGACAATGCAGGCCCTCTCGAGCACGGGCTACGCCAAGGGTGAAACCCTGGCCAGCGGCGATGCCGCCGATGGCCTCGATCTGCTGATCCAGGGCGGCGACATCGCCAACATGAACCGCTTCACCTTCTCGGCCCGCTACATCCCCGGCGGAGAGGTCACGTCCAGCCAGGAGGGCAGCCAGGGCATGGCCCTGGGCACGGCGGTGCTCGAGAACGTGAATGAGTTCAAGCGCAGCAAGGGCCTCGGCGGCCTGGTGCGCTCGGCCGCCGACGGCACCGGTGTGGGCGGCGCCCAGGTGGGGCTGCGGCTGAGGGGCTCCAGCAAGTGGATCGATGCCAACGGCACCGCCGCCGGGGCGTTCATGCAAACCGATGCCGATGGCTGGTTCCTCTCCGAGTTCCAGCACAGCGGCAGGCAGGCCACCTACCAGCTGGGCCTGGTGGGCAGCGGCGGCCAGTTCGTGGCCGGCAGCGTGCGCGAGGTGGTGCTCGGCGGCGGCATCCACTTCGCCACGGCCGAACTGCTGGCCTGAGCCAGCCAGCCAGAGCTCTGGATCCGCTGCCGATCGGCTCCTCGCTCCCCTCCTCCCGGTGGCTGTGCGGCCCGCTTGCCCAGGCCTGGATTCACGCTGCCGGCACCTAAACCAGGCCCACTCTCTTTGCTCTGCCGCGGCTCGCCCGATCGCCTTGGCCGGCCCGTTTCGCCCTGCACGGCGCCAGCGTCAGCCGGGGCTGAATGGCCTCAATACCGCCGCTGATCGGCATCACCTCTGGCAGCCGCGCAGCCAGCTCCAACCCCGTGCCGTTCGCTCAGCCTGGGACGCCTTGAGATCCCGGAATTCAAATGTTCGCTAAACACTCACCCTTTACTCAGCTGATTGCCGGCTCGAACCCGGCCCTGGCACGACGGCGGCGGCGGGTAGCATAAATGTGGTTTTACACAGGATTTGAGATCCATTTACTGTGCATTTACATTCCCAGAGCCCTGTGGCTGCAGGCTTTCTGGCTTTAGGCTGGGCTCCTTCAAGGCGCTGCAGCACCTGAGGAGATCGCATAGCCCTGGGGGCGCCTTGATGTGATCGCGATCACAATAAAGAAATTGTGAAGAGCGTTGCCATTAACGCCAGACCATGTCCAAACTTTGAGAACAACGCCCTTGGTCTCAAATGAGGCCCTTGGGCTCCGCGCGGCAGCCGCCATGGACGACCTTCTCTTCGACCCCACCCTCACCTCCAGTTCCAGCGATCCCGCACCGGAGCCAGCGCCCGAGCCCGCGGCCGAGCCCATTGCCGTTGCCGACGAGCTGGAGGACCAGGACTTGGCCGCCGAGCTGGTGGGCCCGGTGGATGGCAGCACACCCACCCTCAGCCTCGAGGAGCGCCTCAACACCGCCCTGGCCCTGGTGTGGGCTGAGCTGGCCAGCCGCGCCTCGGAGCAGAGCTTCCTGGACCTGCTGGCGGAGGTGTTCGGCGCCAGCCCCGAAGCCGCCGCGGACCTGGCCACCCGCCTGGCCGCCGGCGACACCCTGGGCCTGCGCTACGAGATCGAAACCGGCGCCGAGATGGAGGGCGCTGCCGGTGCCTACGCGGTGGTGGGCGACAACGGCGTGGCCACGATCTACATCAGCGGCGAGTGGCTGGCGAACGCCAGCGACGACCAGATCCGGATGGTGCTGCTGGAGGAGATCGGCCACAGCTTCGACACCGAGCTCAACGGTGGTGTCGACACCGCCGGCGATGAAGGCGAGCTGTTCGCCAACCTGTTCAGCGGAGTGGAGCTCAGCGAGGAGCAGCGCTCGGCGATCCTGGCCGAGAACGACAGCACCACGCTGA
>JAWOHV010000012.1:0-16977 GCA_046484965.1 Prochlorococcaceae cyanobacterium
TCTAGTCAACAACCATCGAGCATTCAATACCACTCCTAGCCAACCTGAGCAACTCCAGCCACTCAGGGACGCTGAGAGAAGACGGTGAATCCAGTGAGGAAGGGCGCCCATCACCGCAGCTCAACAGCCCTACATTGGCCGCAGTGCCATCATTTCAGCTTCAGCCCACGGCTCTGCCACGCCATGCTCCGCTCCCTGCCCTGCCTGCCGCCGCAGCTCCGGCTCCGCAGCTGGCGACCAACCAGGGGCAACCGCTTACAGCAAGCCCCTGGGCGGCAAGCGGGCGAGATCTGCGGCTGTGGAATCTCGCTGGTGTGCCCAGGGAACCGGATGCTCGGGTTCGCCTTTGGCGACCCACGCTGAGAGCAGCCATGCAACTGAGAATCGGCAACGGCTACGACATCCACCGCCTGGTGGCCGGCCGGCCCCTGATCCTGGGGGGTCAGCGGCTTGAGCACCCCGACGGGCTCGGCCTCGACGGCCACAGCGATGCCGATGTGCTGGTGCATGCGCTGATGGATGCCCTGCTGGGGGCCTTGTCGCTCGGTGACATCGGCCAGCACTTCCCCCCCGACGATCCGCAATGGCAGGGGGCCGACAGCCTGGAGCTGCTTGCACAGGTGATTGGCCTGGTGCGGCAGCAGGGATGGCAGGTGGTGAACGTGGATGCGGTGGTGGTGGCCGAGCGCCCGAAGCTGCGGCCCCACATCGCAGCGATCCGGGCCGCCATTGCCGCGCGCATGGGCCTCGATCCCGAGCAGGTGGGGATCAAAGCCACCACCAACGAACGGCTCGGACCCACCGGGCGAGAAGAGGGCATCGCCTGCCATGCCGTGGCTCTGCTGCAGAAACCATGAAAGCCCTCTTCCTGGCTGCTCTGATGCTCAGCCTTTTGCTGGCCCCAGAACCGGCGGCAGCCCTGGGGCTGGCTCAGGCAGCCGCGGGCCCCGCGGCCGGAGGCGGCACCGTGGTGGAGCTGCTGCGACTTGGCGTACCGGCGCAGCTGCGCCAGGCCTGGTGGGCGGCTGAACAAAGCACCTGGGGGGCCTGGCTGCAGCAGCAGAGCGGCTTCCTGGCAAGGCAACTGCTCTGGGATCCCGCCCGCCAGGAGGGACTGGTGCTGATCCACTGGGCTAGCCGCGAGCAATGGAAAGCCATCCCACAGCAGGAGGTGATGGCGGTACAGCGCCGCTTCGAGAACGCGGCCAGAGCCGCTATCAGAGCAGCCGGAGAGAGCCCCGCCCAGGGCACCCTATTTCCCCTGCTCGAGGAGGCAGAACTGCAGAGCGCGCCAGGGAGCGATTCCTTAGCGGCCATCGAGGCAAGCGCAGATGGAAGGGGCTGAACCCCTGGCCCGGTTGGATCTGCAGCGGCGCAGCCGGCTTGGCATGGTGGAGGCGATCTGGGGCGAACACAAGAGCGCCCATCAGATCAGCGCCATCCTGAAGCGCTTCCAGGAGGCCGGCGAGCTGGCCCTGGTCACCAGGGTGTCCCCCGAGAAGGCCGAGGCCGTGCTGGCTGCCCGAACGGCAGCGCCCCTGCTGCATCACCCCCAGGCCCGCTCACTCACCTGCCCGGCTCCACCTGCAACTGATCCCAGCCAGGGCCGGGTGGCGGTGCTCTGCGGCGGTACCAGCGACCTGGTGGTGGCTTCGGAAGCCCAGCTGGCGCTGCGTTGCCACGGCATCGCCTGCGAGCTGATCGTGGATGTGGGTGTGGCCGGATTGCACCGGTTGCTGGAGCAGCTGGAGCACCTGCGCCAGGCCCGGGTGCTGATCGCCTGCGCCGGCATGGAGGGGGCCCTGCCCACGGTGCTGGCCGGGCTGCTGCCCCAGCCGGTGATCGCGGTGCCGGTGGCGGTGGGCTATGGGGTCAGCGCCGGTGGGATGGCTGCCCTACACGGCATGCTGGCCAGTTGCGCGCCGGGGCTCACGGTGGTGAACATCGACAACGGCTATGGGGCAGCCATGGCAGCCCTGCGCATCCTGAGATCAACCCAGGGGGTGGGGCCGATCGCCAAGGGCGAGCAGGGGAACTGAAGGAGCTTCATCGAGCTCCAGCAGGGTCTGCAGCCAGAGCTGCAGGGAGCGGGGCAGACGGCCCTGTTCGTAGCGCTGCATTGCTTCCACCAGCACCGGCGTATTCACCCAGAGCCTGGAGTGGGAGCCCATGGCCAACATCACGGCGTCAAGCGGCACGATGCTGATCTGAACCGCATGAAGCAAGGGGCTGGGGCCGGCTTGGCAAGTCGCCCAGCCCCTGATCCATGGGCTCAGGCGTCGGGATATTTGTGCCCGAGGCGCCAGAGCTCGTTGGAATGGTCAGCGGATTCCACCGCCCTGAGGCGCCTGATCAGCTGAAACAGGTCGGAGCTGGAAAGCTCGCCGTTGTCCTGCCACTTCATGGCAATGGGAGTGGGAGTGGGAGTGGGAGTGGGAGTGGGAGTGGGAGTGGGATGGGGCTCGGTTTCCACTGCGAGATTGGGATCACGGAATTTCTTGGGATCAAGATAGAAATCCGAGCGGCCCGAGCGGGTGCGATCAACCACCCAAATCCCAGAAGACTTTCTTAAAAAGGCCTTCTGAGATCTTTTGATTTCAACATCGGGTTTAGAGGTGCTGCAGCTGCGGGTAGGCAGTGAGCAGGTCTTCGGTGCTGAGAACCTCGCCATCCCCTTCCGGCTGCCAGATCACCTCAAGGGCCAGCAGGTCGTCGGCGCCCACAGAACCGAGCGCCTGGAGGGCCTCGCGCAGGTCGTCGGCACTGGTCACTGACTTGAGGCTGAGGCGGCTGCGGCAAGCGGCCAGGATCGTTACGGCGATGAAATCACTGCTGGCATCGGCGTGGCCGGAGCCGCTGGAAGCAGCGCTGGAGCGCTGGCCTGCCACGTTGGTGGTCACCTCCCGCTGCAGCTTGCTGCGTTCAGCCATCGACAACCTGTTGAAGGTGGATTCAGCGGCAGCCATCGGCACCGAGCCCAACTCACTGCCGGCATAAACCCAGAGATCGGGATGGCGCAGCAGCGCCAGGGTTGTCTCCTGGAGCACCGCCTGCAGGCCGGAGGGGCTTGAGGTATCGGCGCTGCGGGCCAGGCGGCGGAGGTCGTCCTGCAGGGAGCGGGCTGAAGCGAGCAGGCCAACCTGCACCTGGGCCAGGGCCACCGTGCTGCTGATGCTGCGGGAGCTGGCCTCACCAGGGAGGGATGGGCTGCCGCTGGAGCGGAAGGAATTGACCAGCGCACCCACAATCGCCATCAGCACCAGGAAGCCGAAGAGCCCCCCGCCGCCGAAACCGAAGAAGGGCACGATGAACGGAAAGCCGATGCCACCACCTCGGTAGCCACCGCCATACCCACCTCGGTAGCCGCCGCCATAGCCGCCGCCGTAACCACCGCCGTAACCGCCCCCAAAACTGCCGCGGTTTCCGCCGCCGTAGCTGCGGGGCATGGAGGGGGCGGATCGGAAACTGCCGCCACCGATGCGGCCACCGCTGGCAGCCAGGCCGGCAGAGGGGGCGGCCAGCAGCAGGGAGGCCACCAGCATCGGAACGAGGGTCCAGCGGCGCAGGCGACGCATCAGGGGGCTCCAGGAGAAGGAACGAAAAGGGCAGGTCACCGGCAAGGGCACCCCAGCAGGGCACCACAAGGTGAAAGAAATCTAGGAACCACCCCCCACGATGGTGACCACCTCGAGGCCATCGGATTCCACCACCGGCTGATCCGTCCAGCGGCTGCGCGCCAGGATCGTGCCGTTGAACTCCACCACCACCAGCCGCGGGGTGTAGCCGCAGTGCAACAGCAGCTGCTCGAGATCGAGGCCCGCTGGCACCGTAAGGGCCTCTCCGTTGAGCTGGATCGTGATCGCGGGCGCCATGGTGGGGATTGCTGCCTGGCTGATCCTCAGCCCTGCTGCTCCAGGGCCGCCAACAGGGCCGTGGTGGCGGCGGCAGGATCCGCCGCCGCGCTGATCGCTCGCACCACCGCCACGCGCGTGGCTCCGGCAGCGCGCACCGCCGCCAGATTGGCGGCTTCGAGTCCACCGATCGCGAAGAAGGGGATCGGGCTCTCGGTGGCGGCCTGGCGCACCGCGGCAAGCCCCACCGGCTCCCGGCCGGGCTTGGTGGGCGTGGCATGCACAGGGCCGACGCCCACGTAGTCGCAGCCATCGGCCACGGCCTGGCGCAGCTGCTCGAGGCCGTGGGTGCTGCGGCCGATCAGGAGCTCGGGGCCCAGCAGCCTGCGTGCCACCGAAGGTGGCAGATCCTCCTGGCCGAGATGAACCCCATCGGCCGCCACGGCCAGGGCCAGGTCGATGCGGTCGTTGACGATGAACAGGGCACCATGGCGGCTGCAGAGCTGGCGCAGGACCAGGGCTTCGGCCAGCCGCTGGCTGTCGGTGCAGCCATCGCCGGTTTCCTTGGCCCGGTATTGCAGCAGGCGCAGGCCGGCCCCGAGGGCCGCCGCCACGGTGTCCTCCAGCCCCGGCTGCGGCGAACAGACCAGATAGAGATGGCAGCAGCTCAGCCGGCGGCGGCGATCCGCCCCGCCAGCGCCAGCCTGGAGCAGCTCCAGCTCAAGGTCGTAGAGGGCATAGCGCAGGCTGGCCGCCGCCGCCGCCAGCGGTGGGTTGCCATCGCGGCCAAACTCCTCAAGCACCCGCAGGGCCTCCTGCACACGGGCCGCATTGGCCGCCACCACCTGCTGGGGCAGGCGCCGCTCCGCCTGGGCCGGATGGCCCATCCCGGCCGCCGGGTCGGTGGCGGCATGGCGGGCACGCTTGTAGCGCTCGGCGTGCAGAGCCCCGAGGCGCTGGCGCATGTCCTTGAGGCGGGCCACCAGGTCGGCTCGCTCCAGAGCGAAACGACACCAGTCTTCCAGCACCCGCAGCCCCTCCCGAGCCCGATCGAGATTGGCGTCGATCAAGCGGTCGATCGCCCTGGCGGCATCGGTAGACGGCATCAGCAAGGCGGCGCAGTGGGGCAGCTAAGTGAGGCGGCTGGAGCGGAGCTCTTCATCCTGTCTAGGGTGTGGAGCAATCCGCAGGGGCTGTGCCCCGCAGGCCATGGTTCAAGGTGGCGGCAACCGCCCTCAAGGCAGCCCCGAAGCCGGCCCTGAGGACCGCTCCGCTGGCGGGGCCAGTGGTGGTGGGGTCAGCGGTGGTGGGGTCAGCTTCGACGACAGCCCCATGCTGGTGCTGATCTCAGGAATCCTGCTGCTGGGGGGCATCGCCGTGTTCATCGGCTGGGGGCTCAGCCACGCCTATCAGGGAACCTGAAACCTGCAGCAGGCGGCGAGCCTGCTGGGCGTCGGTTCCGATCTGGGCGCTGAGGGCCTCCAAGCCTGCAAAGGCCCGCTGGCGGCGCAGCAGGGCCACCGGCTGCACGCTCAGCTCAGCTCCCACCAGCTCCAGCTCACGATCGAGCAGGTGCACCTCCACCGCTGAAGGGGCGGTGGGATCCACCGTGGGCTGGGGCCCCAGATTCATCACCGCCGCCATTGGGGAGCCATCCCCGAGGCGAACCCAGGCGGCATAGACGCCCTCAAGGGGCAGGAACTTGCGGCCATCCACCTGCAGGTTGGCGGTGGGCCAACCAAGCTGGCGGCCCAGGCCCCGGCCGCGCACCACCTGGCCACTGAAGCGGTAGGGACGCTCAAGCAGGCGCTCGGCCTCCGCGATCTCGCCGGCAGCCAGGGCCCGACGAATGCGGCTGCTGCTCACCCGTTCGGGGCCATCCCAGAGAATCGGCAGCACCGCCACGGCGATGCCGTGGGCCGCACCGATGGCGGCCAGATCGGCCGCGTCGCCGCTGCGGCCGGCTCCGAAGCGGAAGTTCTCCCCCACTGCCACCTGGCGAGCCTGCAGCTGGCCCACCAGCACCTGGCTCACAAAGGCCACAGGAGAGAGGGCGGCCAGCTCGCGGCTGAAGGGCACCAGCACCAGCTGGCGGATGCCGAGGGGTTCGAGCAGATGCAGCTTCTCGGCGGGCAGATCCAGCCGCAGTCGCGGTTCATCGAAGAGCACCTCGCGCGGATGGGGCCAGAAGCTCACCACCGTGGGCACCACCCCCAAGGCGGCGGCCGGGCTGATCGCCGCGATCACTCGGCGGTGGCCCTGATGCAGCCCATCGAAGCTGCCAAGGGCAATGGCCGTGGGGGTGGCGGCCTCCTGGGGGGATCGCAAGGGGATCACGGGGCCATCGTGCGAGGAAGCGCTTGCGGAACGATCACGGCCCTCGCCGCAGCGATCCTCCCATGGCAAGTTTGGAGTCCCTTACCCCAGAGCAATGGCCGACCGGCTCGACCTGCAGCTGATCGCCGCCGCCCTGCGCCGGATGGGCTGGCTGCGCCTCTGGGCCCAGGTGGTGCTGGCGGTGGTGGTGGTGGGGGTGCTGCTGTTCAACAACGTGGGGGCACGCTTCTCGGCCAACTCAGCCCGGGCCCTGGGGCTCGGCCCGGGCATCTCGCTCACCACCCTGGCCTTCCTGCTGCTGCTCTGGTGCATCTGGCAGAGCTGGCTGGTGATCCGCTGCGGCCGCGCCCTTGCCAGCCCGGTGCGACCCAGCAAGGGCGAAACGGCGCGGCTGATCAAGCGGGGTGCGCTGGCCGACCTGGCGGGCCTAACCCTGGCGGTGGTGGGGTACCAGTCGATGGCCGGCAGCCTCTTCCTGCAGGCTTCCCAGCAGGTGCCTGGCTTCTTCGGTGCCCAGATCCAGCAGGCCCCCGGCAGCACCGGCAGGTTGGTGGGACTGCCGATCACCTCGATCGAGATGCTCTCGGTGCTGGGCAACACCCAGGTGCTGTTCGCCCACCTGATCGGCCTCTGGATCAGCCTCTGGCTGCTGCAGCGGATCTACCGCCCCAGCTGAAGGGCCGGCAGGGAGGCCTCACCGCCCCGCCAGAAGAGCTCGGGCTGCAGGGGCGTCAGCGCCGAACCGCCGCGGTGCACCTGGGCCACATCGGTGGGCCAGTGCTCCGGCCCGGCGCCGCCCGACTCCAGGTCAGTCACCACCTCCCCCGCCAGCCAGTAGTAGGAGCGTCCACGAGGGTCGCTGCGTTGATCGAACAGATCGGTGTAGCGCCGCAGGCCGGGGCGGCACCAGCGCAGGGGCTCCAATTCAGCGGCGGGCCGGGCCGGCACGTTGAGGTTGAGCAGCAGGCCCGCCGGCCAGCCGGCCGCCAGACACTGCTCGGCCACATCGAGGGCCAGGGCGGCGGCCGGCTCGAAGTGACGCCACTGGAAACAGGCACTGCTCACCGCCAGGGCCGGCAGGCCCTCGAGGGTGCCCTCCATCGCCGCCGACACGGTGCCGGAGTAGAACACGTCGCTGCCCAGGTTGGGGCCGTGGTTGATCCCCGAGAGCACCAGGTCGGGCGGCTCGGCCAGCAGATGGAAGAGGGCCAGCTTGACGCAGTCGGAGGGGGTGCCGCTGCAGGCCCAGGCCCGCACGCCATCGGCGAAGAGGGCATCGGCGCTCTCGGCCCGCAGCGGCGTTTGAATGGTGAGGCCATGGCCGGTGGCCGAGCGCTCCTGGTCGGGGCAGACCACCGTCACGATGTGGCCGCGGCGCGCCGCTTCGGCGGCGAGGCTGCGGATGCCGTCGGCGAAGACCCCGTCGTCGTTGCTGATCAGGATCCGGAGGGGGGCCATCGCGAGGCTGCGCTGGGGGCAAGCTAAGCCGCCCCGGGGGCGGGCCTGCGGCAGCTTCACCGCAACCGCTGCCTACAGTCAGCTCCCCCCTGCCCTCGCCGCCGTGAGCGCCGCCGACACCGCCGCTGAAACAGCAGCTGAGAGAGCCGCCAGCGCCAACATCGAGCAGCTCAGCGGCCAGCTGGAGCAGCTGGAAGGGGAGGCAGCCGCCGCGATCGCCGCCGCCCCATCCGCCGCTGCCCTCGAAGAGCTGCGCGTGAGCCTGCTGGGCAAGAAAGGCCGCCTCTCGGCGGTGCTCGGGGCGATGGGCAAGTTGCCCGGTGATCAACGGCCGCTGCTGGGGCAGCGGGCCAATGTGCTCAAGGAGCAGCTGCAGGGGCTGCTGGCTGAGCGGCTGGCGGCCGTCAAAACCGCTGCCCTTACGGAGCGGCTCGAGCGCGAACGGCTCGACGTGACAATGCCCTGCAGCTTCACGCCGCCCGGCCGCCGCCATCCCCTGATCAGCACGATCGAAGAGATCGTCGATATCTTTGCCGGCCTCGGCTACCGGGTGGCCGAAGGCCCGGAGATCGAGAGCGACCACTACAACTTCACGGCCCTGAACATCCCCGAGCACCATCCAGCCCGGGACATGCAAGACACCTTCTACCTCTCCGAGCACCGGCTGCTGCGCACCCATACCTCACCGGTGCAGATCCGCCACCTGGAAACCAACCCACCGCCGGTGCGGATCGTGGCCCCGGGGCGCGTTTACCGCCGCGATGCCGTGGATGCCACCCACTCACCGGTGTTCCACCAGGTGGAGGTGCTGGCGATCGATGAGGGTCTGGATTTCAGCCACCTGCGCGGCACCGTCACCGCTTTTCTGCAGCAGTTTTTCGGCGACCTGCCGGTGCGCTTCCGGGCCAGCTACTTCCCCTTCACCGAACCCTCCGCCGAAGTGGATGTGCAGTGGCGAGGTCGCTGGCTGGAGGTGATGGGCTGCGGCATGGTCGATCCAGCCGTTCTGCAGGGGCTGGGGCTCGATCCGGAGCGCTGGAGCGGCTTCGCCGCCGGCCTCGGGGTGGAGCGCTTCTGCATGGTGCGCCACGGCATCGATGACATTCGCCGCCTGTACACCAGCGACCTGCGCTTCCTCGAGCAGTTCTGAGCCTCATACACTCGCTCTACCCCCGCCCGCGATCGGTGAGCCGCGTTGGACTGATCGTCAACGACGGCAAGGATCTGGCCCTGTCCACCGCCGCTGCGATCGAGGCCCAGCTCAGCGCTGCAGGCTGGCAGGTGCTGCGGGTGAGCAGCGCCGGCGGCATGGTGGGTTTCGCCAACCCCGACCAGCTCCAGCGCAGCCGCGGCTACGGGGCCTGCGTGCCGGCCAGCTTCGATGCCGACATGGCCCTGGCCGTGGTACTGGGCGGCGACGGCACCGTGCTCTCCGCTGCCCGCCAGACGGCGCCGATCGGGGTGCCGATCCTCACGATCAACACCGGCCATCTGGGCTTCCTGGCCGAGGCCTACCTGCCCCAGCTGGAGGGGGCCCTCGATCAGGTGATCGCCGGCGACTGGAGCGTGGAGGAGCGCACCACCTTGGTGGTGAGCGTGATGCGTGGGGAGCAGCGCCGCTGGGAGGTGCTCTGCCTCAACGAGATGGCCCTGCACCGCGAACCACTCACCTCGATGTGCCATTTCGAAATCGCCATCGGCCGCCACGCCCCGGTGGATATCGCCGCCGACGGCGTGATCCTTGCCACCCCCACCGGCTCCACCGCCTACGCCCTCAGCGCCGGTGGCCCGGTGATCACACCCGACTGCCCGGTGCTGCAGCTCACCCCGATCGCCGCCCACTCGCTGGCCTCGCGGGCGCTGGTGTTCAGCGACCGCGAACCGGTGACCGTGTTTCCAGCCACGCCGGAGAGGCTGATGATGGTGGTTGATGGCAGCGCCGGCTGTTACGTGTGGCCGGAGGACCGGGTGCTGATCCGCCGCAGCGACCACCCGGTGCGCTTCGTGCGCCTGGCCAACCACGAGTTCTTCCAGGTGCTGCGCAACAAGCTCGGCTGGGGCCTGCCGCACGTGGCCAAACCAGCTGCCGGCGTGCTCAGCGAAGCCGAGGCAGGCCAGTGAACGAAGGCGCGCTGGTGCTGCTGATCGGCCCGGGCGCCGCAGCCCTGGCTCCGCGCCTGGAGGCCAGCGGCTACCGCTGCCAGCAGCTGGCGCCCGGGGCCGAAACGGCTGCCCTGTCAGAAACGGCTGCCCTGGCCGAAGCCCCCGCCCTGATCCTGGTGGGCTCCGCCAAAGCCGGCGAGGCCGCGGCCAGGAATCCGGAGCTGCTGGCCTGGCTGCGGCAGCGCTGGCCGGGGGTGCCATTACTGCTCGACATCGGCAGGGATTCGGTGCCCGCCCGCAGCGATTGCCTCAGCAGCGGCGCCGACGACTTCTGGCTCTCCGGCCTCGGCGCCAGCGACCTGCTCACGCGCCTGCGGCTCCATCACGGTCTGGCCCTGGAACGACAGGAGCATGCCCCCGCCTCCGCCCTCAGCCATGCTGATCTGCGCCTGGATCCGGAGCGCCGGCAGGGGCAACGGGCCGGCCGGGATCTCAACCTCACCGCCCGCGAATACGACCTGTTGCTGCTGCTGCTGCGTCACAAGGGCTCAGTGGTGAGCCGTGGGCAGATCCTGGCTGAGATCTGGCCCAACCAGGAGGAGGGCTCCAGCAACGTGATCGAGGTGTATGTGCGCTACCTGCGCCAGAAACTGGAGGCCGGCGGTGAGCGCCGCCTGATTCACACCGTGCGCGGCCGTGGCTACTGCCTGGGTGATCGGCCGCCCAAAACCAGCCGCCTGTTGCTGGCGCTGCTGCTCGGGGCCAGCAGCGGCTTCGCCAGCGGCGTGGGCCAAGGCCCTGCCCTCGGCAACCCCCTGGCGGGTCCCCCCCAGCAGCTGCCGATCACGGCCCGATGGTGCCTGCAGCCCTCCCGCTGCATCGGCCTCGAGGTGGCCGCCAGCGAGCGCCAGCAGAGCCTCGGGCTGCAGCTGCGGCCGCCCCTGCCGGCCCTGCGGGGCATGTGGTTCCCCTATCGCCCGCCCTCGCTGGCGCGCTTCTGGATGCATCGCACCCCCGAACCCCTCGACATGCTGTTTGTGCAGGGCGACCGGGTGGTGGCGATCGAGGCCCATGCCCAACCCTGCATGCGCCTGCCCTGCCCCAGCTACGGCCCCGACCAAGCCGTCGATGGCGTGCTCGAACTGGCCGCCGGCCAGGCCGAAGCCCTGGGGATCACGGTGGGCAGCCCGGTGCGGATTGAGGCGGTCGCGGTCACACCGGTGCAGCGCCAGGCAGGGTCCCCTTCAACACCAGCACAGGATTGAGCGGGGCCAGGCGGGTGCCGTCGGCCAAGGGAGCCCCCCGCCAGGCCTGATGCTGGGCCACCGCCACCCGGCAGCCGGCCTGCTCCAGCAGCGGCCGCAGCTCCGCCAGGGCCTCCACGGTGGCCAGCGGGATCACCACCACCCCGCCCGGCCGCAGGCGCTGCAGCACCGCCGCCAGCACGGCCGCCCGCTCGCGGCCACCACCACCGAGCAGCACCCGATCCGGATCGGGCAGTTGCGCCAACGCCTCAGGTGCCCGGCCCTCCTGGATCCCAGCCGGCCGCACCCCCAGCCGCTCGGCATTGGCGGCGATCAACCCCGCCGAGCCGCCCCGCGCCTCCAGCGCCCAGAGGGTCAGGCCAGGCCGCAGCCGCAGGGCCTCCAGACCCACCGAGCCCACGCCGGCGCCGATGTCCCAGAGCACGCCGCGGTCGGGCAGCTCCAGATCGGCCAGCAGCTGGATGCGCACCTCCCGCTTGGTCATCAAGCCGGGGCGGTCGTCATGCTGGAGGAACAGGCCGTCGTCGAGGCCGAACAGGGGCAGAGCCGCCGGATCGGCGGGGGCAGCGGGCAGCGCGGCGATCAGCAGCACCAGGTGCAGAGGATCGACTGCGGCGGGCAGCGGCGCCTGCGGAGCGAGCCGCTGCACCCGCTCCTCGGGGTGCCCCAGCCGCTCGCACAGCCAGAGGGCGTAGGCGGCCTCCAGGCCCGAGGCCGCCAGGATCCGTCGCACCTCCTCAGCCCCGCCGCGGCCCGGGTCGGTCAGCACCGCCAGGGCCGCGGGGCGCTTCTGCAGGGCGGCGGCCAGGGGCTCCGGATCGCGGCCGTGCAGGCTGATCCAACTGGCGTCCTGCCAGGGGCGGCCGATGCGGGCGAAGGCCAGCTGCAGGGAGCTGGGGGCCGGATGGAAGCGCAGCTGGGCCGCCGGGAAGCGCTGCAGCAACAACCGGCCGATGCCAAACCAGAGGGGGTCGCCGCTGGCGAGCAGCACCGCAGGCTCGCCGCTGGCCAGGGCCTGCTCCACGGCCCCGAAGATCAACTCCGGCCAGTCGCTGGCCAGCAGAGCGGGGCACGAGGCCTCCGGGGGGATCCGGCCGGCCGCCTGCTCGGCCTGCCACCAGGGCTCCAGCTGGCCCAGCAGCCGCACAGGCGCCAGCACCAGCCGGGCCCGGCGCACCAGCTCCAGGGCTCTGGGAGCCAGGGCGGCCAAGCCACCGGCATCGGTGCCGATCACCTCCAACACAGCCTGCTGCGCCAGGGCGCCCCACGGTTACTGGAGCCATGATGCTCAGCCGAGTGCCCTTCGGCCTGGCCATGAGCGACCGCCGCCAGCGCATCCACGACCTGGTGCTGGCCCTGCTGGCCCAGCAGGGCGACCTGGAGCTGCTCGCCGGCGACGGCACCGGGCTACCCAGCGGCGATCCGGGCAACTGGATCGAGCGCAACCGCCGGGTGGTGCTGCGCTACCAGGCCCTGGTGCGCTCCGCCGTCACCCTCGATGCGCTGGTGGACCAGGAGCTGGGCGGCGGATTCCAGAGCCCAGCGGGGGATTCGGATCGCCGCGCCAGCAACCTCTGACAAGCTGGGCGCACCTTTTCTGCCCCCATGGCGCGCTTCGGCCTCTCCGCCCTGAAATCGCTGCTGCGGGGGCGCCGGTCGCCGCGCAAGGGCTGGCAAGCGCCTGCAGCCAGCTGGAGCCGCCCCTTCGGGCTGGGCTGGGAGAAGCCCTACACGGTGCGCTACGCCAGCAACCTCGACGACGGCCCCAACCACGGCATGCCCCTGGGGGGCTTCGGTGCCGGCTGCATCGGCCGAGCGCCCGATGGCAGCTTCAACCTCTGGCACCTCGATGGCGGTGAGCACTGGTTCGGCACCCTGCCCGACTGCCAGTTCGCCCTGTATGAGCACGACGGCAACACATCGCGGGCCCATGCCCTGGCGGTGAAGCCCGCGCTGGACGCCTCCCGCCCCGAGGCCGGTGAACCCCTCAGCGCCTGGAGCTGGTATCCCGCCAGCAGCCACGACAGCAACGGCAACCTGCGCAGCAGCGGCACCTACGCCGCCCGCTACCCGCTCAGCAGCACCCATTACAGCGGCGTGTTTGCCGCCGAGCTGAGCTGCGAAGCCTTCAGCCCGATCCTGCCCGGCGACTACCAGCGCAGCAGCTACCCGCTGGCGGTGTTCGTGTGGCGCTTCCACAACCCCAGCAACGCCCCGCTCGATCTCTCGCTGCTGCTGAGCTGGCGCAACACCTGCGGCTGGTTCACCAACACCGACCCCTCGGCCAGCGTTCACTTCCGCGACGATGGCAGCCCCGAGCACTCCTACGTGCCGGCGATCGGCCGCAGCGCCGGCCATCACAACCACTGGATAGACCAGAGCGGCCTGCGGGGCGTGCTGCTGGAGGGCGATCGCCGCAGCCCGATCGGCGAAGGCGAAGGCCAGTGGTGCCTGGCGGTGCCGGAGGAGTCGGCGCTGGGCCATCCGGGCCTGGAGATCTTCCGCTGCAGCCGCTGGAACCCGGCCGGCAGCGGCGCCGAGATCTGGGAGCCTTTTGCCCGCGATGGGGCGATCCCGAACAGCAACAACGGCCGCCACAGCAGCAGCAACAACGACCCGGCCAGCGCCGCCCTGGCAGTGCGCTTCCACCTCGAACCTGGCCAGAGCCTGGAGCTGCCGGTGGTGATCAGCTGGGACCTGCCGGTAACCAGCTTCGCCAGCGGCAGCCGCGACCTGCGCCGCTACACCGACTTTTACGGCTGCAATGGCGACAATGCTGTCGCCATTGCAGCCGAGGCCCTGCGCGACTGGCGCAGCTGGCGCCAGGCGATCGAGGCCTGGCAGCAGCCGCTGCTGGCGCGCACGGATCTGCCCGAGCCGATCCGGATGGCCCTGTTCAACGAGCTCTACGACCTGGCCAGTGGCGGCAGCCTCTGGAGTGCCGCCACTGGCGCCGATCCGGTGGGGCGCTTCGGGGTGCTCGAGTGCCTCGACTACGCCTGGTACGAGAGCCTCGATGTGCGGCTCTACGGCTCGTTCGCCCTGCTGCAGCTCTGGCCGGAGCTCGACAAGGCCGTGCTGCGCAGCTTCGCCCGCGCCATCCCGGCCGCCGACCCCACGCCGCGGCCGATCGGCTGGTATTTCACCCAGGGCAAGGGGCGAGTGGAGGCCGCCCGCAAAGTGGCCGGCGCCACCCCCCACGACCTGGGCGCCCCCAACGAGCGGCCCTGGGACGCCACCAACTACACGGCCTATCAGGACTGCAACCTCTGGAAAGACCTGGCCAGCGACTTCGTGCTGCAGGTGTGGCGCAGCTTCAAGCTGGCCCCCAATGGCGAAGACCTGCGCTTCCTGGCCGACTGCTGGCCGGCCGCCGTGCAAGCCCTGCGCTATCTGAAAAACTTCGACGCCAATGGCGACGGCCTGCCCGACAACGGCGGCGCCCCCGACCAGACCTTCGACGACTGGCCGCTCAAGGGCGTGAGCGCCTACTGCGGCGCCCTCTGGATCGCCGCACTTGAGGCGGCGTTGGCCATGGCACAGCAACTGCAGCTCGCCATGGGGCTGGATACGTCGAGCGAGCAGCGGGAATTCGGCAGCTGGCTGGAGCAATCGCGCGCCAACTTCGACGCCCTGCTCTGGAACGGCGAGTTTTACAAGATCGATGCCGAGAGCGGTACGCCGGTGGTGATGGCCGACCAGCTCTGCGGCGACTTCTACGCCCGCCTGCTGGGGCTGCCGGCCGTGGTGAGCGATGAGCGCTCCCGCAGCGCCCTGGGCGCCATCCGCGAGGCCTGCTTCGAGCGCTTCGAGGGCGGCAGGCTGGGCGTGGCCAACGGCCTGCGCCGCGACGGCACACCGCTCGATCCCAACGGCACCCACCCGCTCGAGGTGTGGACCGGCATCAACTTCGGCCTGGCCGCCTACTACCGGCTGATGGGGGAGAGCGCCACGGCGTTTGCGATCACCGGCGCCGTGGTGGAGCAGGTGTACAGCGGCGGGCTGCAGTTCCGCACCCCCGAGGCGATCACCGCCGTGAACACCTTCCGCGCCTGCCACTACCTGCGGGCGATGGCGATCTGGGCCCTGTGGGCCACCCACACCGGCTGGCAGGCGATCCCTGGCGCCGAACGCCAGCCGTGAAACGCCTGCTCGCGGCCGTGGCGGCGCGGCTGGTGGCCCTGCTGGTGCTGCTGCTGCTGGCGCCCGCTGGCTCCTGGCTGCTGCCACCGGCGCTGGCCCTGATCCAGGCCTCACCCGAGGAAACAGGCACCGGCCTGGTGCGCAGCCTCGAGAGCCTGCGCGACCTCGACTACCGCAGCTGGCAGCTGGTGGCCTACCGCCAGGGTCCGCCCGGCAGCCCGCAGATCCTGCGGATCGTGGGCTACCCGGGCCGGGTGCGGCTCGACCACCCCACCCCACTCGAGGTGTGGGGCGGGCGGAGCCACTGGCTGCTCGACGACATCACCCTGGCCAACCCGAAGCTCGCCGCCGACGGCCGTGACGCCGCCGCCGAATTCGATCTGGGGCCGCTGCTGGCCGACCTGCAGCAGAACCGCCCGCTGCGGCTGGCCCTCCCCGGCGTGTTCACCGAGCTGCCGGTGCCGCCTTATGTGGTGGAGGAATGGCGCAGCCTCAGATCAACTCCGGATGCCCCGGATCACCCTTGAACGGCCCCTCCACCTTCGAGGTGATCCAGCCCCCGTAAAAGCCCCCCGGCTGTGGACTCACCCGCTCCCCATCCAGCCAGCAGCCATCCATCAGGGCCGGATACAGGGCGTACCAACCGGCCAGCGCCGCAAAGGCCGGCGTTGGCTCGGGGTAGCTCCACACGGCCCGCCGCAGGCGCCGCTCCGCCGGCGTGCCGGCAGCCACCACCAGATCGAAATAGCTGGCTACCCCCTTCCACTCGCAGAAGCTGCGGCCCTCCCCCGGCTCCAGCAGCTCCAGCCGCAGGGCCTCCGGCGGCAGGTAAAAGGTGGGCGGGTGGAAGGTCTCCAGCACCCGCAGCGAGCGCTGCGTTTCAGCCAGCAGCTGGCCTAGGGCCTCCACACGGATGTGTTCGCTGCTGGCCACCAGGGCCGGCGGGCGGGGGTAGTCGGCTACCCGTTCAGGGATCCGAGGCTCATCCAGGCTCATCCGCACGCACGCGCAACAGCGACGGTCTACCCAGCCCCGGCTGCTGGTGGCGGCTTAGGCGGCGGCCTGCAGCAGCATGGGCGCAGCGCGAGCGCCTCTTCCCTGACGGCTTCACCCCCACCCACAGATGCCGCCACCCCCGCTGCCATGAGCCCCTGGCGCCCCTGGATGGAGCGGGCCCTGCAGCTCGCCGCCCTCGGTGCCGGCCGCACCAGCCCGAATCCGCTGGTGGGGGCGGTGGTGCTCGATGCCGAAGATCAGCTGGTGGGCGAGGGCTACCACGCCCGCGCTGGTGAGGCCCACGCCGAAGTGGGCGCCCTGCGCCAGGCGGGCGATCGGGCCCGGGGCGGCACCCTGGTGGTGACGCTCGAGCCCTGCTGCCACCACGGCCGCACACCCCCCTGCAGCCAGGCTGTGATCCATGCCGGTGTGGCCCGGGTGGTGCTGGCGATGACGGATCCGAACCCCCTGGTGGCGGGCGGTGGCATCGCCGAGCTCGAAGCGGCGGGGATCGAGGTGATCAGCGGCATTGCGGCAGCGGAGGCCCGCGCCCTCAACCGCGCCTTCTGCCACCGCCTCAGCACCGGCCGGCCCTTCGGGATCCTCAAGTGGGCGATGAGCCTCGATGGCCGCACCGCTCTGCCGAACGGCGCCAGCCAGTGGATCAGCGGCCCCGAGGCCCGCGATTGGGTGCACCAGTTGCGCGCCCAGTGCGATGCGGTGATCGTGGGCGGCGGCACCGTGCGCGCCGACGATCCACTGCTCACCAGTCGCGGCCGACGCACGCCCGAGCCCCTGCGGGTGGTGCTCAGCCGCCAGCTCGA
>JAWOHV010000045.1:0-5181 GCA_046484965.1 Prochlorococcaceae cyanobacterium
GCGCTGTTGTGCCCTGCGGTGAAGAGCTGTCCGCCCGCATCGAGGTACATCGACCGCTCGACGACGATGGGCACCCCGTTGACCGACTCCAGATGTGCGGACATCTCGGCGGAGGCGAGCCGATCGTCCTCCTTGTTGACCCAGATGTTCGTCCGGGCGCGTGGCCCGACGAGATGCGTCTTGCTCCGGGCTGAAGCTGGCGGCCAGGTTGTCGCCGCCGCTCTCCACCAGCACCAGATCCAGATCCGGGAAGGCCGCCTCCAGCTCGGCCACCGCCGCCCGGTTGATCGAGCAGTCTTCGCGGATGGCGGTGTGGGGGCAGCCGCCCGTTTCCACGCCGCGGATGCGCTCGGGCTCCAGGGCGCCGGCGCGGGTGAGGAACTGGGCATCCTCCTGGGTGTAGATGTCGTTGGTGACCACCGCCAGCTGCAGGCGGTCGCGCAGCCGCCGGCAGAGGGCCTCCACCAGGGCCGTTTTGCCGGAGCCCACCGGCCCGGCCACCCCCACCCGCAAGCGACTCATCGGCTGGCTCCGTGCTGGGCGATCACGCTAAACAGCGGGTGCAGGGCTGGGCAGGATGGGGTGGTTCCGCGGCGACCCGTGCCCGATCCCCTCACGCTGAGCTTGCTTGTGCTGGCGGGCCTGCTCGGCGGCTTCATCAACACCGTGGCCGCCAGCGGCGCCACGGTGACGGTGCCCTCGATGATCCAGCTGGGGCTCGATGCACCCCTGGCCAATGGCAGCAACCGTCTCTCGGCGGTGAGCAGCTGCCTCACCGGCACCTGGCGCTTCCACCGGGCCGGGGTGATCCCATGGAACATCACCCTGCAGCTGGCCGTGCCGATCACGGCGGGCTCGATCGCTGGGGCCCTGCTGGCGAGCCGGCTCGGCAGCAATGGGGTGGAGCTGGTGGTGGCGCTTTCGCTGCTGCTGGTGCTCGCTGCCCTGGTGCTGCGGCCCCAGCGCTGGCTGCAGGAGCCGGCCGAGCCCGTGCCGCTGCAGGCCACGCCGCCGCTGCTGCTGGTGCTGGCGGCGGTGGGCCTCTGGACCGGCCTGATCTCGCTGGGCTCCGGAATCATGACCCTGCTGGCCCTGGTGCTGCTCGGCCGCCAGAGCCCGGCCAGCGCCAATGTGGTGAAACTGCCATTGCGGCTGCTGGCCAGCGTGGTGGCCCTGGTGGTGTTCCTGCTGCGGGGTCAGGTGGTGTGGGGCTGGGCCGTGCCCCTGGCCCTGGCCAGTTCCGTTGGTGCCTGGATCGGCGCCAAGCTGGCCCTGGGCCCTGCTGCCAACCGCTGGATCTACGGCACCCTGCTGGCGGTTGTGGTGCTCGAGATCGGCAGCCTGGTGTTGCAGCTGGAGCCGGCCCTGGCGACTGGCCTGCTGGCGGAGCTGGCTCGGCTGACTCGGTTGGCGGCGGCGGCCTAACTGCGGAACAGGCGCGAGTAGAGCTCGGCATGGCCGAGCTGGGCCAGGCCAGCCCCCACGCCGCTGCTCCAGAGCGCGCGCGGCTCAGCCAGCAGCAGCTGCTCGGCGCGGGCCGCGATCAGCGGCGCCAGGGCCAGCTGCAGGCGCTGGGCCTCGGTGGGCCCCAGCGGCACCAGCCGCACCGCGGCGCTGATCTGATTGGCCAGCCAGCCGTAGAGATAGGCCTCGAGCAGCTCCAGCGGCGCAATCCCCAGGCAGAGGCCCGCCCAGGCGAAGGCCGCCGGCCAGGCCAGCGGCGCCTGGGCGGGGAGTGGCGAGGGGAGTGGCCAGCCCAGGTCGGCCAGCAGCTGCAGCAGGGAGCCGCCCATCTGGCGCTGCTGGGCGCGCAGCTCCGGCGCCTCCCGCTGGGCCAGCAGCCAGCCATCGAGTTCGAGCACCTGCTCTGCCGCCAGCTGCGCCTGCGGCTCAGCCTGGGCCTGGCGCCAGGCCGCCAGGTGCTCGCCCAGGGGCCGCAGCGCCGCCGCCTCCACCGCCAGGGCGCCTGCCGCCAGCTCCGCCTCCAGCCAGGCCCGCACGGCGGCGGCATCAGCCAGCTGGCCCGCCTGCTGCAGGGCCTCCAGACCTTCCGAATAGCTGAACGCCCCCACCGGCAGGGCCGGGCTCACCAGTTGGTGCAGCCGCAGCCGCGCCGCTGAGCCGGGGTGGGCTTCAGCCATGGGCATGGCTGCCGCCGTAGGCGCCTGCTTCCGGCTGGAATGGCCCCTGGCGGCGCTCCAGCTCCAGGCCCCGCTGGGCAAGCAGGGTCGCCAGCACCGCGTCGTCGAGCAGGCAGAGCTCGCCGGCCCGGATCTCCAGCGCCACATGGCGATTGCCCAGGTGGTAGGCGGCCTGCAGCAGCGCCAGGGGATCGGGGCTGCGCACCAGCAGCAGCGCCTCCGGCGCCGCCTCCACCTGCACCAGCGGCCCCGCCCCCTCTGGCGCCAGCAGCTCGCCGGGCTGGAGGGCCTCGCCGCGGGGCAGCTGCAGGATCAGCTCACGGCCGCAGGCGCTGCGGCGCCGCCCCCGCAGGCGGCTGCGCTGCTCGGCCGTGAGGGGCAGGCGCAGCGCGGCGGGCGGCGCGCCAAGGCCAGGCATGCCGGCGCTGCCGAGGCGGCGCAGCAGCAGCAGCGGCGGCCCAGCGGCTGCGGGCAGGGAATCGATCGGGTTACTCGATACTCGGTCCTCGGTCACGGTTCTCCGGCGGCCGCAGCGCGGCACCTGGCTGGTGCACCATCTTCTTCGTTGCCCGCCGCTGGCCGCTTGCCGATCGCTTCCCCTGCCGCCCACGCCGGGCCACCCGAGCCGGATGGCTGGCTGGGGCGGGCAGAACTGGTATTCCGGCCCAGCGCCGCCGGCACCAGGCACCAGGGCTACGCCAGCGCACCACTGAAACTGCAGCGCGGCTTCGCCCGCGCCGGCGGTCGCTGGGAACTGCCGATCCTGCACACCGCCGGCGGCCTGGTGGGCGGCGATCGGCTCGAGCTGCGGGCCGTGCTTGAGCCCGGCAGCCAGGCCCTGCTCACCAGCGTGGCCGCCCAGAAGGTGTATGGCACGGTGGGCCGCAGCCGCCGCTGCCCCGCGGGCCTGTGGGCCCAGCAACACCTGCAGTTGGAGCTGGCCGCAGGCGCCGATCTGGAATGGCTGCCGCAAGACCTGGTGCTTTACGCCAACGGCCTCTTTGCTCAGCACAGCAGGGTGGAGCTGGCCGCAGACGCCAGCTTCCTGGGGGCTGAGGTGGTGCGGCTGGGCCGCAGTGCCGCCGGCGAGGGCCTGGCCGCCGGCCGCTGGCGCTCGGCCCTGGAGATCCGCCGCCACACACCCGCCGGCAGCCGCTGGGAACTGGTCGACCGCCTCGAGCTCGGCGCAGGCGCCCTCAGCAGCCCCCACGGCCTGGCCGGCCAGCCCGTGCTGGGCACGCTGGTGTGGGCGGCGCCGGCCCCCCTGGAGGCCGGGGCCCTTGCGGAACTGCTGGCCCAGGCCCGCGGCGAGCGCAGCGGCCTGCCCGGGGAGATGGCCTGCGGCGCCCTTGAACAGGGGATCGTGGCCCGCTACCGCGGCCCCTCCAGCCAGGCGGCCCGCTTCTGGTTCACGCGCCTCTGGGCCCGGATCCGCGCCGCCCGCGGCCTGCCGCCGCCGGAGCTGCCGAGGGTGTGGCCGTTCCAGGAGCAGCCCCTGGCGGCCCCGGCGGGCCCGGAGCAACAAAGCGTTCACGGCGAACCAAACTGATGGGCGGCGCTCGCCAGAGTTCAATCCTGTTATCCCGGCCATGCACCTCACCCCCCAGGAGAAGGACAAGCTGCTGCTGGTGACGGCCGCCCTGCTGGCGGAGCGGCGACTCAACCGTGGCCTGAAACTCAACTATCCCGAGGCGGTGGCCTGGCTCAGCTTCCAGGTGCTCGAAGGCGCCCGCGATGGCAAGGGCGTGGCCGAGCTGATGGCCGAGGGCAGCACCTGGCTCGGCCGCGAGCAGGTGATGGAGGGGGTACCGGAGCTGGTGGAGGAGGTGCAGATCGAGGGGATGTTCCCCGATGGCACCAAGCTCGTGACCCTCCACAACCCGATCCGCTGACCGCCGCCACCTCCCGCAAGCCCACCCCCGCAAATCCATGCCCCCCCTGATCCCGGGCGAACTACTCCCCGAAGCCGGCGAACTCGAGCTCAACGCCGGCAGGCCCGTCACCACGATCGAAGTGGCCAACACGGGCGATCGGCCCGTGCAGGTGGGCTCCCACTTCCACTTCTTTGAGGCCAACAGCGCCCTGGAGTTCGACCGCGACGCCGCCCGCGGCCTGCGGCTCGACATCCCCGCCGGAACGGCGATCCGCTTTGAACCCGGCGACAGCCGCGAGGTGCAGCTGGTGCCCTTTGCCGGCGAGCGCCGCGTGTTCGGCTTCAACGGCCTGGTGAACGGCCCCCTCGACTGACGCGCGCCCCCCGCACCTCCAACCCCATGCCCTACCGCATCTCCCGCCGCGCCTACGCCGAGACCTACGGCCCCACCACCGGCGATCGCCTGCGGCTGGCCGACACCGAGCTGATCCTGGAGGTGGAGAAGGATTTCACCGTCTATGGCGATGAGGTGAAGTTCGGCGGCGGCAAGGTGATCCGCGACGGCATGGGCCAGGCCCAGACGCCCCGGGCAGAGGGGGCGGTGGACACGGTGATCACCAACGCCCTGATCCTGGATTGGTGGGGGATCGTGAAGGCCGACATCGGCCTGCGCGACGGGCGCATCTGTGCCATCGGCAAGGCCGGCAACCCCGACACCCAGGCGGGCGTCACCATCGTGGTGGGCCCCGGCACCGAGGCGATCGCCGGCGAGGGCCACATCATCACCGCCGGTTCAATCGACACCCACATCCACTTCATCTGTCCCCAGCAGATTGAAACGGCCCTGGCCAGCGGTGTAACCACCCTGCTGGGGGGCGGCACCGGCCCGGCCACCGGCACCAACGCCACCACCTGCACCCCGGGCGCTTTTCACCTGGCCCGCATGTTGCAGGCCGCCGAGGGGCTGCCGGTGAATCTGGGCTTCTACGGCAAGGGCAACGCCTCCACCCCCGAGGCGATCGAGGAGCAGGTGCGGGCCGGCGCCTGCGGCCTCAAGCTGCACGAAGACTGGGGCACCACCCCAGCCGCGATCGACTGCTGCCTCACGGTGGCCGATCGCTTCGACGTGCAGGTGTGCATCCACTCCGACACCCTCAACGAGGCCGG
>JAWOHV010000119.1:0-3893 GCA_046484965.1 Prochlorococcaceae cyanobacterium
GCTACTGGCAGGGCTGAATCCATGCAGGATTGGCATAAACCAAACAGCGGGCAGACTCTGGCGATGAACCAGAGCCGACTGCCGCTGTTGGGGCTGTTGCTGATCAGCCTGGCGGGCTGGGCAGGCAGGGCCGCGCTGGCCCAGCGCTTCAGTGCCACGGTGCTCTCGATCGGCGACGGCGACACCCTCCGCGTTCGCCAGGGCGGCCGTGCCCTCACGGTGCGGCTGGCCTGTATCGATGCACCCGAGACGGCCCAGAGCCCCTACGGCCTCCAGGCGCGCAGCTATCTGCGGCAGCGCCTTCCCATCGGCCGGCAGGTCACTCTCGAGGTCAAGACCACGGATCGCTACGGCCGCACGGTCGCCGAGGTGATCAGCGAGATCAACATCAACCTGGTGATGGTGGAAGACGGCCAGGCCTTTGCTTACCGCCAATACCTGAGTGGCTGCAATGCCAAGGAATATCTCGACGCCGAGTCCCGCGCCAGCCGGCGCCGCTATGGGGTGTGGCAGGTGCCCGGCGGCATCAACCGTCCCTGGGACTTCCGCCGCAGCCCCCGGAGCGGAAGCGCCGCCCTGATTCCGGATGGCACCACCCCAGGCGGCCGCCGTTATCGCTGCGGTGAGATCAGCGCCTACGCCCGTGCTCAGGAGCTGCTGCAGCAGGGGCGCGGCTATCTCGATGGCAACGGCGATGGGGAGGCTTGCGAGAGCCTTCGCTGAGCACAGTTCTGCCCACGGACTCGGAAGGAAAAGCCCCTGGCTTTCACCAGGGGCAAGCGTTCTCAGGTGTGCTCCCCAGGGCCGTGCAGGGATCAGGCCTCAGCCCTCCACCTTCACGGTCACGGTGCTCACGGTGTGGGCCTTGGGGGCGATCACACTGAGCAGCCCATCGCGGTAGCTGGCCTGCAGCTGATCGCGCTGGATCGGCTGGGGGAAGCGGAAGCTGCGGCTCCAGGTGCCGTAGCGGAACTCACTGATCAGGGGTGCTGGAGCCTCTGGGCTGGCCTCGGCCTGGGCCTCAGCTTTGGCCTCGCTGGGCAGCGCACGGTGGCTGCGGCGCTCGGCGCTGATCACCAGGCTGCGATCGGTGGCTTTCACATCGATGGCGGCCTTGTCCACGCCGGGCAGCTCCAGCACCACCTCATAGGCCTCGGGTGTCTCATGCACCTCGGCTGGTGGCACGCGCTCAGCGCTGTGCTGTTGCTGGCTGAGCTGCTGCTGGCTGAGCTGCTGCTCAAGGCGATCAAAGAGATCAAAGGGAGAAGAAGAACGCAGGCTGCGCATGGCTGGGATGGCGACGGATGGTGTCGGGGTCGTCATTTGCCCCCGCTGCGATCACTGTCGCGGCGCCCTATCGCCAGCGAGATCCGGGGAGCCGAACTTCAGGATTCGGGCCTCACCACCGCAGTTCGGCACACCCCACCGCTCTGCAGGGAGAACCGTCTGCCAGGGCACGGGAGGAAGAAGAACCAGCCTCAGGCCACTTGACGGACGGGGCCATCGCGATCCGAGCGGAACAGCACCCGGGCACCTCCCGCTGCCTGCAGCAGGGCCTCCAGCACCTGATCGAGCACGGCCCTGCTCAACGGGGCGCCGCTGCCAGTCCGCTCGCGGCTTTTGAGCAGAACCACCAGCTGTTCCGGCGGCCGCCATTCCAGCAGCACCTGCATCGGCAGATCGCCTGGCCCCGCGGTCAGGGTGATGGCGGCGTTGCGAGCATCCAACCCAAAGAACTCACCGCCCAGGCGCTCAGCCAGCCGTTCCATGGCCAGATCCCGCTCGGGGCCACCTGTGATCGGCTGGATCAGGGCCTCCAAGCGGGCCATGGATGTCTCGCAGAGATCTGATTCTGATCACGGACAACTCTTTTAGAGCAGGGCCCGCAGCGGGAGTCAGAGTTGATGGCGGATCCTCTCTACGGGCGACTGGGCATCGGCATCCCTCCCGGCGCGGCGCTCCAGGTTGTCTTCCCACCAGGCCCGCTGCAGATCCTTGCCGGTGAGCCGATAGCCCAGTCTGCGGGCCATCAGCACAAGCTCATCGCGGCTGCGGCAGCGCTCGAGTTGCTCGCGGATGCTGGCGCTGGCCTCGGCATCACCCACCAACCTCTCCAGCTCCTGCCTGCTCATCCAGTTCTGCCGAGTGCCCCAGGATTGCGAATCGAGGGCGTAAGTCCAGGGTGAGCCGGGCTGGACGTCATGTTTCTTAGGGCCGGCGCTGTCGTCACACTGCGCAGCGGATCAAGAACCCAACAGGTCGCCATAGGTCTTCTCGATCAGGGCGATGTCCTCGAACAGCTCATCCGAGAGTCCCCGCTGGCTGCGCAGGGAGTCCTCGATGTCATCGCTCAGGGTCGCCGAACGCAGGCTTCTGGGGATGTTCAGAAATTCGTAGAGCTTGTACCCGAAGCGGTGCAGCGCGCCCATCCTGGCGTCGATGCGCTCCAGGTCGCTGGCGAGGCGAGGCGCGAGCGCCGTGCTGCGTTGCCGCGTCGGGGAGAGCAGCTCGTTGTCGGCACTGAAGCCCAGAACCCGCTGGGTGTCCTGAGCGATCGCATCCACTTTCTGCCGCAGAACCGCAAGCCGCTGCAGTTCATCGGTGGAGTCTAGCACCGCCTGCCAGGCTTTCGCTTCCACCCCGTCCCGCTCGAGCAGGCCCAGGCCCTCGCGAGAGAGCGATTCCAGGAACACCGTCACGGGCTGGCGGATCGTTCGCAGCCGCTTCGAGAAGGCGGCGGGGGCCGGTTCGATCCTGATCGTTCGGGCGGGCAGCTCGATCAGCTCGATGCCTTGCCCCGGCTCCCGATCCGCAGCTGGCCGGCAGCGCAGCAACCGCACCGCCGCAGTTCGTTCGCTGGGATTGCAGGCCTCCGCACCGATCAGCCGCAGCACCTCATTCCCCTCCAGCAACGCCCTGCCCTGCAGCTGCTCTGAGGCGTGCTCAACGCCGAACTGAAACTGATGGGGCCAGAGGCAATCGAGCACCAGTTCGGCCACCACCAAGGCGATGCCAAGTGCAACCGCCAGCAGGAAGCCAACAAGCAGGAGATAGCCGAGAAAGAAGGGCCACTCGAGAATCCACTGGAACAATCGAGCCACGGACTGATCGATCCAGCTCGCCACGGCCACCACAAGCCCCCAGATCCAGCCCACAACCTTGGTGGCGATCACGATGATCACCAGTGCCGCCGGGATGCCGAGCAGCTGCTCGAAGCATCCGCTCTGCTCCGTCTCCTTGGTCATGGCTCCTCTGGATGGCTGATTAGCTGAATGGCTGGCTGATCAGGCCGCCAGCGGTTGCAGGCGCTCCACCAGCTGCGGAAACGTTCTGTGGATCTGATGCCCTTGCAGGAGCATCAGGCTGGCTGCCACACCGGCCAGGCGCTCCACCTCGGTGCGGAACTCATAGCCGTGGTGCATGTTCATGGCATGGGCCGCTTCGTGGATAAGAACCTTCAGAGATTCGGCACCGAATGGCTCCTGCCAGAAGCACCCCTGATCGAGCGCCAGGGTGAGCACATTGCTGGCACTCCAGTGGGCATAGAGCGCTCTGGGCTGGCTGGCGTTGAGCGTCAGCGTCCCGGTCACCGGCATCTGCTGGTCGGCGCAACTGTTCACCAGCTGCTGGCAGAACCACACGGCGAAATCCAGGCATGCGGCCACATGCCGCACACCGCCCTGCTGCTCGATCCACTGCCGGCGACCATCGCTGGCGACCATCGCTTCGGCGATCGTGAACGCGTTGGAGCTCGCTTCGGCGGCCTTGCTGCCCTCATCTCGGCGCACCACCTCAAGGGCCGAGGGCACATGCAGCTTGAGGATCTCGCGGAAGCCGCCGCTGGCCTGGGCGGTGTTGATCACCTGCACCCCCAGATCACGGGCGTCCTCATC
>JAWOHV010000122.1:0-16517 GCA_046484965.1 Prochlorococcaceae cyanobacterium
AGCAGGGCGGCACTGATCTGGTGCGCCACCGTGAGCAGCGGCGCCGCCAAGGCCAGCCGCAGGCTCCACACACCGATCGCCACCTGGCTCAGCACCAGGGCGGCGGCGGCGGCGGCCTTTCAACTCGACGATGGCTGAGGTTGCCCATGCTGAGCTTGCCAATGGTTAGTAGCACCGTTGTTCCCGCAGCCCTGCCGCAGCAGCCCCTGCCGCAGCCCCAGCCGCCGCAGCGCCGCCGCCGGCCCCTGCCGGCCTGGCTGGAAATTGCCAAGCCCCGGCTGATCCCGTTGCTGCTGGCCACCACGCTGGCCGGCATGGCGGTTTCCGGCGGCTGGCCGCTGCAGCCTGCAGTGCTGGCGGCCACCCTGCTCGGCGGTGCCCTGGCCTCGGCCGCTGCCGGCATCCTCAACTGCCTCTGGGAAGAGGAACTCGACGGCCGCATGCAGCGCACCAGCGGCCGCGCCCTGCCGGCCGGCCGCCTGCAGCGCGGCCAGGCGCTGGCGCTGGCGATCGGCCTCACCGCCCTCTCGCTGGTGCTGCTGCTGGGCTGGGTGAATCCCCTGGCGGCAGCCCTGACCCTGATGGGCCTGTGCAGCTACGTGCTGCTCTACACCGCCCTGCTCAAGCCGCGCACGCCCCAGAACATCGTGATCGGCGGCGTGGCCGGCGCGATTCCGCCCCTGGTGGGGGCGGCGGCGGCCACCGGCGAGCTCGCTCTGGCCAGCTGGTGGCTGTTCGCCCTGGTGATCGTGTGGACCCCGGCCCACTTCTGGGCCCTGGCGCTGCTGCTGCGCGACGACTACGCCGCCGTGGGCATCCCGATGCTGCCGGTGGTGCGTGGCGAGCGGGTGACCGCCCGGGCGATCGGCTACTACGCCTGGGCCACGGCGGCCCTGAGCACGGCCGGGGTGCTGCTGCTGCCGGCCGGCGCCGCCCTCTACGGCCTGCTGCTGGCTCCCTTCAACCTGCGGCTGCTGCAGCTCAGTGCCGCCCTCGGGCGCGACCCCGCCGCCCCGGAGCGGGCCCGGCCGCTGTTCCGCTGGTCGATCCTTTACCTCTTCGGCCTCTGCCTGCTGCTGCTGCTGGCCCGCTCCCCCCAGGCCCAGCTGCTCACTGAGCAGCTGCCGGATCTGCTGGCTGCGGCCCAGCAGCGAGCTGCCTAGATTGACCGCCGCACAGTTCCGGGCCCAGGGGGTTCCAGCCGGTGATTGAGCTCCAGCACCTACAGAAGCGTTATGGCCCGGTGCAGGCCCTCGACGATCTGTCGTTGAACGTGGCGGCCGGCAGCCTGTATGGCCTGCTTGGCCCCAACGGCGCCGGCAAGACCACCACGCTGCGCATCCTCGCCACCCTGCTCGCCCCCGACGCCGGCCAGGTGCGGGTGGCTGGTGTCGATGCCCTGGCTGATCCGCGCCGGGTGCGGCGCCTGCTGGGTTACGTTGCCCAGGAGGTGGCGATCGACAAGATCCTCAGCGGCCGCGAGCTGCTGCAGCTGCAGGCCGCCCTCTACCACCTTGATTCCGCCCAGCGCGACCGGCGTATCGCCGAGCTGGTGGAGCTGCTGACCATGGGCGACTGGATCGACCGGCGCTGCGGCTCCTACTCCGGCGGCATGCGGCGGCGCCTCGATCTGGCCGCCGGCCTGCTGCACAGCCCGCGGCTGCTGGTGCTCGATGAACCCACCGTGGGCCTCGATATCGAAAGCCGCAGCGCCATCTGGGGGGTGCTGCGGCAGCTGCGCGACGCGGGCACCACGGTGCTGCTCAGCAGCCACTACCTCGAGGAGGTGGATGCCCTCGCCGACCGGCTGGCGATCATCGAGGCCGGCAAGGTGATCGCCGAAGGTGCCCCCGCCGAGCTCAAGGCGGCCCTCGGCGGCGACCGGGTGACCCTGCGGGTGCGGGAGTTCAGCGATGAGCCGGAGGCCCGACGGGTGCAGCTGCTGCTGCAGGCCTGCGCCGGCGTGCGCCAGGTGGTGGTGAATCGGGCCCAGGGCTACTCGCTCAACCTGGTGGTGGAGCACGAGGGGGTGGTGGAGCAGCTGCGCCGCCAGCTGGCCGAGGCCGAACTGCCGGTATTCGCCCTCGCCCAGAGCCGCCCCAGCCTCGATGATGTGTATCTGCAGGCCACCGGCCGCACATTGATGGATGCGGAGCTGGCCGTGGCCGGCAGCCGCGATCCCAAGGCCGAACGCAAGCAGGCGATGCGATGACCAGCGATGCGATGACCAGCGACGCGATGACCAGTGATGCGATGACCAGCGCCAATCCCTCCCTCTCCAGCGCCGTGGTGGCCGCCCCTGCAGCCCCTCCCGAGCGCTCAGCCCTCGCCGAGATCGCCCAGGAAACCCTGGCCCTCAGCCGCCGCCTGTTTGTGCAGCTGGCCCGCCGCCCCTCCACCCTGGTGGCCGGTGTGCTGCAACCGCTGATCTGGCTGGTGCTGTTCGGAGCCCTGTTTGCCAAGGCCCCCGCCGGCCTGCTGCCCGGCGGCGAGAGCTACGGCCGCTTCCTGGGGGCGGGTGTGATCGTGTTCACCGCCTTCAGCGCCGCCCTCAATGCCGGCCTGCCGCTGATGTTCGACCGGGAATTCGGCTTCCTGAACCGCTTGCTGGTGGCGCCGCTGCGCTCGCGCAGCTCGATCGTGCTGGCCTCGGTGCTCTACATCACCAGCCTCAGCCTGGTTCAGAGCCTGGCGATCATGCTCACGGCAGCCGCCCTCGGCTACGGCTGGCCCGGACCGGCCGGGCTGCTGCTGGTGCTGGCTGTTCTGTTGCTGCTGGTGTTCGCCGTCACGGCCCTGAGCCTGGGCCTGGCCTTCGCCCTGCCCGGCCACATCGAGCTGATCGCCGTGATCTTCGTGACCAACCTGCCGCTGCTGTTCGCCAGCACGGCCCTGGCGCCGCTCAGCTTCATGCCCAGCTGGCTGGCCTGGATGTCTTCGCTCAATCCGCTCACCTTCGCGATCGAGCCGATCCGCGCCGCCTACCGCGGCTCCTTCTCCTTCAGCGATCCGGTGCTGCTGGCCCCCTACGGCAGCCTCAGCCTGGGCTCCTGCCTGCTGGTTCTGAGCCTGCTGGCGGCCGGCCTGTTCCTGCTGGTGCGGCCGCTTCTGAATCGCAAACTGGGCTGAATTTCCAAGCCAGCTGATCTTCAAATCCCATGCCGCCGCTGCCCCGCCTGCGCCACCTGGCCACCCCGGAGGGTGCTTCTGAGCTGAGCGCTGGCTGCCACGGCCGCCTGATCGTGTCGGTGCAGGCCCCGGAGGGTTCGCCGCTGCGGCAGCCGGACGTGATCGCGGCCATGGCGGAGGCCAGCCTGCTCAACGGAGCCGTGGGGGTGCGGCTTGAGAGTCCGGAGCACATCGGCGCCGTGCGCCGCCGCTGCCCCGATGCCCTGATCGTGGGGCTGTGGAAGCGGCAATACCCAAACAGCCCGGTGTACATCACCCCCGGCTGGCGAGAGCTGGAGGCGGTGTGGGCCGCCGGCGCCGATCTGATCGCCATCGATGCCACCGATCGCCCCCGGCCGGAGGGGCAGGACCTGGCCGCCCTGATCGGCCGCGCCCGCGAGCAGCTGGGCGCGCCGCTGATGGCCGATGTGGATTCGCTGGCCAACGGTTTGCGGGCGGTCGAGCTGGGCTGCCAGTGGGTGGGCACCACCCTTTTCGGCTACACCGAGGCCACGGCAGGGTTGGCCCCGCCAGCCTGGGGCCTGCTCGAGCCGCTGCGGCGGCAGCTGCCGGCGGCGGTGCCCCTGATCTGTGAGGGGGGCATCACCAGCGCTGAGCAGGCCGCTGCCGCCCTCGCCGGTGGGGCCGATGCGGTGGTGGTGGGCACGGCGATCACCGGCATCGATCTGCAGGTGGCGGCCTACGGCCGGGCCATGGCCGCCCAAAAGCCCAACGGTTTTTGAAGCCAGCCGCAAAGCTGGCGCCAGTCGGCCGCATCAGCCCCACACTGGAGGGGTCTCAGGCGTCCCGGCCGGTTCCCGCTCGGCGACAGCAGCATTGTGATCAGGAGGTTGTGATGGTTGTGTTCCGGCCGTTGAGCAGCGCCCCCCTGGGTGCCGCCCTTTTCAGCGCCGTGTTGCTGAGCCTGCCGCTCTCCACGGCCCATCTCGGCCAGCTCCAGGCCCTCAACCGGGAGCTTGGCAAACTCTGCAGCAGCCCGCCGCGGGAGGCCCTCAGCGTCTGCCGGTTGCACTCCCGCCTGGTTAGTGCCCTCTAGGGGTCACATCATCCCGGGCATGCCCATGCCGCCCATGCCGCCCATTCCTCCCATACCGCCCATGTCGCCGGCGGGGGCGGCGGCCGGTTCGGGTTTGTCGGCGATCACCACTTCGGTGGTGATCAGCAGCGCGGCGATCGAGGCCGCATCCTGCAGCGCCAGTCGCACCACCTTGGCCGCATCGAGGATGCCGGCGGCTAGCAGGTCTTCGTAGACGCCAGTGAGGGCGTTATAGCCCTTGCCCTGGCGCTGGATTTCCTCAGCCACAATCGCGCCATCTACGCCGGCGTTGGCTGCGATCTGCTGCAGGGGGGCCGCCAGGGCCCGCTGCACCAGCCGCACACCGGTGCGCTGATCGCCGCTCAGGCTCGCCGCCAGCCCGTCGAGGCCGCCGGCCAGTTCCAGCAGGGTGGTGCCGCCGCCGGCCACGATGCCCTCCTGCACGGCCGCCCGGGTGGCATTGAGGGCATCTTCGATGCGCAGCTTGCGGTTGCGCAGCTCGGTTTCGGTGGGGGCGCCCACCTTGATCACGGCCACGCCGCCGGCCAGTTTGGCGATCCGCTCGTTGAGCTTCTCTCGGTCGTAGTCGGAATCGGTGGCCTCCAGCTCGCGTTTGATCGAAGCGATGCGCTCCTGCACGGCCTGCTGCTGATCGCCGCTGGCCACCAGGGTGGTGCTGTCCTTGGTGATCGTGATCCGCCGCACCCGGCCCAGGTCGGCCAGGCTGGCCTTGTCGAGGCTCATCGCCCGGTCTTCGCTGATCACCGTGGCGCCGGTGAGGATGGCGATGTCCTCCAGGCAGGCCTTGCGGCGATCGCCGAAGGAGGGGGCCCGCACGGCGGCCACCTGCAGCACGCCGCGGTTTTTGTTCACCACCAGGGTGGCGAGGGCCTCACCCTCCACCTCCTCGGCCAGGATCACCAGCGGCGAGCCACTGCGTGACACCGCCTCGAGGATCGGCACCAGATCGGTGATCGCGCTGATCTTGCGGTCGGTGAGCAGCAGCAGCGCATTGTCGAAGCTGCATTCGCGGCGATCCTGGTCGGTCACGAAGTAAGGCGAGCTGTAGCCCCGGTCGAAGGCCATGCCTTCGGTGATCTCCAGTTCGGTGGCCAGGGAGTTCGATTCCTCCACGGTGATCACGCCGTCGGCGCTCACCCGCTCCATGGCCTCGGCGATCATGCGGCCGATCTCCTCATCGTTGCCGGCACTGATCGTGGCCACCTGACGGATGGCGTCGCCGGCCACGGCCTGGGCGCGGCCATTGATGCCCTGCACCACCTGGGCCACAGCCTTTTCAATGCCACGGCGCAGGCCCACCGGATTGGCGCCGGCGGCCACATTTCGCAGGCCCTCATGCACCATCGCCTGGGCGAGCACGGTGGCAGTGGTGGTGCCGTCGCCGGCCTCCTCCTTGGTTTTGCTGGCCACCTGCTGCATCAGCTTGGCGCCGAGGTTTTCGAACGGATCCTCGAGCTCGATCTCCTTGGCGATCGTGACGCCGTCGTTGACGATGTCGGGGGCGCCGAACTTCTTCTCGAGAACCACGTTGCGGCCCTTGGGACCGATCGTGACCTTGACGGCATCGGCCAGGGCGTTCACCCCCCGCTCAAGGGCGGCACGGGACTGGTCGGAGAAGCAAATCAGTTTGGCCATCGGACGCGGGGTGGGGCTGCTGGCAGACACGTATGACAAGGCTCCCACAGGGGATGGCGGCGGGTCAGCGGGGCGCCGGTGGGGAAAGCCGAATTGCGGCCGACCCTACCGGGCTCTGCCGCCACGGCTGATCGCGGCGGGGCCCGGTAGGGTCGGCTGCATGGAGGATCTGCTGCAGAACGCCCTGGATACGGCCCTGGATACGGCGAGCGCCGATCCAGGCCTGGGTCCGCCGACAACGGCAAACGCGCTGATTTTTCTGCTGATCTCCGCCCTCGGCCTGCTGATGGCCCTGGTGTATGTGCCGATACGGCTGTTCCTGACGCTCACCGCCCGCAGCCGCAGGCTGCGGCTGCTGCTGCGCATCCGCAGCCTGCGGGAGGAGCTGGGCCGGCCGGTGTCGAACGCCTGAGCTCAGCGCATCACCATGCCGCCATCCACCTGCAGCACCTGGCCGGTCATGTAGGCGGCGGCGGGATCGGCGGCGAGGAAGCGCACGGCGCCGGCCACCTCGGCGGGCTGGCCCATGCGGCCCATCGGGATGGCGGCCAGGATCGGCTCCTTGTTGAGCTCGGCGGTCATGGCGCTCTCGATGAAGCCGGGGGCCACGGCATTCACCGTGACACCGCGGCTGGCGAATTCGGCGGCGCTGCTGCGGGTGAGGCCGATCAGCCCGGCCTTGGCGGCGCTGTAGTTGGCCTGGCCAGGGTTGCCCATCAGGGCCACCACCGAGGTGATGTTGATGATCCGGCCGGCCCTCGCCTTCAGCATCGTGCGGCTCACGGCGCGGGTGCAGAGGAACACGCCGGTGAGGTTGAGGTCGATCACGCTCTGCCAGTCGGCCGTTTTCATGCGCATCAGCAGGCCGTCGCGGGTGATGCCGGCGTTGTTCACCAGCACATCGAGGCGCCCTTCCCGCTCCAGCACCGCCTTCACCATCGCCTCCACCTGCTCCTCGTCGGCCACGTTGGCGCGCTGGGCCCAGGCCTTGCCCCCGGCCGCCGTGATCTCGGCCACCACCGCCTCGGCCGCTTCCGGTGAGCTGGCGTAGTTGATCACCACGGTGGCGCCGGCTGCCGCCAGTTCCTTGGCGATGGCGGCACCGATGCCCCGGCTGGCGCCCGTCACCAGGGCGACCTGGCCGGCCAGGGGAGCCTGGCTGGCGGTGCTGGGGGCGGAGCTTGTCATCGCGGCGGCGGCGAACGTGCCGGCGATCGTATGGCGCCAGCCTCAGCCGGGCATGTGACTCACCTCGGCCAGGGCCGGCCCGAGCAGCTCGATCAGGCGCTCCAGCTGGGCCTTGCTGCCCATCACCACCAGCAGCTGGCCGGGCTGCAGCTGCACGGCGCCGCCTGGGTTGGCGATCAGTTCGCCGCCGCCGGCGGCAACGCTGGCTCCGCGGTAGGTGGTGCCCTTCTTGCCGCGCTGCTCGGGATTGCGGATGGCGAGCACCATGGCTCCGCTGCGGCGTCCCAGCTGCAGCTCGGCCATGGTGGTGCCCTCCCCCAGCTGGGCGAGGGCCGCCGGATCGCTGCTCAGCTGAAACTCCTCCACCTCGCAGTCGGAGCCGGCCAGCAGGTCCATGAAGTTCACCGCCAGGGGGCGCAGGGCGGTGGCGGCCATGGCGCGACCACCGGCCACGTAGGGGCTCACCACCTGGTCGGCGCCGGCCAGGCGCAGCTTGCCCTCGGCTTCCTCGCTGTCGGCCCTGGCAATCAGGCGGCAGTTGGGGGCCAGGCCGCGGGCGCTGAGGATCACATACACATTGGCGGCGTTGCTGGGCAGGGCCGCCACCAGGCTGCGGCAGCGCTGGATGCCGGCTTCAAGCAGGGTTTCATCGAGGGTGGCATCGGCCATCAGCACCGGCAGGCCGCGGTCTTCAGCTGCCTCCTTGTGTTCTGGGTCCATCTCCACCACCAGCAGTGGGATGCCCTCGCTGATCAACTTGGCGGCGATCTCGCGGCCGATGCGGCCATAGCCGCAGAGGATCACATGGTTTTCGAGGCTTTGCATCCAGCGGCGGAAACGGCGTTCCTGCAGCCTCCGGAAATAGCCCGATTCCGTCAATCCCAAAACGCTCTGAATGGCCAGTTGCACCACCAACAGGCCACCCACCAGCGCCAGGGTGGTCACCAGCCGGCCGTTGCTGGAGAGGATCTGGGTGTCGCCGTCGCTGAAGCCGAGCGTGCTCAGGGTGATCAGCACCATCCAGTAGCAGTCGCCCCAGTCCCAGCCTTCGGTTAGGCGGTAGCCGGTGGCCGCCGCCTGCACCAGCAGCGCCAGTGCCAGCAGTGGCGTGCTCCAGGGCCTCCGGGAGCGGGAGGGGGGCGGGCGCCGCTGGCGTTGCCGGCGTTGGAGGCCGAGGCGGGGGCGGGGGTTGCGGCCCATCAGCTGCGCGTGCCCTCAACCGAAGCCGAGGGCCGCCATCACCTCCGGCACCCCCAGCTGCTCAAGCCCGCCTTCGGGCGCCAAGGCCTTGAGATCCGCTCGGCTGGGCAAGCTGTCCTGGCTGCGGCCGAGGGCCACCAGGGGGACTGCGCAGAGCAGGGCCAGTTCGATCGTGAGCGGGTCGCTGGCCAGCACCACATCGGCGCTGGCCACCAGGGCGGCCCGCCGGCGCAGCTGGCTGGGGCCGCTGGCCGCTGGCGCGGCGAGGCTGCGCAGCTGGGGGAGGCGAGCGCGGATGCTGCTGGGCAGCTCCTGCCACTGGCTTGCCGGCCAGTCGCCGCTGCCTCCCCTGGGGGCCAGCAGCAGCAGGGGACCATCGCCGGCCGGCAGGGCCGCGGCGGCGGCTTCCAGTTCAGCCTTGGGCAGGGCCAGCCGGAAGGCGTCGGCCTTCAGCTCCACACCGATCGGCTTGAGGTAGGCGGCAAGCGCCTGGTTCGGCCAGCCGCCGCCGGGCTGCACCCGCTCGGTGGCCGAGAAGCCGCTGGCGGCGATGCGGGTGGGGATATGGCTCATCGAGAGCATCAGGTCGACCTGGCGGCCGCCGGCCAGGTTGAGGCACACCTGGAAATCGGGATCGCGCACACTGCCCAGCAGGTTGCTCCAGTCGGCCAGGTTGGCCTCGCTGAAGTTGAACGGGATCACCTTCTCCACCGCAGGCAGCAGGCCCCAGAGGGGGGTGGCCTCCGGGGAGCAGGCCACCTGCACGGTGGCGCCGAGCTGCTCGGCGGCGGCGGCCACGGCTGGGAATGCCTGCAGCTGGGTGCTACCACCGCCCGGAATCAGGAACAGGGCGCGCATGGGGCGGGGGGTGGTGTCGCGGCCTGATTGTATGGAGGCAATTCGGTTCGGACCGTTTCGGGGCCTTGCATGTGCATTTGCTGATCGCTGCGGCCGGCAGCGGCCGCCGTATGGGGGCCAGCGGCAACAAGCTGCTGTTGCCGCTGGCTGGGCGCCCCGTACTGGCCTGGACCCTCGATGCCGCCCTGGCCGCTCCGGTGATCAGCTGGATCGGCGTGGTGGGGCAGCCGCTGGATGCGGCCGAGATCGGCGCGATCATCGCCGCCGCCCGGCCGGCCGTGCCGGTGGAGTGGATCCTTGGCGGTGAGACCCGCCAGGATTCGGTGCGCCACGGCCTGGCGGCCCTGCCGGCAGGGGCGGAGGGGGTGCTGATCCACGACGGGGCCCGCTGCCTGGTGGAGCCGGAGCTGCTGGCGCGCTGTGCGGCGGCGGTGGCGGCCGGGGCCGCGGTGATCGCCGCCACACCGGTGAGCGACACGATCAAGCAGGTGGATGGGAGCGGCACGATCACCGCCACCCCGGAGCGCAGCGGCCTCTGGGCGGCCCAGACGCCCCAGGGGTTTCCAGTGGCGCAGCTGCGCCAGGCCCATGCCACGGCCACGGCCGAGGGCTGGAGCGTCACCGACGATGCCGCCCTGTTCGAGCGCCTCGGCTGGCCGGTGCAGGTGCTGCAAGCGCCGCCCTCCAACATCAAGCTCACCACCCCCTTCGACCTCACCGTGGCCGAGGCGGTGCTGGCCGCCCGCGGCGGGGCGGGCTAGGAAATCAGGGCAGCCGTGCCAGGCAGCAGTTCCAGGCGGCCGCGGTTGCCATCGAGGCGGGCCCACTGGCCCAGGGGCAGGGCGGCATTGCCGGGGTCGTGGCCCACAGGCAGGCCGGCCAGCACCGGGATGCCCAGATCGGCGCTGCGCTCGCGCAGCACCTGCTCAACGCTGAACTGCTGCTCGGGGAGGGGATCAGGATCGTCGCAGCCGCTGAAGCGGCCGAAGCCGATGCCTGCCAGCTGCTGCAGCGCTCCGGCCAGGCGCCAGTGGGTGAGCAGCCGATCGAGGCGGTAGGGGGCTTCGCCTACGTCTTCGAGCACCAGGATGGCGCCGCGCAGCTCCGGCAGGTGGGGGGTGCCCAGCAGGTGGGTGGCCACCGTCAGGTTGGCGGCCAGCAGCGGCCCCTCGGCCACCCCCGGCCGCCAGATCTCGCCCTGCAGCGGCGGCAGGGGCTCGCCGAACAGCAGCGCCCGCAGCCGCTCCTGGCTCCAGGCCGGTTCGGCCGCCAGGGTGGTGAGCAGGGGGCCGTGGACGGCGCCGCTGCCGCCCTGGGCCAGCTGGGCCCAGAGCAGCGAGGTGACATCGGAGAAACCCACGAGCCAGCCGGCCGGCAGGGCCAGGGGCCGCTCCAGCAGCCGCGCCGCGCCCCAGCCGCCGCGCAGGCAGGCGTGCAGGGCCGGGGCAGGCTCCGGCGGGCAGAGGTCGGCGGCCCGTTCCGGATCCCGGCCGGCCAGGTAGCCCCAGCGGCGGCCGGCGGCGCTGCTGGGCTGCACCTGCAGGCCCCAGCTCTCCAGCACGGCCAGGCCGTCGCTGAGTCGCTGCTGGGCTTCGTCGCCCACCAGGGCCGAGCTGGCCGCCACAAGCCCCACCCGATCGCCGCGGCGCAGCGGGCGCGGTTGCGGCTGTGGAGAGTGCGGCAGTGGGGCTTGCGGCAGTGGGGCGGCCATCGCGCTCAGAGCCCCCGGCCCAGCACCAGGGCCAGCAGCAGCAGGGCGCCCAGCTGCACCTGGCGGCCGAAGTGCTGGCCGAAGCGCGAGCGCGGCAGTGCAGGGCCGCGCAGGCGCAGCGCCTCCCGTTGCATGCCGAAGGCGGCCAGGGCCCAGAGGGGCCAGAAGCCAACTCCAATGCCCGCGCCCAGGCCCGCTGTCGCAGCCGCCAGGGCCAGCGCCAGGGCGGCCAGCCCATAACAGATGGCCACGACGCTGGCAGCGGCGTCGCCGAGGCTGAGGGCACTGCTGTGCACCCCCAGGCGCCGGTCGTCGTCGCGGTCACTCATCGCGTACACGGTGTCGAAGCCGAAGGTCCATAGCAGCGTGGCCAGCCAGGTGAGAGCAAGGGGCCAGCCGCCGGCCAGGCTGCCGCTGGCGGCGGCCCAGGGGATCAGCACGGCGAAGCCCCAGCAGAGGGCCAGCACCAGCTGGGGGTAGCCGAACCAGCGCTTGGCGGAGGGATAGAGCAGCACCGGCGGCAGGGCGGCCAGGGCCAGCAGCAGGCTCAGCTGGCGCCCCGCGGCCGGCAGGGCCAGCACCACCAGCAGGGCCAGCAGCAGGCACACCAGCAGCAGGGCCACGGCTCCGGCCAGCGGCACCGTGCCGGCGGCCAGCGGACGGTTGCGGGTGCGTTCCACCAGCGGGTCGATGCGCCGGTCCCAGAGGTCGTTGGCGATGCAGCCGGCGCCGCTCACCGCCAGGCCGCCGAGCACGATCCAGCCCACCAGGGGGGCTGGCGGCGGCGCCTGGGGCTGCAGCCAGAGGCTCCAGCCGGCGGGGATCAGCAGGATCAGCCGGCCACTGGGCTTGTGCCAGCGCAGCAATTCGAACCAGGCCCGGAGCACGGCGGCAGCACGGCGGGGCCAAACCCTAGGGCTGGAGCTGGTGGCAGAGTATGCCCGCCTGCGGCCAGGGCGGCGCGCGATGGTCACCTCCCTTTCCCCCCAGGTTGCGGCTTCGGAATCGCCCGCGGTGCGGCGCCTGGCCGCCATTGATATCGGCACCAACTCGATCCACCTGCTGATTGCGGCGATCGATCCAGCCCTGCGCAGCTTCAGCGTCGTTCTCACCGAGAAGTCGAACACCCGCCTGGGCGAAAGGGATCTCGAAACCGGCGATCTTTCGGCCGCGGCGATCGAGCGGGCCTTTCTCACCCTGCGCCATTGCAAGGAACTGGCCATCAGCCACGGCGTTGAGCAGATCGTGACCGCCGCCACCAGCGCCGTGCGTGAGGCGGGCAACGGCCGCCAGTTCCTGCAGACGCTGCAGGAGCAGTTGGGGCTGGAGGTGGATCTGGTGAGCGGCCCGGAGGAGGCCCGCCTGATCTACCTGGGCGTGCTCTCGGGAATGGCCTTCGACGAGCAGCCCCACTTCATCCTCGATATCGGCGGCGGTTCCACCGAGCTGGTGCTGGCCGATGGCCGCGATTCCCGGGCGCTGACCAGCACCCGCATCGGTGCGGTGCGCCTGCAGCGCGATTTCATCCGCCAGGACCCCCTGCCGGCGGAGCGGCGCTCGTTTCTCAAGGCCTACATCCAGGGGGCTCTGCAGCCGGCGGTGGATCAGGTGCTCAGCCACTGCCGCGACGGCGAGAGCGCCGTGCTGGTGGGCACCAGCGGCACGGCCATGGCCCTGGCGGCCCTGGCGGCGGCCCAGGAGGAGCGGCCGCCGCTGCGGTTGCAGGGCTACCGGGTGAGCAGGCAGAAGATCGATCAGATCGTGGCCCGGCTCTTGGAGATGACGCCGGAGCAGCGGCGGGCCCTGCCGGCGATCAACGAGCGGAGGGCCGAAATCATCGTGCCCGGGGCCCTGATCTTTCAGACGGCGATGGCCATGCTCGGTGCCAAGGAGATGGTGGTCTGCGACCGGGCCCTGCGGGAGGGCCTGATCGTCGACTGGATGTTGCGCAACGGCCTGCTCGGCGATCGTTTCAGTTTCCAGAGCAGCATCCGTGAGCGCACTGTGTTACACCAGGCCCAGCTCTACGGCGTTGATCTGCCGCGGGCCGAACGCATCGCCCAGCTGGCCCTCAGCTTCTACGACCAGAGCCGCGGGCTGCTGCACGACGACGATGGCGCCGGCCGCACGCTGCTCTGGGCGGCGGCGATCCTGCACACCTGCGGCCAGCACATCAACCTGGCCGCCTACCACAAGCACACCTGGTATCTGATCCGCCACGGCGAGCTGCTGGGCTACTCCGACCTGGAGCACCGCATGGTGGCTGCCATCGCCCGCTACCACCGCCGCAGCCTGCCCAAGAAGCGCCACGAATCGTGGCAGCTGATCGAGGGGCGTGAGCAGCGTCGCACCGTGGCGGCGATGGCCCTGTTGCTGAGGTTGGCGGCCGCCCTCGACCGGCGACCTGGGGCCACGGTGGCGGGTCTGAAGCTGGGATCGCAGGGTGGCAATGACCTCAGGGTGGCCCTGATACCAGCCCGGCCAGATCTGGATCTGGGGCTGGAGCGCTGGAGCCTGCAGCTTTGCGCCCCCCAGGTGGCGGAGGCCTCAGGCCGCGAGCTGACTGTGCTGGAGCTCGATCAGGGGGTTGGGGAGGGGGCTGGCGGCTCGTAGCTGCGTTGGCGCACGTCTTCGATGCTGCCCATCGGCTCGGCGGCGGCGGCTCCCGGGGGCTGCACGAGCACCAGGTCGGGCCGGCCGGCCAGCACCCGCAGGCCGCGGCCGATCGGGAAGCTGCGGCGGCCCTCAAAGTTGCCCTTGAAGAGGGATTCGCCTTCGATGGTTTCCACGGCCAGCCAGCTGGCGCCGTTGGGAGCCGAGAGCACCAGCTCGCTGGCTGCTGCGGTTGTGGCAGTGGCGGTGGCGGTGGCGGTGGCAGGAGCAGCAGGCGTTGCCCCTGGCGGTGCGCTGGCGGGCTGCGCGCTTAAGGAAGGCGTGCTGGGCTGGCGTTGGGATTGCTGCCAGCGGCTCCAGCCCAGCCCCGCCAGGCTGCCCAGGCCGGCCAGCAGGGCGATCCAGGCCATGGCGCGCGCCAGGCCTGCCAGGGGTGAGCCGCCTGCTCCCACCTGGGCAGCGGTGCCGCTGGCGCTGCTGCGCGGCGCCTGATTCACCGCTGTGGCCTGGGCGGCAGCGGCTTTGGCGCCTGCAAGGCTGCTGCCAGCGGCTTGGACCTTCCTGGGGGCTGCGGTTTGGCTGCTCCCGGCGGTGGATGGCCCGCCCTGGGCCGGCAGGTTGCGGCGCAGCGCCTGGATCGGCCCGTCGATGTTTTGCTGGAGGTGGCTGGCCACCCGGCGGGCCTGGGCCACGATGAAAACCGTTTCCGGCAGGCGGCTGCGGTTGCCTGTTTCGAGGGCCTCCAGCTGCTCGAGCCCCATGTTCAGCTGGCTGGCCAGGGCCTCACGGCTGAGACCCCGCGCCTCTCGCGCCGAGCTCAATTGCCGGCCAAGGCTCTGCAGTGCAGCCGAAGGACCATCAGCACCCTGCTGTTCCTGGGGACCCGGCTTGGCGGGAGAGCTGGAATCGGAGCTGCTCTGGCTCACGCGGGCGGAATAATGAATGGTTGTATCGATTATCAGCCAGAACCGGCCCCGCAATTCTGGTTGTGGCCGTCGGCTGGATTGGCCCCCCGCTCTGGCGGGTGAGCCCCGAAGCCCGTGAGCGCAGTTGCTGCAATGGATCAGGCCGGAATACCGCCTAAATAATGCCTGAATTATGAATAGTCTGAATTGGCGTGAAATGGGCGATACTGGATTCGAACCAGTGACCCCTTCCGTGTGAAGGAAGTGCGCTACCGCTGTGCTAATCGCCCCTGGCCAGGCTCCTGAGCCGGCAGAGGGATCTTAAAACACTGCCTGCGCCGCCACCTCCGGGGTGATTCGCTTTGGTGATCCGCTGGGGCGATCGACCGGGTTGATCAGCCACGATGGTGGCTGCCAGTTTCGCGGCGTGACCAGCCCTCCCCCCCCTGCTGACCAGACAGTGGCTGCTGAGACAGTGGCTGCCAAGACAGTCGATGTGTTGATCGTGGGTGGTGGCGTCTGCGGCACGGCCCTGCTGTTCGAGCTGGCCCGCTACACCGACCTGGGCCGGATCGCCCTGGTGGAGCGCTACGACCAGCTGGCCCAGGTGAACTCGAAGGCCACCAACAACAGCCAGACGATCCACTGCGGCGACATCGAGACCAACTACACGCTCGAGAAGGCGCTGCGGGTGAAGCGCACGGCCGAGATGATCGTGCACTACGCAGCCCTGCTCGATGGGCCAACACGGGAGCGCTGTGTGTTCCGCACTCCGAAGATGGTTCTCGCTGTGGGGCAGCGGGAGTGCGCCTTCCTGCGCCAGCGCTTCGAAACCTTCTCGCCCCACTTCCCGGCCATGGAGCTGCTGGATAAGGAGGCGATTGCGGCCTGGGAGCCGCAGGTGGCCCAGCTGAACGGCCAGCTGCGGCCCGAGGAGCTGCTGGCGATCGGCATCCGCCGCACCTACACGGCCGTCGACTACGAGGAGCTCTCCCAGTCGTTCGTGGACCAGGCCGAGGCAGCCGTGGCCGGCAGCGGCCGCCAGCTCGATCTGCACCTGGGCTGCAGCGTGCAGCGGATCAGCCCAGAGGGAGACCTGTTCCGGGTGCAGCTGGCCTCCAGTGCCGGTGCGCGCCAGCTGCTGGCCCGCCATGTGGTGGTGAATGCCGGCGCCCACAGCCTGTTGCTGGCCCAGCAGATGGGCTTCGGCCTCGAGTATTCCTGTCTGCCGGTGGCCGGCAGCTTCTACTTCACGCCCGATCTGCTCAAGGGCAAGGTTTACACGGTGCAGAACGACAAGCTGCCCTTCGCCGCCATCCACGGCGACCCCGACGTGCGCGCCCCCGGCAAGACCCGCTTTGGCCCCACGGCCCTGCTGCTGCCGATGCTGGAGCGCTACCGGCCCGCTTCCTTCTGGGAGTTCCTCAAGGTGCTGCGGCTCGATTGGGCGGTGCTGGCGGTGTTCTGGGAGCTGCTGCGCATTGCCGACATCCGCAACTACATCCTCAAGAACCTGCTGTTTGAAGTGCCCTGGCTGCGGCGTCGTCTGTTTCTGGAGGATGCGCGCAAGATCGTGCCCGGCATGGGCCTGGAGGATCTGCGCTTCGCCGAGGGCTATGGCGGCGTGCGGCCCCAGCTGATCGACAAGGGCGCCCGCCGATTGATGCTCGGCGAGGTGCGGATCGCTGCGATGCCTGGGCTGGTGTTCAACGTCACCCCTTCGCCGGGGGGCACCTGCTGCCTGGGGAACGCCCTGCTGGATCTGGAGGCGATCAGCGCCCGCCTTGGCTGCCGCTTCGATCGCAACCGGCTGGAGCGGGAGCTCTATGGCATGGGCGGCGAGGGGGGAGAAGGCGGCTCTGGCGGCGCCTCCTCAGATGGCTCCTCCTCGGAAGAGGTGCTGGTGGCTGGCTGAATAGAGCTTGGAGCGGGCCTCGGCAGGTGCCTGCAGGGCCGGGCTCACCACATAAAGGGTGGTGCGGATCAGGTTGCGCTCGCGGCTCACCTGGGCCATCTCGGCCAGGGGCACCACCGTGAGCCATTGGTCGGGCCAGCTCACCCGGTAGCCGATCGCGACTGGGGTTGTGGCCGGGTAGTGATGCAGCAGTTCGGCCTGAACCTCTTCCACGTGGCGGGCGCTGAGGTAGAGGCAGAGGGAGGC
>JAWOHV010000156.1:0-17989 GCA_046484965.1 Prochlorococcaceae cyanobacterium
GGCAGCGGCAATCCCGAAGCGGCTCCAGTGCTGGTGGAGGTGCTGGGCTACAACAATCCCGGCGCTGCAGTGGCCGCCGTGGATGGCCTGGTGGCCATCGGCCAGGCGGCAGTACCAGCCCTGCTGGAACTGGATCCTGGGAATTACGGAGCCCGCGCCTGGGCAGTTCGTGCCTTGGCGGGCATCGGCGATGTGCGTGGCCTGGAACTGCTGGAGGACGCCCTCGGCCGCGATGTGGCCGCCAGCGTGCGCCGCGCCGCCGCCAAGGGGCTCGGCCAGCTGCTGCTCGATGACCTGGAGGCCGCCGAGCAGCAGGCCGTGCGCCGGCGTTGCCTGAAAGCTCTGGCCGCAGCCGGCGCCGATGGCGAATGGGTGGTGCGCTACGCCGTGGCCGTGGGCCTCGAATCTCTGGCGATGGAGCTGGAGCAAGGCGACCTGCGGCAGCAGGCCATCCAGAGCCTGCAAACGCTTGCCGAAGCGACCCAGGAGCCCACTGCGGTGGTGCGCTGCCGAGCCAGGTTGGCCCTTGAGAATCTGCAGCAGCCATGACCCCGGATTCAGTCCAGCCCCAGCGGCTGCTGTTCGTGTGCCTCGGCAACATCTGCCGCTCGCCGGCGGCCGAGGGTGTGTTCCTGCATCTGCTGGCGCAGGAGGAGCTCACGCAAGCGTTTGTGGTGGATTCAGCCGGCACCGGCGGCTGGCATCTGGGCAAACCCGCCGATACCCGCATGCAACAGGCGGCCAACCGCCGCGGCATCCATCTACCCAGCCGCGCCCGGCAGCTCGAGCGCTCCGACCTGCGCAACTTCGATCTGATCCTCACGATGGACAGGGAAAATCTTGCCGATGTGTGCTCACTGGCACCGGAGAGGGCTCCCGCAGGTTCAGCGTCGTTGGCGCTGGCCAGGATCGAACCGCTCAGCCAGTACTGCCGCCGCTTCCAGGCCTCCGAGGTGCCCGATCCCTATTACGGCGGCGACGCGGGCTTTGAGCACGTGCTCGATCTACTTGAGGATGCCTGCGCTGGCCTGTTAGCAAGCCTGCGGCCCCTCTGAGCCAGCGCCGCCAGCCGGCCAGGCCTCCTCGGGCACCCTCTCACGGAACAGGTCCAGCAGGGTTTGGATCACAGCTTCGATTGTGAGGCCGTCGCTCACCAGCTCCACCGCATCGGCGGCCTGGCGCAGAGGTGCCACGGCACGGCTGGAATCGCGGTGATCGCGCTCAGCGATCTGGGCCTCAAGTTCGGCCAGCGGCGGCGGCGGGTAACCCCGCTGCTCGAGATCCAGGGCTCGGCGGCGGGCCCGCTCAGCCGTGGTGGCGGTGAGGAACACCTTCAGTTCCGCATCGGGGAACACCGCAGTGCCGATATCGCGGCCTTCGGCCACCAGCCCGCCCCGCTCACCCATCGCCTGCTGCTGGCGGGTCAGGGCCTCACGCACGCAGCCGTGGGCCGCCACCAGCGACACCTGGGCGGTGACCTCCGGGCTGCGAATCGCCTCGGTGACATCCACGCCGTTGATCCGCACCCGCTGCCCCCCGTCGTCGGCCCTGTCCAGCTGCAGGTCGAGGGACGCCAGCAGCGGCGCAATGGCCGCCGCCTCTGCTGGGTCAACACCGCTCTGCAGCACCAGCCAGGTGACGGCGCGGTACATGGCGCCGGTATCGAGATAGATCAGGCCCAGGCGTTCGGCAAAGGCTCGGGTCACCGTGCTCTTGCCAGCGCCGGCAGGACCATCAATGGCAACGATCGGAGAGCGGCGCATCAGGAAGGTGTGATCAATCAGGCGGCTGGGGCCGCAGTGGACAGCGGCTGCCAGCAGGGCCAGGCCGGCGACCGGCAGCGGGGAATCGACCGGCAGCGGTACCAGCGTATGGGCCTCCAGCAGCGCCACGTAGTCGATCGCCAGGCCGGCGGCTTGCAAAGCGAGGCGCACCTGCTTCTGCAGCTGGCCAGCCAGGGGCTCGGCACCACTGCGAGCGGCCGCGGCCAGGGCTGCGGCCAGGGCGGTGGGCAGAGCCGCAGCCTGCCGACGCTGGTGGCTATCGAGGTAGCGGTTGCGGGAACTGCAGGCCAGCCCATCGGCCTCACGCACGGTGGCGCAGCCCTGCACCACCAGCGGCAGGCCCAGATCCGCCACCACCCGCCGCAGGATCAGCAGCTGCTGCCAATCCTTCTCCCCCAGCAGCAGCCGATCGGGCCGCACCAGCGAGAGCAGCCGTACCACCACCGTGGCCACGCCCTCGAAATGGCCAGGCCGGTTGTTGCCACAGAGGGCCCGCTGCAGCGCCTGCGGCGGCCGGATCCAGGTGAGCTGCTCAACGCCGCCGGGATAGAGCTCCTCCAGCGAGGGGGCAAAGAGGGCCGACGCTCCGGCCGTGGCCGCCAGCTCCAGGTCGGCTGCGAGGGTTCTGGGGTAGCGGCCGTAATCCTCCTGAGGGCCGAACTGCAGCGGATTGACGAAGACGCTCACCAGCACCCGGGGGCCGATGCCAGCGCCGGGCTCAACCGCCCGCCGGATCAGCCGCTGGTGACCCTTGTGCAGGGCCCCCATGGTGGGCACGAAGTGCAAGGGGCCCGTTCCCTGGCGCCGCCAGGCGGCCAACTCGGCCTTGGTGTGAAGCAGCTGCACGGGTCAGGGGCGGGGCAGGGAGAAAGGGGCGGCAACAAAAAACCCACCCGCCAGATTGGCGGATGGGTTGGCAGGAACGAATCCGGCTGAGCTAGGCAGGCCTTAAGGGGGTGCGCCAGCTCAGTGCAGGTTTGGGTTCACTGCAGAATTTCGAGCTTCACTTGAGCCACTCCGCTTGCCACAACACCGAGTTGCTGGGCTGCACCGTGGGCCAGGTCGATGATGCGACCGCCGTGGAAGGGACCACGGTCGTTGATGCGCACCGTGGCAGAGCGGCCGTTACGGAGGTTGGTGACCTTCACCATCGTGCCGAAGGGCAGCGTGCGGTGGGCGGCTGTCATCGTGCCCGGGCGGAAAACCTCGCCATTGGCGGTGCGGTTGCCGAAAAAGCCTGGGCCATACCAGCTGGCCTCGCCGCTGTTCACCCGCACAACGCGAGGTTGGGGAACAGGTTTGGGGGCAATCGGAACAGGGGGCTGGATCGGCTGAACTTGGCTGGGCTCGGCAGCCGGCTCCTGCTCTCGGATCACGACCGCATCGGCAGGGACTGCCGTGGAGGTAGCCAGGCGCACTTCGCCCGACTTGGCGAGAGGAGCTGGAACTGATTCGTTTGCCGCCTGGCTGGGGTCGGCAAAAACGGGGATCAGGGCACTGCTTCCGGAGAGAAGAACGGTGAGAGCGCCGAGGGAAAGGGGTCTTTTCATAGCGAACGAAACCCGCCGCAAAGCTGCGGCATCCATCCATGAAATGAAATGGACCGGAGAAGCAAGACCGAACTTGTACTGAAGAGAAAAGTTCGACTCGCGCTGCCGGAGTTCCTATCGGAAATTGACGACGACCCAAAGGTAGGCGCTCTGAGCAGAACTGAACCCTGCACTCAGGCCGCCAAGTACTGATCAGTTTTTTTCATCATCCCCGCTCAGGCCTGTCCATAACAGGCTTTCAGGCCAGAGGCCAGGCATGTAAACGATCAGTAAACCAAATCTACGCGATTAGCCGAGCTGATCTAAGGCTGTGCCAATTGGGCGACTGGCACGGCCGCGGGCGGGCCTGGGGCGCCCGGTTCGCTGCCGGTGCAGGATCACTGCAGTGGGTTCGCCGGGATGGATTACCGCAGCGCAGGCGTTGATGTGGCCGCAGGCCGGGCCTTCGTGGAGCGGATCCGCTCCAGCGTGGCCTCCACCCGTCGCCCCGAGGTGCTCGGCGATCTGGGGGGATTCGGAGGGATCTGCCGCCTACCTGCCGGCCTGAAACGCCCCCTGCTGGTAGCCGGCACCGACGGCGTAGGCACCAAGCTTGAACTCGCCCAGGACTACGGGCGCCACCATGCGGTGGGGATCGACCTTGTGGCGATGTGCGTCAACGACGTGATCACCTGCGGGGCCCAGCCCCTGTTTTTCCTCGACTACATCGCCACCGGCAGGCTGAGCCCCGAAGCGATGGCCGAGGTAGTTGAGGGGATCGCTTCAGGTTGCCGCCAGAGCGGCTGCGCCCTGCTCGGCGGCGAAACCGCTGAAATGCCTGGCTTTTATCCCGCCGGTCGCTACGACCTGGCCGGTTTTTGCGTCGCCGTGGTGGAAGAGGAGGAGCTGATCGATGGCCGGCAGGTGAAGGCTGGCGATCAGATCGTGGCGGTGGCCAGCAACGGCTTGCATAGCAATGGCTTCAGCCTGGTGCGCCGCATCCTCGAGGCCAACGGCGTCACCGCTGCCACCTCCCTCGCCGATGGCAGTGGCCTGATTGAGGCCCTGCTGCGCCCCACCCGGCTTTACGGCGACCTGATCGCTGCGCTGCGCCAGGCCGCTCTGCCGCTGCATGGCATGGCCCACATCACCGGGGGTGGCCTGCCTGAAAACCTTCCCCGCTGCCTGCCCGCCGGGGTCCATGGCCTCATCGACCCCCTCAGCTGGCAACGGCCCGAGCTGTTCAGCTGGTTGCAGGAGCAGGGCCAGGTGCCGGAAGCCGACCTCTGGAACACGTTCAACCTGGGGGTGGGTTTTGCCCTCGTGGTTCCTGCCGGCAGGCTTGATCAAACCCTGCAGCTCTGCAAAGACTGCGGCCATCAGGCCTGGCGGCTGGGGGAGGTGGTCGCCGGCGAGCGCAGCCCAGCGGCCCCCCCGCTGGCCGGACTGCCCGCCTGACTGGCCTGAGAGGGGGAGCCGCGCCGGCAAGCCATCGCTAAGGTGCCGGAGCTCCGGAAAAGGGAGCAGAGGCAGGCCACCGGCCGCCGGATCACCTCGTTGCATCCATACAACCTTTGGCGCTCGATTCATCAGCCCGTATCACCCGCCGCCGCAGTTCTGCGGGTCCGGTGCCGCCAATGCGGCCCGCCTATCCACGCGAAAACTTTGCCGGCCGCGGCACCGTTCGCCCCACCTTTCTGGCCCTGCGGGACCACGGCAAGGTGTTCGTGGCCGACCTGCCCAGGCTCTCCGATGGCCAGCTGAACAACGTGGGCAAGGAAGCCCAGCAGGTTCTCGACAGCCTCAATCGACGCCTGCAAGAGCTCGACAGCCAACCCCAGACCCAGCCGCTTGATCAGGACACCCGCATCCGCGCCTCCACCAAGCGCGATGTGACCGAACGGTTCATCCGCTCCGTGGAAGAGGAGCAGGAGCAGCGCCGCTCCAATCCGTCCCTGCGGGCCGCCGCGGGCGAATCACTGGCCCGTGCCTTCCTGGAAGTGGCCCGCCACCGGCTGAGCGGAGCCAGTTTTGATTCCCTGCTGCAGGAGGCGCTGCAGGCCTGCGGCCCCCAGGCCGCCCCCGACCGGATCGAGCAGGACCCACCCATTCGCAGCACCACCTTGATGCCAGTGGTGCTCACCCCCGAACCGGAATCGCAGGCCGTTTCCAGCAGCGCCCTCTAGGGCCCAGCCAGGCGGCCCAGCGAGGCTGGAGAGTTCAGGCGCTCTGGAAGGGATTGGCCGGCATGCGCCGGCTCTGGGCAAGGGCGAGGCGATCGAGCTCCAGACGCTCCTCCTCCCCCAGCTCCCAGGCCAGGGCGGCGGCGGCCCGCTCCGCCTGAAGGGGGGTGCGCAGGCCGGGTATCGGCATGGCCCCATGGGCCCGGCACCAGTTGAGCGCCACCGCTGCCGGCTCGCTGTTTCGCTGCGCCGCAATCACCGCCAGGGCCTGCCGCAGCGGCAGCGAAGACTCGAGCAGGCGCCGGAACAGGGCGCCGCGAGGGCCGCTCGGCAGGGGCGCCGGCGAGTTTGGAGCGACCCCCAGCACACCCAGGGCCAGGGGGCTGTAGGCGATCACGGCTATGCCCAGCTCCCGGCAAACGGCCAGCACCCCTTCAGAGGCGATCGGCGCTGGCGCCAGCAGCGACATCTGCAGCTGCAGGCTGGCCAGCCGCAGGCCCCGATCCGCCAGCCTGGCCTGCATCTGGCGCAGGCGTTGCGGACCCATATTCGATACCCCCAGTTCCGCCACCGCGCCCTGCTCCACCAGATCAGCCAGCCCCTCCAACAGGGGCCCCTCCTGCCAGGGGGCGTAGCGGGCCGTGCTCCAGTGCAACTGCACCCTGTCGAGCTTGCCCTGCAGCCGCCGGCGGGAGGCCTCAAAGGCGCGCCGGTAGCCCGCTCGGCCCAGCCGCCATGGGAAGGGCGCCAGTTTGGTGGCCACGCAGAGGCGATCCCGGCTGGCGCTGGCGAGGGCTGCGCAGAACTGGCCAAGCAGCTGCTCACTGCGGCCGTTGAAGCGGCCGGTTCCATAGGAATCGGCGGTGTCGAAGAAGCAGAGGCCCAGATCCACTGCCCGCTGGAAGGTGGCCTGCAGCTGCCGGTCCTGCTCGGGCCGGTAGCCCCAGAGCAACTGGTTGCCCCAGGCCCAGGTGCCCACCCCGATGGCCGGCGCAGAGTTCGGGCGGAAGGGGGTTGGCATCGGAACCCGCAGGGGCGATCTGGCGCCATGATCGACTGTCAACCGTGCCCCGGCTCCTTGGCCAGCCGTGTGCCCCTGAAAGCCAACAGGATGTCAAGCAGCGAAAGCGATCAGGCGCCGCCGGCCAAGCCGGCTGAGGCCGCCACGCCCCCGAGCGAGCCGGTGCTCTGCCAGCACTGCGGCCGCACCGCCAGCAATGGCATCAGCTGCCAGGGCTCCTGCGTAGCCGATTCGGGCTACTGAATCGCCCTGCGCCCACCGACGCTGAAAGGCGGCACCCAGATTCGAACTGGGGATAAAGGATTTGCAATCCTCTGCCTTACCACTTGGCCATGCCGCCAGGCGGGGAGCAAACTCCCCGCAGCGGATCGTATCAGCCATGGCATGCCCCATCCTCTGCTGGTATTGAGCAATGGCCATGGCGAGGATCTGATCGCCCTGCGACTGATCCGAGCCCTGGTGGCCCAGGCCCCCGCTCAGGAGGTGAGGGTGCTGCCGCTGGTGGGGCTGGGGAGTGGATTGGCGCTGGCGGAGGCCGAAGGGATCCTGCAGCGGATCGGGCCGCGCCAGACCCTGCCGAGCGGCGGCTTCAGCAACCAGAGCCTGCGCGGCCTGCTCGGCGACCTGGGCGCCGGCCTGCCCCTGCTGAGCCTGCGCCAATGGCAGTGGACGCGCCACTGGGGCCGGCGAGGTTGGCCGATCCTGGCAGTGGGTGATCTGCTGCCCCTGCTGCTGGCCTGGGGAAGCGGCGCCCCCTTCGGCTTCATCGGCACCCCCAAGAGCGATTACACCTGGACCAGTGCGCCGCCGCCGGGGTGGGGCAGCTCGCCCCTGGCCGACTGCTACCACCGCTGCAAAGGCAGCGAATGGGACCCGTGGGAATGGGCCCTGATGGGCAGCCGCCGCTGCCGGCTGGTGGCCGTGCGCGACGGCCTCACCGCCCGCGGCCTGCGGCGCCATCGGGTGGCGGCCCTGGCCCCGGGCAACCCGATGATGGATGGTTTCACAGCGAAGGCCCTGCCAGCGGCCCTGGCGAACAGGCGCCGGCTGCTGCTGCTCTGCGGCAGCCGCCTGCCGGAGGCCCTGGGAAACTTCCAACGGTTGCTTCAGGCCCTCTGCGGGCTCGAGGGCCAGGCGGCGATCACCGTGCTGGCCGCCACTGGCGCCCGGCCAACTCCGGCCGAGCTGGCCCCGCTGCTGGAGAGGCAGGGCTTCCGCCCAGCCGCCCTGCCAGCGGACACCGGCGCCGCCCAGGCCTGGCGGCGCCAGGAGCTGCAGCTGCTGCTGGGCCCTGGCCAATTCGAGCCGTGGGCCTCCTGGGCCGAACTGGGCCTGGCCACCGCCGGCACCGCCACCGAACAGCTCACGGGGCTGGGGAAGCCCGTGCTCTCGCTGCCGGGCCCGGGGCCCCAGTTCAAGGCGGGCTTTGCCCGCCGCCAGAGCCGGCTGCTGGGGGGCGCCGTGCGGCCCTGCCACAGCCCAGCCGAACTGGCCCGGGAGCTGCAGTTGCTGCTGGGCGATGCGGCGCTGGCCGCCAAGCTGGGCCGCATCGGCCGGCGGCGCATGGGGCGGGGCGGGGGCAGCGCCGCCTTGGCAGCCCTGCTGGAGGTGCGACTGCTCCGCTCTGCTGTTCAGGGCGGATGATGGGCGCTCACCGCCGCTGCACCGCGCCGATGGCCGCCATCGAAGACCGCGCCTACTCCACCGCCTGCAGCCAGTTGGCATGCATGTTCAGCATCAGCATGGGGGCCGCCCGGCGGCGGGTGGAGATGAAGGCCGCCCAGCATGGCCTGCGCGACGCAGCCGCCAAGACGGCCCTGGCCCTGGAACTGCTGGAGCAGGCCCGCTCCCAGGCCGAGCCCCATGGCCGGCTGCTCGACGAGCTGCTGGAGGCCGTAGCCAGTGAGATGAACTTCATGGACGAGGACTGAGGCCGTAAGGCCGCCGCCGCGCGGCCGCGCCTCAGTGCTCGAAGATCTGGCCGTAGCGGTCGCGGTCGAGGTCGGCGAACACCGGGATGCAGGCGAAGCAGCGCTGGGCCAGCTGCCAGCGCTCCTCACGGCGCAGCATCGTTTCCAGCCGGTCTCGGGCCGGCAGCAGATAGCGCACATCGTTGGCGGCATAGGCCAGCTGGCTGTCGCTGAGCTCTTCCACCCGGCCCCAGTCGCTGCTCTGGGCCTGCTTGTCGAGCTCAACGCCCACCAGTTCGTTCACCACCTCCTTGAGCCCGTGGCGGGGGCTGTAGGTGCGGGCCAGGCGGCTGGCGATCTTGGTGCAGAAGATCGGCGCCACTGTGATTCCCAGGTTTTCGGCCAGGGCCGCCACATCGAAGCGGGCGAAATGGAACACCTTCTCGATCCGCTCGCTTTCCATCAGGGCCTGCAGGCGAGGGGCCCCGCTCTGCCCCCGGGCCAGGCGGATACAGGCCACATTGTCGTCATCGTCGCAGAGCTGAACCAGGCAGAGCCTGTCGCGGCCGTGGACCAGCCCCATCGCCTCGGTATCCACCGCCAGGCCACGCACGCTGCCGAAGCGCTCGCCCCATTCCGCATCCAGATCTCCGTCGAAAACCGCAAACCGGCGGGCGGTGGAAGGAGAAGCCATGGAGGAACAGCGCAGGCAGTGGCCATCGTGAACCACGGCGATGCTGCCGCTGCGGCACTGGCTCGGGGAGAATGATGGTCCATTGGTTGCGCGCGCCCTCTGGCGCGAAGCTCCCATCTGCGCCCTCTAGCCCCCATGCCCAGCGCAGGTTCCACCCTTCTGCTCACCCTGCTCCTGGCGATCGGCCTGGTGTTCTTCCTGCGGGCCGCCAGCAAGGACCGCACCACCGTGGTGGACGTGCATTCGCCCCGGCCGCCGGTGGAAGTGCTGCAGGGTCTGGTGGACTGGCTAGGGGCACGGGGCTGGGCAGAGGCAGTGGGGGAGCCCGAGCGGCAGCTGCTGCGCTTTCGCGGCCAGGTGCGCTCAAGCGCTGCCCTGGCGGTGCTGCTGTCGCTGCTGGGAGCCGTGGGGGCCGCCTGCCTGGGCCTGGTGCTGCGCCAGCTGCTGCCCAGCCTGGGCTGGTGGCCCCTGCTGCTGGCCGGCCTCGGCCCACTGGCCGGCCTGATCTACCGCCGCCGGGCGGAGCGGGCTGAAACGCTCGAGCTGCTCCTGCTCAGTGCCGCCGATGCCGCCGACAGCAGCCTGCGCCTGCGGGCCCATCGCGACGAGCTGATTGCCATGGAACAGGAGCTGGGGCCGCTGCTGCAGCTGGCCAGTGACGGCTCCCTGCTGAAGTCGCCGATCTGAGGATGGATGCCATTAAGAGGCTTGTCGCACTCTGGTGCGAACTGCCAGCCTCCACCGTTGAGTCAACCGCCATGGCCCTGCCCCGCACCGATCGCCGCTCCAGCGATCGCAGCTCCATGGCAGCCCAGCCGGCTTTGCGGCCATCCCGACGGGCCTGGCTACCGGCCCTGATGGTGGGCTGGGCCGCCGCCGCCCCCATGGCTGGAGCAGGCATGGTTTCCGCCCGGGAGCGGGCCACTCCTTCCGCCCGGGAGCAGGCCACAACCGCCAGCAGCGATCCGCTCACGGGGCCCCGCAGCCGCCTGCCCAAAGACTGGGTTGGCCTGCGGCCACTGCCGGCCAACACCACCATCCTGCTGCTGGCCGGCCATGCCGATTCCCAGGGTATCGGCGGTTCGGGCACCAGCGGTGCCGCCGTGGCCCTGCGCGGCGCCACACCGATGTATCCCGGCATCAGCGATGAGCATTACTGGAACCTGGTGATCGTTCAGGCGGTGGAAAGCCTCGGCCGGCGGCGGGGTCTGGCGATCATTTCCCACCGGCCGCCCCTGCGCACAATCCTCAATGGCGACGATCCAGGCACCAACTGGAGCGCCGGCCGCGCCCATGCCGCCGCCGGCGGCTATGCGCTCGAGTTGCACTTCGACGCCTACGGTCCCGATGGGGTGGGATCGGGCCTGATTCCGGCTTTGCATGCCCCCTTCAGCCAGCTGGATGAAAGCCTGGCGGCGGAATTCGGGGCCTACCCGATGAACTTCCGCGACCGACTGGGGGGGCCAAAGCGCGGCATCTCGCTGCTCGAAATCGGCAAGCTGGAAGGAGTGCTCGAGGCGTCGCTGCGCGATCCGGCCCGCCGCAACCAAACGGTGCAGACCATTGCCGAGCGGATCGTGACAGCCCTCGAGCGCGGCCTCGGACGCACATCGGAGCCCACTCCCACCGCACTCACCCCACTCACCCCACCGCCTGGTGGGGCAGACAGCGCCCGATCAGCGCAGCGTCCTCAAGCCAGTTCTGGGGGCGAGTGAACAGCTCCGTGAGCAGGGCCTCGCGGCTGCCGGCCTCCGGCTGATAGCCATACTCCCAGCGCACCAGCGGTGGCAGCGACATCAGGATGGATTCGGTGCGGCCGTTGGTCTGCAGACCGAAGATCGTGCCGCGGTCGAACACCAGGTTGAACTCCACATAGCGGCCGCGGCGGTAGAGCTGGAATTGGCGCTCACGCTCGCCATAGGGCATGGCTTGGCGCTTTTCCACGATCGGCAGGTAACTGGGCAGGAAGGCATGGCCGCAGGCGCTGGCCAGCTGGAACAATTGCTCCCAGCTCTGCTGCACCACACCCACGGCCCGTCCGGCTTCTGCTGCAGGGCCTTCGGGATCCTGACCATTGTAGAGCACACCACCTGGATCCTGATAGTCGTAGAAGATGCCGCCCACGCCGCGGGTCTCGCCACGGTGCTTCAGGAAGAAGTATTCATCACACCAGGGCTTGAACACCTGGTAGTAGGCGGGATTAACCCCATCACAGGCGCCCTTGAGGCTGCGGTGGAAGTGCTGGGCATCCGCCAGGAATGGGTAGTAGGGGGTGAGATCTGCCCCGCCTCCGAACCACCAGACCGGCCCCGCTTCGAAGTAGCGGTAGTTGAGATGCACCGTGGGGATATAGGGATTGCGCGGGTGCAGCACCATCGAAGTGCCGGTGGCGAACCAGCGCTCACCAGCCGCTTCCGGTCGCTGGCTGAGGATCGAAGGCGGCAGCTGGTCGCCTTCCACCTCGGAGAAGTTCACACCACCCTGTTCAAAGATGCGGCCTTCCTTGATCACCCGCGAGCGGCCACCGCCGCCCTCGGCCCGCTGCCAGCTCTCCTCCTTAAAACGGCCCTCGCCATCGAGCTGCTCAAGACCGGCGCAGATCGAATCCTGCAGCCCCAGCAGCAGCTCCTTGACGCGGGCGCGGGAATCGGCCGGGGGCATCTGCATCGATTTGCTCACCCCGCTGGGGCCAGTGGATGGTTTCACCATTCCAGGCCAGGGGGTCCCAGCACAAGCGGCTGAGAGCGTCTGTCACGGGCGTCGCGCCTAGGATCGTGCTCCCCGTCTTGTTGCGCCCGGATGGCCACCGCTGAGCAGGCCCACGCCGCCCTGGAGCCCCTCCGAGATGCCGGCAGCGGGCGCAGCCTGCTGGAGCTGGGCTGGCTGCAGGAGCTCAGGGTTCAAGGCGAGCGGGCCATCGTGCTCCTTGCCCTGCCGGGTTTTGCGGCCGGCCAGCGCGATCGGATTGCCGCTGAAGTGCGCAGCAGGTTGCTCGAGCTCGAAGGCCTGCAAGATGTGCAGATCGAGCTGGCCCAGCCCAGCCCAGCGGGCCAGGGCAGCGGCCATGCCGGAGCCCCGATCGGGAACGCCGGCCATGGAGCACCCCCAGCAGCCGGCGGCCAGCTGCCGGAGCGCCAACCGATCCCCGGTGTGCGGCAGGTGATTGCCGTGAGCAGCGGCAAGGGCGGCGTGGGCAAGAGCACCGTGGCCGTGAACCTGGCCTGCGCCCTGGCCCGCAGCGGCCTGCGGGTGGGGCTGCTCGATGCCGATATCTACGGTCCCAATGCCCCCACGATGCTGGGAGTGACCGACCGCACCCCCGAGGTGCAGGGCGAAGGTGCCAATCAGGTGCTCACACCGATCGAGAGCTGCGGCATCGCGATGGTGTCGATGGGGCTGCTGATCGCCGAAAACCAGCCGGTGATCTGGCGGGGCCCGATGCTCAATGGCATCATCCGCCAGTTTCTCTACCAGGTGAACTGGGGCGAGCGGGATGTGCTGGTGGTCGACCTGCCCCCCGGCACCGGCGATGCCCAGCTCACCGTGGCCCAGGCGGTGCCGATGGCGGGCGTGATCATCGTCACCACCCCCCAGCAGGTGGCCCTGGCCGATGCCCGCCGCGGCCTGGCGATGTTCATGCAGATGGGCGTGACCGTGCTTGGAGTGGTGGAGAACATGAGCGCCTTCATCCCCCCCGACGCCCCCGACAAGCGCTACGCCCTCTTCGGCAGTGGCGGCGGCGCCCTCCTGGCTGCTGAGGCAGGCGTGCCTTTGCTGGCCGAGCTGCCCCTGGAGATGGGTGTTCGCGAAGGCGGTGATGCCGGCCTGCCGGTCGTGCTGTCGGCACCAAACTCCCTCAGCGCCCAGGCCTTCATGGCCCTGGCCCAGCGCATCGGCGCCGCCCACCTCGTGGTGCCGGCCTGAAGGCGATGCGCAGCGTGCTCGGACGACGCCAGAGCATGTTCGCCGGCAACAAGGGGCGCCGTCGGAGCTGGTTCGACGGCGTTGACAAGCTGCTCTGGTGGATCCCGATGGCGATGATCCTGATCGCCGGCATCCTGATTGCCAGCACCCAGCGCCAGGCCAACTACGCCGACTGGTACCAGCATTGGGTGACAGCCGCCGTGGGCACGGTGGTGGCCCTGCTGCTGGCCCGGCTGCCGGTGGAACGCATCAGCCAGTGGCAGTGGCCGATCTACGTCGCCATGGTGGCCAGCTTGATCGCCGTGCGGGTGGTGGGAGTGAGTGCCCTGGGTGCCCAGAGCTGGATCAACATCGCCGGCTTCCACGTTCAACCTTCGGAATTCGCCAAGGTGGCTGCAATTCTCCTGCTGGCCCAGGTACTGGCCCGCCACCCGGTGGAGCGGCCCGTGGATCTGATCCGGCCCGTGGCGATGATCGGCTTACCCTGGCTGCTCGTCTTCATCCAGCCGGATCTGGGCAGCTCGCTGGTTTTCGGTGCGGTGCTGCTGGTGATGATGTTCTGGTCTGGCATGCCTGGCGCCTGGGTTGTGCTGTTCATTTCGCCTTTGGTGAGCGCGATCGTGGCCGGCGTCTTCCCCTGGCTGCTGCTGGCCTGGATCCCCGCCATGGGCTGGCTGGCCTGGAAGAGCCTGCCCTGGAAGCGCATCGCCCTTGCCGCAGTGGTTGCGGTGGAGAGCCTGTTCGCCGTTGCCACCCCCTGGCTGTGGAACCATGTCCTGCAGCCCCATCAGCGGGCCCGTCTGACCCTGTTTCTCGACCCCAACCAGGATCCGATGGGTGGCGGCTATCACCTCCTGCAGAGCATGGTGGGGATCGGATCGGGCGGGCTGTTCGGCACCGGGCTGCTGCAGGGGCACCTCACCCTGTTGCGCTTCATCCCCGAACAGCACACCGACTTCATCTTCAGCGCCCTCGGCGAGGAAACCGGCTTCATCGGCTCGATCCTGGTGGTGATCGGTTTTGCCGTCTGGATCTGGCGCCTGCTGCAGATCGCCGGCAGAGCCCGCACCGATGTGGAGTCGCTGGTGGTGGTGGGCATCGGCGCCATGGTGATGTTCCAGGTGGTGGTGAACATCAACATGACCATCGGCCTGGGCCCGATCACCGGCATTCCACTGCCCTGGCTGAGTTACGGCCGCTCCGCCATGCTCGTGAATTTCATTTCCCTCGGCCTCTGCGCCTCGGTTGCACGCCGCGGCATTCAGGCCCAGGGGCGCTGGTGAGCGTGGATCCGGCCAGCAGCCTGGCGAGCCTGCGCCAACTCCTGGGTGAAGGCGTTTCTGCCGGCCGCAGCGAAGAGGACAGCATCCGCCGCCAGTGGTGGGCAGCCCTGGCCACCCTGCAGGAAGACTTTCTGCTGCCGTTACGCCCCCAGAGTGGCGTCTGGCTGGCGGCCCCGCTGCCAGCCCTCTATGAGCCAGGCCTGCTTCAGGACCTGAAGGGCTGGGTGTGGGCACCGCGGCAGCTGGGTGATCTGCTGGCGCCAGGGGCGCCGCGGCTGCCGGGCGGGCGCACCCCGGCCCAGCCAGCGGCTGGCAGCTTCCAGCGACTGCCCCTCGAAGAGACCGATGGCACCGATCCCCTGCTGCTCGTGGTGACTCCAAGGCTGCAGGTGGCCATGGCCCTGACTGGCCCAGCCCAGGCCAGGCAGCTGCTGGTGCGCTTCGATCCGGCCACCCTCTCGGCGGCACTCACACTCCTCAATGGGCGGCTGCAGCAAACCGATCCGGGCCAAGCTGAGGTGCTGCGCCAGGCCATCCAGGCCCTGGGCCCCCTGCAGAGCGACGAGGCCCTGACGCAGCGCTTCTGGCCACTGCTGGCGGAACGCCTTGCCAACATGGCTCCGAGCGTGACCCTGCAGCCGCTGGTGCACCGCAGCAGCCGCCCAGAGGCAAGGCAGGACTCCCCCAGCAGTGAGCTGGCCCTGCTCGAGGCCCTCACCCATGAGGTGCGCACGCCGCTGGCCACGATCCGCACCCTGATCCGCTCGCTGCTGAGGCGGACCGATCTGCCCAGCTTGGTTCGCCAGCGGCTGCAGCAGATCGATGGTGAGTGCAGCGAGCAGATCGACCGCTTCGGGCTGATCTTCCTGGCCGCCGAACAGCAGCGTCAGCCCGGGGCGGCCGCGGAGCAATCCCTGGCCCGCACCGACCTGGCCGCCTTGCTGCATCAGCTCGAGCCGATCTGGCAGCAGCAACTGCAGCGCCGCAGCCTCAACCTGGAGCTCAGCATCGCCGCAGATCTGCCGCCGGTGCTGAGTGATCCCCAACGCCTGGAAACGGTGCTGGGCGGGCTGATGGATCGCTTCAGCCGCGGCCTGCCGGCCGGCAGCGTGGTCGCCCTGAGCCTGCGGCCCGCCGGCGCCCGCCTGAAGCTGCAGTTCAGCGCCGCCAATGAAGCCCTGCCTGATCTGGCGAGCGAACCGGAAAGCGAGCGGGTAGGGCCTGTGCTCAGCTGGAACCCCAGCACCGGCAGCCTGCAGCTCAGCCGCCAGGCCACCCAGCGGCTCTTCCGCAGCCTGGGGGGCCGCCTCACCGAGCGCAGCGGCAGCGGCCTGACGGTGTTCTTCCCGCTGGCCTAAATGAGGTGTTTGTTGACGGGTGTGAAGAGACGGGCCCTCGGCCGCTGAAGGGCCGAAACCACGGTGCTAGCTTCCAGCCGAAACGGTCTGCCGATCCTTTTTCCAGGACTCCCATGACAGCAACGGCGCTGAGCGGTCAACTACCCAAGTCCATCGGCAGCACTGGCGGCCTGCTTAATTCGGCTGAAACCGAAGAGAAATACGCCATCACCTGGTCGAGCGCCAAAGAGCAGGCTTTTGAGCTGCCCACCGGAGGCGCTGCCACCATGAACGAGGGCGAAAACATCATGTATTTCTCCCGCAAAGAGCAGTGCCTGGCGCTGGGAACCCAGCTGCGCACCAAGTTCAAGCCTCGCATCGAGGATTACAAGATCTATCGCATCTTCCCGGGCGGTGACACCGAATTCCTGCACCCCAGCGATGGCGTGTTCCCCGAGAAAGTGAACGAAGGCCGCGCCATGGTGGGCCACAACCCCCGCCGGATCGGAGCCAATCCCAACCCGGCCAACCTCAAGTTCAGCGGCAAGAACACGTTCGATGCCTGAGTCAGGCGCCGATTCATGCTGATCAAGGCGGGGCCCGGCGCCCCGTTTTTTTTGCCTGACCATTTGCCCGATGCCCAGCCCTGATCGCGATGGCTTAGCCCAGCAGGGGTTCCTGGCGGCGGCGGCGGCCGGCCACAACTACATCCCCCTCTGGAAGCGCTGGCCCGCCGATCTGGAAACACCGCTCACCACCTGGCTGAAGGTGGGCGCCGCCAGCCGCCACGGGGTGTTGCTCGAATCGGTTGAAGGCGGCGAGCGCCTGGGCCGCTGGAGCTTCGTGGTGAGCGACCCCCTCTGGACGCTCACCAGCCGCGGCGAGCACAGCGAACAGCGCTGGCGCCATGGCCGCAGGGAAACCTTGCAGGGCAACCCCTTCAACCTGCTGCGCCAGTGCCTGGCGCAGCTGAACAGTCCGCGCCTACCAGGCCTGCCGCCGGTGGGCCAGCTGTTCGGCTTCTGGGGCTATGAGCTGATTCGCTGGATCGAGCCGAGCGTGCCGGTGCACCAGCCCGCCGAAGGAGCCCCCCCGGATGGCTGCTGGATGCTGGCCGACAGCCTGCTGGTGTTCGACCAGGTGAAACGCCAGATCACCGCCGTTGCCTATGCCGACCTCAGCGCTGGCCAGGACGCCCAGGGGGCCTACGCCGCCGCGGCCGCCCGCATCACCGCCCTGGAGGAGCGCATGCACGCCCCCCTGCCGGCTTCGGTGACGCCCCTGCGCTGGCATGACGCCAGTGCCGCCGAAATGGCCGAGAGCCTGATCACCAGCAGCAACGTGGGCCAGGAGGCCTTCGAGGCGGCGGTGCTCCAGGGCGAACACCACATCGAAGCGGGCGATGTGTTCCAGCTGGTGCTGAGCCAGCGGCTGGAAACCCGCCTTGACCGCGATCCCTTCGAGCTCTACCGCAGCCTGCGGATGGTGAATCCCTCCCCCTACATGGCCTTCTTCAACTTTGGCGGCTGGTATCTGATCGGCTCCAGCCCAGAGGTGATGGTGAAGGCCGAACCGATCCCGGAGGGGGGAGTGAAAGCCTCGCTGCGGCCGATTGCCGGCACCCGTCCCCGCGGCGCCGATGAAACCGAAGACCTCGCCCTGGAGGCCGAGCTGCTGGCCGATCCCAAGGAACGGGCCGAGCACGTGATGCTGGTGGATCTGGGCCGCAACGACCTCGGCCGAGTCTGCCGGCCCGGCACCGTCAAGGTGGGGGAGCTGATGGTGATCGAGCGCTATTCCCACGTGATGCACATCGTGAGCCAAGTTGAGGGGCTGCTGGCCGAGGGGCAAACCGTGTGGGACCTGCTGATGGCCTCCTTCCCCGCCGGCACCGTCAGCGGCGCCCCCAAGATCCGCGCCATGCAGATCATCGCCGAGCAGGAGGCCGACCAGCGCGGCCCCTACGCCGGCGCGGTCTGCTACTTCTCCTACGACGGCAACCTCGATTCCTGCATCGCCATCCGCACCGCGACCATCAAGGACGGTACCATCCGCGTGCAGAGCGGCGCCGGGCTCGTCGCCGACTCGCAGCCGGCAGCCGAGTACCAGGAGACCGTCAACAAGCCCGCCGGCCTGCTCAAGGCCATCGCCCTGGCCGAGGCGCTCTGAGGCCGCCCGGCCGGGTCAAGCCACGCGCTCGACCACCAGTTCCGGCACGTTCGGACGCTTCGGGGCCAGCCGGTAGGCCGCCTTCAGGTACTCGAGGGCGCTCTCCAGCTTCGACTCGTCGTTGTAGTGGATCATCATCAGCGGCTCGCCCTGCT
>JAWOHV010000177.1:0-4747 GCA_046484965.1 Prochlorococcaceae cyanobacterium
ACTGGAAGCACGCATCGATGGGCGCTGGGCCGAGCTGGGCCTGGCGGATGTGGGCACCAGCGAACCCGATCCGGCGCTGTTTGGCTACACCCTGGAGCACGTGCTGGAGCGGCTGGCGGGGCGGGCCGCGGCGGCCGGCTGATGCTCTCCCGCCAGGCCAGCCATGCCCTCAAGGCCCTGCTGGAGCTGGCCGGCGAGCCGCTGCGCTGGCAATCCACCCACCAGCTGGCCGCCGCCCAGCAGCTGCCCGAGCCGATGCTGGAGCAGCTGCTGCTGAAGTTGCGCCGCGCCGGCCTGCTGGAGGCGCGGCGGGGCCGGCTGGGGGGCTACCGGCTAGCGCGCGCCGCCCGGGAGCTGGCGCTGGCGGCGGTGCTGGCGGGGCTGGGGGAGAGCCTGGGGGTCAGCGAGCCCGATCCCGCCAGCGACTCAGCGGCGGATCGGGTCACTGCTGCCCTGGCCCGGCGCCTCGAACGCACCCGCCAACAAGCCCTTGAGGAGCTCAGCCTGGAAGACCTGCTGTTCGACCTGCGCAGCGCCGAAGCCAGCGCTGACGACAGCTCAGGGTTGCTGCTGGGCTAGGCGACGCACCAACGCGGCCCATGGGGATGAACGTAGTAGATTGATCGACACCCAACGACACGCCATGGCTCAAGCGCGAGGTGCCGGCACACCCCAGGCCGTTCGGCTGCCCCAGGAGCTGCTCGAGCGCATTGACCTCTACGCCGCCCGCCTGGAGGCCGAACTGCACCTATCGGTGAGTCGCAGCGATGCCCTGCGCAGGCTGCTGAGCCTGGCTCTGGAAGACGCGGAAGATACGGCGGAAGCGGAAGCCATCCTGCGGGCCAACGAACCGCGCCTGAGCTGGGAGGAGTTGAAAGCCAGCTCACACCGAGGGACCGGAGACCAGGAGCGTTGAGCTACCGGATCGAATTTGTCCGCTCTGCCGCGAAGGCCTACACACAACTCGATCCTGTGTTGCAACGACGGGTGGACCGTGAGCTGAGCCGACTGAGCGAGACGCCCCGTCATCCCGGTGTGATCCGCCTGCAATCCGACGATGAGCTCTACCGCGTACGAATCGGCGATCTGCGACTGCTCTTCAATGTTGAGGATCAGGTCCTGCTTGTGCTGATCGTCAAAATCGGCCATCGCGGCTCCGTCTACCGAGCCTGATCCCGCCCATGACTGAGCTGCCCCGCGCCCCCCAGCCCCTGCTCGATCGGCTCGCCGCCGTGGCCGCGATCGCCCCAGGCCAGCGGCGGCTGGTGGTGCTGCTGGGCCAGCTGGGCGACTTCGACAGCCTGGAGTACGCCCAGGCCCTGGCGGCGGCCCTGCCGCAGCTGGAGGCCGCCGGCATCGCCCTGCTGGCGATCGGCCTCGGCAACGACGCCGGCGCCGAGCGGTTCTGCCACTACACCGGCCTGCCCCGGGCCTGCCTGCAGGTGGAGGCCACACCGGAGCTGCACCAGCAGCTGGGGCTCTATGGCGGCCTGCAGACGCCGCTGGGCCCGTGGCCGGCCCTGCTGCTGATGTGCGCCGGCATCGGCTCGCCCGGCACCCTGGCCGAGGTGCTGCGCGGCTACAGCGGCGACCGCCAGGCGCCGCCGCGGCTGGCCTGGCCACTGTTTGATCTGGTGGGCCGCGGCTACCAGCGCCCCTTCGAGCTGGCCACGGTGCGCCTGCAGAACATGGTGGAGGTGCTGGGCCGCTGGCGCACCTACGTGCCCAGCGACGACCACCTCACCCAGCGCGGCGGCACCTTCCTGCTCGACGCCGACCACAGCCTGCTCTACGCGCACCGCGACGCCGGCATCCTCGGCTTCTCGGCCACCATGGCCCGGCCGCTGAGCTTCCTGGAGCCGTTTCTCGGCGACGCCGACAACGCCGCGTAAGGCCCCTCAAGAATTGAGGGGCTCCTCCCGCCAACCCGCATCGACCCGCCAACGCCGGAGCCAGTGGCGCTGGCGCTCGGCCCGCTCCTGCTCGGCCGGCAGGGCCAGCACCGCCCCCCCTCAGGCGGAACTGGCCGCGGGCCCGCGGCAGCAGCCAGCAGAGTTCCACAGCCGGCTGGGCGCGCAGGTCGGCGGCCTTGGCGCTGCGGCCATCGGTGAGCAGATCCAGGGCCGCCGGGCCGCCACGGTGGCCAGCTGCAGCCAGCGCGCCTGGGGGGCAGGGGCTCGGCGGGGGCCATGGCCGGTTGGCAGCAGCAAGTGCTGGCGGGGATCATGGCCCCATGACTCCCGCCATCGCCCTCAGCATCGGCGGCAGTGATTCCGGCGGCGGCGCCGGAATCCAGGCCGACCTCAAGACCTTCATGGCCCTGCGGGTGCAAGGCTGTTCGGCGATCAGCTGCGTGACGGCCCAGAACACCACCGGCGTCAGCCGCGTGGATGCCCTGCCGCCCGAGGCCCTCAGCGCCCAGATCGAGGCGGTGCTCAGCGACCTGCCGGTGGCGGCCCTCAAGACCGGCATGCTGCTCAACGCCGGCCTGATCGAGGCCGCCGCCGCCGCCCTGGCGCCGCTGGTGATCCCGCGGCTGATCGATCCGGTGATGGTGTCGCGGGCCGGATCGGTGCTGCTGGAGCCCAGCGCCATCGACGCCTACCGGCTGCTGCTGCCCCTGGCCGAGCTGCTCACCCCCAACCTGCACGAGGCCCAGCTGCTCAGCGGCGTCGCCCTCGACGCCGGCGCCAGTGGCGAAATCGAGCGGCAGGTGGAGCGGGCGGCGGCCCAGCTGCTGGAGCTGGGTCCGGCGGCGGTGCTGATCAAGGGCGGCGGCCGGCCCCAGCTGCGCGGCCGCGACTACCTGCTCACCCGTGCCGGGGAAGCCCAGTGGCTGTGCCATGCCGCCATCGCCACACCCCACACCCACGGCAGCGGCTGCACCCTGGGGGCAGCGATCACCGCCCAGCGGGCCCTCGGGTTGCCGCTGCCGAAGGCCGTGGTCGCGGCCAAGCGCTACGTGGAGGGCGGCCTGCGCGCCTCGCTGGCCATCGGCGCCGGCCAGGGACCGCTGTGCCATTGGCACGGCTCTGTGTGAGCCGTAGCACGACCGATCAACCTTCAATCCTGCAGCGGGCGCTCAGTCCTCCGCCACCAGCGCATCGAGGTCGACAAACCGATACCCCTGCCGCTGCAGCTCGGGCACAACGGCCGCCAGGCTGGCCAGGGTGGCGGCGATGGTGTCCGGGCGGTCGTGCAGCACCAGGATCGCGCCGGGATGGGCATTGCGACGCACAAACCAGCGCTGAAACGCCAGCGGTGGATGGAAGGTGTCCCAGGGGAACACCGACCCCAGCACGGTGCGATAGCCCTGGCTCCGCGCCCGCCGCAGCATGGCGGGGTGCAGCCAGCCGCCGCCGGGGCGCCACCAGCGCAGTGGCAGCGGGCGGGATCCGGCGGCCCGCCGCAGGGCCTGCTCGGTGCTGCCCAGCTCCTGCAGGAAGGCCGGCCCGCTCAGACGGGCCGAGATCTGGTCGCGCAGCAGGTGGTTGCCGATGCTGTGGCCCTCGGCCAGGGCCCGCGCCACAAACTGCGGCGCCCCCCGCTCCAGGTGCTCGCCGATCACAAAGAAGGTGGCGGGCACCTGCAGGCGCCCGAGCAGATCCAGCAGCTCCAGGCTGGTGGGATCACCCGGCTGCAGCGCCCAGCTCGGCCCGTCGTCGATGGTGAGCGCCAGCTCCCGGCGGCGGCCGCCACCACAGAACAGCACCTCGGGCAGCAGCGGCTGCAGCACCAGGCGGATCAGCCACGAGGGCCACAGCACCAGCAGGGCCAGGCCACCGGCCAGCAACGCCAGGATCAGCACGACCAAGCCATCAGTCAGACCAGGACTCCGCCACCGCCCGCGCGCACCCATAGCTCTCCACCCCGCCCCGGCGCTGCCTGAACGCGGGATGGTCCGGGTCGACCGGGCTCCACCACCAGCGGCCATCGGTGTAGCTGGGGGCGCCGGCGTTGTTGGTGCGCGGCAGCTGCAGGCGCACGCCCCGCCACGTCAGCACCACGAAAGCGCCGGGCACCGTGCCAGCGCTGGTGTTGGGGATGCCGGGGGCATCCACGGCACCGGCAAACAGCTCCGCCAGCAGCGGCTCGCCCTCGCAGAGATACGACCCGCGCTGCAGGGGTTCGGGGCCGGCGGCCCAGGCGGGCGCCGCCAGCAGCGAGCTGAGCAGCAGGCTGAGCAGCAGGGAAACCAGCCAGGCCATCGGCGCCGCCGTGCACAGTCCATAGGATCGCCGCACCAGCGCCCTGCCTGCCCGTGGCTGAGTCCAACGCCGCCAGCGCCACTGGCGCCAGCCCCCTGCAGCTCAGCGGCGGCGGCAGCCTGCGCGGCACGGTGCGGGTGCCGGGCGATAAATCCATCTCCCACCGCGCCCTGCTGTTCGGCGCCATCGCCGAGGGCGAAACCCGCATCGAGGGCCTGCTGCCCGCCGAGGATCCGCTCAGCACCGCCACCTGCCTGCGGGCGATGGGGGTGGAGGTGTCGGCGATCCGCGCCGGCGAGCCGGTGACCGTGCAGGGCGTGGGGCTCGATGGCTTCCAGGAACCGGCCGACGTGCTCGACTGCGGCAACTCCGGCACCACCATGCGGCTGATGCTCGGCCTGCTGGCGGGCCGGGCAGGCCGCCACTTCGTGCTTACAGGTGATGGATCCCTGCGGGGCCGGCCGATGCGGCGGGTGGGCGCACCCCTGGCCCAGATGGGCGCCGTGATCCACGGCCGCAACGACGGCAACTTGGCGCCG
>JAWOHV010000052.1:0-2599 GCA_046484965.1 Prochlorococcaceae cyanobacterium
GCCGGCCGGGCGGGCCGCCACTTCGTGCTCACGGGCGACGCCTCGCTGCGGGGCCGGCCGATGCGGCGCGTGGGCGCGCCCCTGGCCGAGATGGGCGCCGTGATCCACGGCCGCAAAGACGGCAACTTCGCCCCCCTGGCGGTGCTGGGCCAGCCCCTGCGCGGCACCACCATCCACACCCCGGTGGCCTCGGCCCAGGTGAAGAGCGCCATCCTGCTGGCCGGTCTCACCGCCACGGGCCCCACCACCGTGATCGAGCCGGCCCAGAGCCGCGACCACAGCGAGCGCATGCTGCGGGCCTTCGGCGCCGAGCTGGTGGTGGGCGGCCCGGGCAACACCGAAGTCACCCTCAGCCCCGGGCCCAGCCTGCGGGGCCAGAGCGTGGTGGTGCCGGGCGACATCAGCTCAGCCGCCTTCTGGCTGGTGGCCGGCGCCATCACCCCCGGCGCCGCGCTCACGGTGGAAAACGTGGGGCTCAACCCCAGCCGCACCGGCATCCTCGAGGTGCTGCAGCAGATGGGCGCCCGCATCGAGGTGCTCCATGCCCGCGACGTGGCCGGCGAACCGGTGGGCGACCTGCGCGTCTGCCACGGCCCCCTGCGGGCCTTCGAGATCGGCGGCGAGCTGATCCCCCGGCTGGTGGATGAGATCCCGGTGCTGGCGGTGGCCGCCTGCTGCGCCGAGGGCGTCAGCCGCATCAGCGACGCCGCCGAGCTGCGGGTGAAGGAAACCGACCGGCTGGCGGTGATGGCCCGCCAGCTGGGCGCCATGGGCGCCCGCATCGAGGCGTTCGACGACGGCATGGCCATCAGCGGCGCCACCGCCCTGCATGGCGCGGCGGTGGACAGCGAGACCGACCACCGCGTGGCCATGAGCCTGGCGGTGGCGGCGGGGATCGCCAGCGGCACGACAAGCCTGCAGCGGCCCGAGGCGGCGGCGGTGTCCTATCCCGGCTTCTGGGACGACCTCCAGCGCCTGCGCAGCTGAAGCCGGCCGCAGCAGGAGCCTCGCTGACTGGGCACACCGCCCAGGCCCGGTAGATTCCGGCCCAGTTGCCGCCCCCGCCGATGCTCGCCGTTGCCGTGCTGGCCGCCGGAAAGGGCACCCGCATGAAGAGCGACCTGCCGAAGGTGCTCCAGCCCCTGGCTGGCGCCACCCTGGTGGAGCGGGTGCTGGCCAGCTGCCAGGCCCTTGAGCCACAACGGCAGCTGCTGATCGTGGGCCACCAGGCCGAGCGCGTACAGCAGTCGCTCTCTGCCCACACCCAGCTCGAATACGTGCTGCAACAACCCCAGAACGGCACCGGCCACGCCGTGCAGCAGCTGCTGGCGCCCCTGGAGGGCTTCAGCGGCGAGCTGCTGGTGCTGAACGGCGATGTGCCATTGCTGCGGGCCGAAACCGTGGCCGATCTGGTGCAGCGGCACCGCGCCAGCGGCGCCGCTGTGACCCTGCTCACCGCCCGGCTGGCCGATCCCAGCGGCTACGGGCGGGTTTTCGCCGCTGGCGATGGCCTGGTGAGCGCGATCGTGGAGCATCGCGACTGCAGTCCCGAGCAGCGCGGCAACACTCTGATCAACGCCGGCATCTACTGCTTCAACTGGCCAAAACTGGCGGCGGTGCTGCCCAGCCTCAAGACCGATAACGACCAGGGCGAGCTCTACCTCACCGACAGCGTGGCCCTGCTCCAGCCGGCCCGGCACCTGGTGGTGGCCGATGCCGGTGAGATCAACGGCATCAACGACCGCCTGCAGCTGGCCCAGTGCGAGGCCGTGCTGCAGCAGCGTCTGCGCGAGCACTGGATGCGCGAAGGCGTCACCTTCACCGATCCGGCCAGTTGCACCCTCAGCGATGGCACCAGCTTCGGCCGCGATGTGGTGGTGGAGCCCCAATGCCATTTCCGCGGCAACAGCCGCATCGGCGAGGGCTGCCGCATTGGCCCGGGCTGCCTGATTGAGGACAGCCAGCTCGAAGGCGGCGTAGAGGTGCTCCATTCGGTGCTGCGGGGCGCCCAGGTGGCGGCGGGCTGCAGCATCGGGCCCTTCGCCCAGTTGCGCGCCGGCGCCGAGCTGGGCGAGGGCTGCCGGGTGGGCAATTTTGTGGAGATCAAGCAAAGCGTGATCGGCCCCAATACCAAGATCAACCACCTCAGCTACATCGGCGATGCCCAGCTCGGCTCCGATGTGAACGTGGGCGCCGGCACCATCACCGCCAACTACGACGGTGTGCGCAAGCACCGCACTGTGATCGGCGCCGGCAGCAAGACCGGCGCCAACAGCACCCTGGTGGCGCCGATCAGCCTTGGTGACCACGTGACCGTTGGCGCCGGCTCCACCCTCACCAAGGACGTTCCCAGCGGCGCCCTCGCCCTCGGCCGCGCCCGCCAGCTGGTGAAGGAAAACTGGCAGGGGCCGGCGTGATGGCGGGTGGGCTATAGATGGCCGGGGCGTACCGTTGCATCGTGGAACAATACGCAGCTGGAACGCTCGATCACCACTGACTTGAGCATTCAGTCCTCGGCGGAGATGGACAACACGGGATTTCCTGATTAAACTTCGACAGTCCCTGCCGGAAATATACTCCATTGCTATAAAACACGATC
>JAWOHV010000062.1:0-5512 GCA_046484965.1 Prochlorococcaceae cyanobacterium
GCGATCAGCTCGCGGATGCCATCAAGGCTGCGGGTGGCGCGGGGCATGCGGTCGGCCCGCAGGATGCCGAGGGCGTCCATGTCGGCGAAGAAGGCCTCGATGTTGCGCTCGCTCACCGCCTCCATCGAGCTGCCCTCGGCGGCGGCGCGGGCCAGGATCTTGTCGTCGATGTCGGTGAAGTTCTGCACGAAGGTCACCGCGTAGCCGCGCCAGATCAGATAGCGGCGCAGCACATCCCACACGATGTAGCTGCGGGCGTGGCCCAGGTGGCAGAGGTCGTACACCGTCACGCCGCAGCAGTAGATGCTCACCTTCCCCGGCACCAGGGGCTCGAAGGGTTCGATGCGGCGGCTGAGGGAGTTGGTGAGCCGCAGGGTCACGAAAACAGGGGGGGCGACGGGCGAAGCTGCACGCTAGGGCTTGGAGCCATGCTGGTTTGTGGTACATCGAAGGCCGAACTACCAGCTCTGATGGATGCGTCGCCGCTGATCGAGATGCCTTCTGGCCGGCCCTACTGGTCGGTTGAGGAGCTGAACCGGTTGATGCGTCAGCAGGGTCTGGGCCTGGCGGTGGCCCAGGCATCCGTGTACGACGAGGTGGCTCGGGCCGTGGCGCTGCCGCCCCAGGAGGAGCAGGCTGAGGTGGCCGCCTACCTCGAGCGCCAGGAGATTGCCGGCGAGGAGGCGCTGCCGGCCTTCCTGGAGCGCCAGGGCTGGAGTGAAGACGACCTCACCTATTTCGCCACCAAGGGCCGCCGCCTGGGGGTGTTTCAGGAGCGCTGTTTCGGCGAAGACGTGGAGAATCGCTTTCTGGAGCGCAAGATCGATCTCGATCAGGTGGTGTATTCGATGGTGCGGGTGGAGGAGAGGGAGGTTTCTGAGGAGATCTACCAGCGCCTTGTGGAGGGCGAGAATGACTTCCCCGAGCTTGCAGAGGCCTTCTCGATCGGCACTGAGCGCAACACCCGAGGCCTGATTGGCCCGGTGCCTCTCTCCGCCGCCCACCCGGAATTGTTCAGCCGCCTGCGGGTGAGCCGCCAGGGTCAGCTCTGGCCACCGTTCCACGTGGTGGACATCTGGGTGGTACTTCGTTTCGAACGGTTGATCCCGGCCCAGCTCAACAACACCATGCGAGCCACGCTGTTGGAGGAGCTGTTTGAGGAGTGGTTCGATGCGCGGGTGCGGCTGCTGATGCAGGGCGAGCCCCTGCCGCCTTTGCCGCTGCCGTCGCGGGAATAACCCGGTGCGGCTGCTGTTGATTCACCACAACTTTCCGGCCCAGTTCCGGGATCTGATTGGCGCCTGGAAGGAACGCGGCCAGGAGCTTGTGGCACTTGGGGCTCAGCCCCTGGCCCAGCCGATCGAGGGCCTCACCCACCTTGCCTACGGCGCGGTGGCCGCCTGGGAGGAGGCCTTCCCCGGCGGGCCCCTAGATGCCGATTTGGAGCAGGCGTTCCGCCGTGGCTGGCTCGTGGCCCAGGCCTGCCGCGAGCTGCGGGACCAGGGTTTTGAGCCGGATGCTGTGATTGTGCACAGCTCCTGGGGCGAGGCGCTGCATCTGCGCACGATCTGGCCGCAGGCGGTGCTGCTGGCCTACCCCGAGCTCTACGGCAGCCCCGCCTGCCTGGGGGCTGGCTTCGATCCTGAAGTGGAACCGATCGCGCCGGAGCTGGAGGCCTGCATCGAGCGCAAAAATCTCCTGGCCTTGGCCGCCATCCAAGCTGCCGATCGGGCTGTTGTGCCAACTGAGTTCCAACGCAGCACCTTTCCGCTGGCACTACAGCGGCAGCTGGACGTGATCCATGAGGGTGTGGATACGGATCGGGTTGCGCCGAACTTCCACTGCGCCGTGGCGGTGGGTGAAGCTCTCACGCTGCGGGCAGGTGATCCGGTGGTGACCTTCGCCAGCCGCCATCTCGAGCCTCTGCGTGGTTTCCACCAGCTGATGAAGGCTTTGCCGGCGCTGCTGCAGGCCCACAGCGGGGTGCAGGTTCTGATCGCCGGCGAGCTCGAGGGCCAAGGGTATGGCCCAGCCAGCGACCACCCACTCGGCTATGGCGGCGCCCTGCTGGAGCAGCTGGGGGATCGGATCGACCGCAGCCGGGTGCATTTTCTTGGCCGCCTGCCCTATGGCGATTTGCTGGCCCTGATGCAGATATCCGCCGCACACGTGTACCTCACCTACCCCTACACACTCTCCTGGAGCCTGCTGGAGGCGATGGCCTGTGGGGCGGCGGTGGTTGGCAGCGCCGGTGGCCCGCTGGCGGAGGTGATCAGCCACGGCCGCAATGGCCTGCTGGTGCCATTCGCTGATACGGGCGCTCTGGCTGCGGCGCTGCTGGAGCTGCTGCTCAAGCCTGAGCTGCGTCAGCGGCTGGGCCGGGCTGCCAGGCGCACGGTGGTGGAGAGCTACGGGCTGGCGCGCAGCGCCGATAGCTACCTGCAACTGATCCAGGAGCTGCAGGCGCGCCGGCGGCCATAGGGGCTGGGCCACTTCCTTGGCTGGCTTAAGTATGTTGGCTCAGGATCTTCTAATGTGTTTTTATAGGCCCAATTCCAGCCGATTTAGGCTTCTCAATTGTCATGGCGGCTACTCTTTCCCTCTCGCTCCGGGGCTCGAACTACGACGAGCTGTCGTCCAAGGCTAAAAAGTCGGTAGACAAGCCTGAGCTTGCTGGAGAAACCTGGAAACTGACTTCAACCGTAAGCCTTACAACAGGCTTACGGTTGAGAACTTTGACCGTGAAACAGTAGATATTTCTAAGGCTAAATTTCAACGGCTCGATTTTCGATACGACACCGATGAAGGCGGCTCTGCTCGCGTTGATAGCAGCGTTTTGAACAAGTCTAAATTCTCGGCTGGTGGGGCGGTTACCGAGGAGACACTGGTTTTTGGTGCAGGCTCAAAAATTACGAGCTCGAAGGCCAGCCTTGGCAAGGGAAACGATCTGCTTGAGTTCAATCTGGGCTCGAGGTCAACTGGTGGCAAATATGATCTTGGAGAGGGTGCTGACACAGCAGTGTTCGGCGTAGGCTCCCGTGTGCGTGCCGGAAATCGCATTGATTTGGGCAAGGACTCCGATATTGATACTGTTGATATAGCCAATGCCAAGTCTGTCAAGGGTCTGGTGGTTACTAACTTTGGTAAGGAGGATGTGTTGAGGATTGGTGGTAACACCATCAGCTACGACCAAATCCTGGCCCAGAAAGGCAAGGTTGATGGCGTCATCATCAAGCCCCAGGACGCTTGATCTTTAGGGTCATAACAACCACCCACCCTCAACGTCCCTCAGTTCTTCCCTCACCTTGCAAAGGTGGGGGTTTTTTTTGAGCTGGTTAGTTGAGCTGAAGGGCTGCCCGCGCCAAGGCGGTGAGTTGCTCGAGGCGGCTGTGGTCGAGGTCGGCGTTGGGGGTGGCGTGCAGAAATAGATGCAAGGCCTCCTGTTCGAGTGTCTCGAGCTTCCCCTGCAGAGCATTGGTTTCCTCGCTGGCCTTGCGGTTTTCGAGGAAGTAGTGCTCGAGTTCCTCCTGCACCTGGTGGAGCTGCAGCAGGGTGAGCTCGGCCTCCTCGCGGGCTTCCTTGAGGGCCGTTTCAGCGCTGGCGCCCTGCTCGGCCTGCTGGGCTTGCAGAGCCTGGAGCTGCTGACTGAGGGTTTCGGTTTCGGCCTGGGCTTTCTGCAGGGCGGCTTCGGCGTTGCTGGCGCGCTGCTCCAGTGCTTCGCGCTCTTCGCTGGCCTTGCGGTTTTCGAGGAAGTAGTGCTCGAGTTCCTCCTGCACCTGGTGGAGCTGCAGCAGGGTGAGCTCGGCCTCCTCGCGGGCTTCCTTGAGGGCCGTTTCAGCGCTGGCGGCCTGCTCGGCCTGAAGCGCTAAGAACTGCTGATGCTCTGCCTGCTGAATGCTCCAGCTCTCCAGGCAGCGCTCGGCCAGTGCCGCACCACGCAGGGGGGGCAGGGGTAGCTGGAACTGGGGTTCCCTTCCCAGCAGCTCGCAGCAACCCTCCAGGTCGGCATACAAGTCGCTCAGGTCGCGGCGGTGTTGCAGGGCCAGGGCGAGGCGCAGGTCGAGCTCGGTTGATGGCGCCGGATCCGAGGAGGCTGGCTTGATTGGGCCAGTGGCAGAGCTTGGGGCAGAGGTTGGGGTCGAGGCCGCGATGCTGCCTGTTTTGGATTCGAGAGCGGGTTCAGCCTCGTCCGCTTGCAGCAGTTGGCTGATGGCCTGCTGGTTGAGCAGGGAGAGATTGATCAGAGAGCAGCGGCCAGGGTGGGCCTGCCGCAGCTCGAGGGCGCGGCTGGCCTGCTTGGCCCAGCGCTCCAGCGCGTCGCGCGGATCATCTGTGGCGGCGGACGCGAGCAGGCTGAGCGGGCTGCCGTAGCCGATCCACACCTCCGCTTCGTTAAAGCGCTCAAGTTTTTTGCGCGCAGCCTTGAGGCTTGCCAGGGGCCTGCCCAGAGTGTCCAATTCGGCTGGCCAGTCGCTGCCAGCGATGGCGAGCCGGTAGCGTTGCTCTTCTTGCTCTGGCACGGGCTGAAGAGCCAAGCTGCCACCCCAGAATAAAAGGCTGCCCAGGCTCCGGAATGCGGCAGTCCTGTTGGGGAGCCAAGCTGGTGTTCGCGGGGTTCCCTAAACTCCAGCCTTTGCGACCACCCTGTCAGGGCTCTGCCATGCCCGCTGTTCTCCGGCCCCTGGCCGAGCTGCCGGCCCTGCTGATTCAGGAAGCCGCCCAGGTGGACTGGGTTGTGTTAGTGGGTCTGCAGCCATCCGGGCAGGTTGTGGAGCTGGTGGCCGCAGCCCGAGCCGGCGGTGCGGTGGTGCTGGTGGTGGAGCCCGATCCGCTACGTCTGGAGCCATTGCGGCAGGAGCTCAAGGCCGAAGGGCTGTCAGAGGTGAGCCTGGTTGCCGACCTGCTGGCGGCGGAAGCCGGCGAACAGTGCTGGTACCGCTACAACGACTCGCGCTGGACGGGCACCACCCCACCGGAGCGCATCCAGCAACAGCGGCCCAACCTGCAATTGATCAGCCTGGAGCTGCGGCCGGCCCTGCCCCTGGCGGATGTGCTGGAGCAATGGCCGCTGCTGGCGGAGGGGCAACCGGCCCCGGGCGATGGGCTGCTGCTGGTGGCGGCGGAGACCGCCCCTGCGGTGTTGCAGGGAGCCGGCTCCTGGCTCAGGCGGATGGCGACCGTGCTGGTGCCCTCCCCCCAGGAGCTGGACCCGGAACTGGACCCTCTGCTGTTGGCCGCCTGCCTGGAACGGCAGGCCAGCGATCCGGCGCTGCTGTTGTGGCGCCGCAGTCCGCTGTTGGTGCTGCAACGGGAGCAGCTGGAGCTTGAGCAGCAGCGCGACCAGCTGACGGCCGAACGCGATGGCCTCACGGCGGAACGGGATGCCCTGGCCGCCGACCGCGACCAGATTGCTGCTCAGAAGCTGGAGCTTGAGCAACGGCTGGCCCAGGTGAACACCGAACTCGACGAGATTCTTGCGCTGCTTGATGCCGCGGACCCCCCAGCTGACAAC
>JAWOHV010000102.1:0-4681 GCA_046484965.1 Prochlorococcaceae cyanobacterium
GCCAGCACAGTGGCGATCGTGGAATTGCTGCGCAGCGACTGGAGCGGCGGCATCAGCGCCGGGGTGGCCTGGCTGGTGTTCATGGCGGTGGAGAGGCGATTGCCTCCACAACTCAGCGACACTGCCGATAGCCGACTCAGCCAGCGTCCCTGAAAGCTGCAGGGGAGCCAGGATTTGGCAGCAATGGAAGGGTGGATGAAGGCTTCAATCGTGCTGGCAGCCGATGATCCCGCGGCCCTTGCCCACTTCTATGGCTCCCTGCTCGAGGTGGAGCCTCAGCTGGGGTTGGGTGCCAGCCACTGGAGGCTGCCCTGGCCAGCCGGAGGCTTTCTGGAGTTCTATCTCCCATCGCGCGCCCGTCCCCAACCCCCTCAGCAGGGCCGACTGGCGCTTTGCCTGCAACGCCAGTCCGATGACACAGGCGCGGTCGCCATCCTCAATACCTGGATCGCAACAACGCTTGCTCTGGGGGCCTCGCTGCTGGAGGCGGCGCGGCCGGAAGCGTTCGGAGCGGAAGCCTGGCTGCTGGATCCGGAAGGCAACCGCCTGTTGTTGCTGGTGCTGGCCTGAGCCAGTGGCTGAAACAGTCAAGATCCTGAATGCGTTGATCGGCTATCGCCACCGCAGCACACCATCAGCCCCTGTCCCAGTCGTTTTTCACACTTTCAGGGCTCTCCATGCCCATGGGCATCGCGATGGGCATGGGCATGGGCTTGCAGGGGGTCGGCCGCCACCTGGGAGGCGGCGGCGGCCTTGCGTGCATCAATCCGGTCCCGACCCAGGCGGTAGATGCTGCGGCCGTCCTTGATCGTTTCCACCACCTTGATCGTGCTGATCATGGCCGGATCCACCTTGAGCGGATTGCGATCCAGGATCACCAGATCGGCCCGCTTGCCAGGCGCCAGCGTGCCCTTGCTGGCTTCCTCGAAATACTGATATGCGGCCCAGTCGGTAATCGCCTTGAGAGCCACATAGGGCGAAACGCGTTCCTTGGCTCCGAGAACAAAACCACTGCGGGTGGTGCGGTTCACGGCCGTGTTCACGAGCCTCATCATGTCGGGAGGCACCACCGGGGCGTCGTTGTGGTTGGTGAAGCGCAGGCCTTTGCTTTGGGCATAGGCCAGGGGGCTGATGCCGGCCGCCCGGGCTTCACCGAAACTGCGGCGGTGCCAATCGCCCCAGAAGAAGGTGTGGGCGCTGAAGAAACTCGGCACAATTCCCAGCTCCGCCATCCGATCCACCTGGTCGTGGCGTGCTAGCTGGGCATGGATCGCCACCGGCCGCAGGTCCTTGGCGCCATAGCGCGCCCGGGCCCGGGCCACGGCCGTTATCAACTGTTCCACCGCCGCATCGCCGTTGGTGTGGGTGATCAGAGGAATCTCCTTGCGCCAGCCCAGGGCCACCCAGTCGTCCACCTCCTGCTGGCTCATCACCGGATAGGCGCGGTAGTCGGCCGCCTGGCCTGGCGGGGGTGTGGTGTAAGGCCGACTCATGTAGGCCGTACGCCCCTGGGGTGAGCCGTCGCTGGTGAGTTTGATGCCGCCGATCTTGAGGTGGTTCTCATACACACCCACCCGCAGCTTGACCTTGCCGGCGCCGTTACCCGTGGCCGGGCTGCTGAACTCCCTGCCCGCGTTCGACTGCATCGATCCCAGTGGCCAAGCGGCCACTGGCCTCACAATCTCCACCTCGCGCAGCTTTGCTTCCAGCGCAGCCGGATCCCCCAGCTCCTTGAAGAATGGGTAGGCCACCACATCCAGAATCAGCCTTCCCTGGCGGCCCGCTTCCCGCAGCAAGGCCAGATTGGTCGGATTGCTCAGGCCGTCCTGGGCGGTGGTGAGGCCATAGCTGGCCCACCAGCGCTGCACCTCGTCCAATTTGTTCAGCTTCTCGCTCAGCGATGGCTGGGGGATCAAGGGCAGGAATGGGTAGCCGGCGGTTTCTTCCAGAACGCCATTCGGTTCGCCGGTGGCCGGATCGCGCTGGATATGGCCACCGGCTGGATCGGCGCTGCCCCGATTGATGCTCACCAGAGCCAGGGCGGCGCTGTTGGCCACCACCAGATGGCCGGAGGCGTGCATCAGCAGAATCGGTGTGCTGGCGCTCACCGCATCGAGGTCGGCCCGGCTGGGATGGCGCCGTTCGGCCAGCAGACTGTCGTCGTAGCCGCTGAAGAACACCAGCTGGCCAGCCGGGGCGGGGTGTTCAGCCAGCCAGCGTCGAACCACCGCCTGGATATCGGCGATGCTCGAGATGGTGCCCACGGGTGGTGGGCTGAGGTCGGGCCGGCCCCAGGTGGTGACGTAGTCGGGCAGGTGGCCGTGGGCATCGATGAACCCCGGTAGCAGGGTGCGGCCGGCCAGATCCAGCCTGCGGGCCCGGGGGCCCGCGATCCGCAGTGCTTCCGCCAGGGGGCCCACCTGCAGGATCCTGCCGCCGCGCTCCACCAGGGCCTCGGCGTAGGCGGGCTGATCACCGGCCATCGTGAGGATGTCGCCACCGCTGTACAGCGTGGTGGCCATTGGCTCGGCGGCCGCGGCGTGGCTTGCCAGCAGGGCCGCCAGGGCGGGCGCCACCCCCAGCCTCCGCAGGCCTCGGTGGGGTTGGGGAACGAACCAGGGCAGGGCCATGGGGAGCCAAACAACTCCTTTCAGGCTGCGCCAGCGATGCTGCTGGTATCGGTGCATTTTTAAAAAATCGCAAGTGTCTTGAACTCGGCCGTCCGCCGGGTTGCACACTGTCGAAAGTTCGGATTTGCCCGATGGCCCTTCGCATCCGTTCGGCAACCCTGGCGGCCATCTCGGCCCTGGGCCTGGCCAGCCTCGCTCCAGCTGCCTGGGCCTGTTCGCGCGTCACCTGGCTTGGCCCTGCCAATCAGGTGATCACCGGCCGTTCGATGGATTGGCCCTATGGCTTCAATTCACACTTTTATGTGGTTCCCCGCGGTGAGCGGGTCGATGGTGCCGGAGGGGTGAACTCGTTGCGCTGGACTACGCGCTACGGCGCCGTGGTGGCAAGTGGCAGCACGAGCCCAGGTGGGGCCGTGGATGCCAGTTTCGATGGTCTCAATGAGCGCGGCTTGGTAGCCAACCTGCTGTATCTGGCCGAAAACGACTTCGGCCTATCCCAGGCCGGCAATCGTCCGCGCCTCTCCTTTGCAGCCTGGACCCTCTATCTGCTTAGTCAATACGACAGCGTGGCCGCTGTGGTGAAGGCCGTGACCGACGATCGGATCCAGATCGTGCCGGTTGCCTTCGGGCCCGGAGGCATCGCCAAAGCCACGGTTCACATGGCTGTTTCCGACGCCAGCGGGGATTCGGCGATCATTGAATATCTGAACGGTAAGCCGGTGATTCATCACGGCCGGCAGTATCGGGTGATGACCAACAGCCCGATCTACAGCGAGCAGCTGAAGCTCAACAGCTTCTGGACCACGAAGGATGGGGCCAAGGAGCTGCCGGGCTCAATTCAGTCGCCCGATCGCTTCGTGCGCGCTTCTTATTACCTGCAGCAACTGCCTGCGACCACCGATACCCGCCAGGCCCTGGCCGGTGTGATGAGCGTGATGCGCAACGTCTCGGTGCCCTGGGGAACACCGGATCCCCAGCATCCAAACATTGCCCCCACCTGGTGGCGCACGCTGATTGATCAGACGAACAAGGTATACTATTTCGATTCGGCTCTTTCTCCCCAGCTGGTCTGGGTGAACCTGCAGGCGATCAATTTTCGGCCAGGCTCCGGCGTGCGGGCCATCAAGATCGAAGCAAATGATGGGATCCAAGGGAACATAACGGCCCAGCTCCGTCCGGCTGAGCCGATCCGCTTTCTGGCGCCGCCATAAACCAACCGGCCAGCTTCAAGAAGAGATTCGGTTCGGCGACAATGCAAATGCTTCCATCGGGCTCAAAGGCGATTGCCTCCAACTGGGAGATCGTGTTGTCGAGTCCGTGGTGGCCCCGCTGCAGCCTCAACATCAAGGAAGGTAGGTTGCGGCCATAGAGCCATCAATACTTTTCGATTCATGACACAAAATGGTCGTGACTCTCGTGCACTCACGAAAGGAGATCGACGACACATCTTCGATCAGATTTTTCGGCGCAACCGATGGATTCCAGATCCCGAAGGAGAGGTTACTAGCTTCGCCTTGGAGGACTGGATCAAAACCACTCACCTCTACAATCTGCAGTGGATTTTTTTGCGATTTGCCAGAAACAGAAGATACGACCAAGTCGATCGGATGGATAACCGGTTTTGCTTTCTTAAGCACCACCAACAATTCGCTCAATAATTCAACTTTACCCCCGGCGATCAGACGCGTCGCCAGTCAGGCGTGGATCATGACGGCAACGTGGGTTCGGGCTTTGACGGGGTAGTTGACGATCTCACCATCGACCTGGCGCAGGGCATTGATCTCCACCGAAAGGGCCGAGCTGCAGCCAGCGGGCCACCAGCGACAGCGACCAGCCCGCTGAGCAGCCCCAGCATCACGAACAGCACGAACTGCCCCAACCAGGCGGTGGCGTCGTGGAAGGACAAGATCCCCCGCCGAAACACGATCGAGCGGCTACCGAGCACGATGCCGGCGACGTACACCGCCAGAAAACCGCTGCCCCCAGCACCGCCGCCACGCCGAAGGCCACCAGACCAAAGGCGAGGGCCAGCAGGGGATAGAGGCCCGGGC
>JAWOHV010000117.1:0-3500 GCA_046484965.1 Prochlorococcaceae cyanobacterium
ACCGAATCGCAATCGCGCACCAGGAAGCGGCCCACCGCCGGATCATTGGCCACCTGGAAGCGCCAGCAGAGTTTCTGGCGCAGGTTCTGGCCCGCGGGCATCAGCCGGCACTCGGCCCCCAGGTGGGCCAGCAGTGCCCCCAGCTCCCCCGGCACGCTCACATCCAGATAGAAGCGAGCCTGCCAGCCGGGATAGAGCTCCGGAATCAACAACGCATTGCGCAACGCACCGCGCAGGTAGCGGGGGTTGGTTCCCCAGATCGAGAAGGCGATCAGATCCCGCCGCTGCTCCCGCCCGGGCCGCTCCAGATGCTGCTGGGGTGTGCCCGCCGGCGGCTGCCAGTGCGGCAGGGGCCGGGCGGCCTCGGTTTTCAGGGCCAGGGAGCGCTCGCCCGCTGCACGCGCCTCCCCATAGCGCTCGAGCCGGGAGAGGCTGGCGGCGAGCCCATCCCAGGCATTCACGCTGCCAGGCGAGCGGGCCACCACCTGCTCGAAACAGGGCGCCGCCTCGGCCGCCTTCCCCTGGCGGCTGAGCACCACCGCCAGGTTCTCAAGGATCTCCTGATCCTGGGGATGCACCTGCAACAGCTGCCGCAGGAAGCGCTCGGCCCCGGGCAGATCACCGAGCTGAAAGATGTAATACACCAGCTGCAATCCCAGCAGCCTCGGGATGGCCGGCAGGGCAGCGTTGATGCGCTCCAGCAGCCGATCGATGGCGGCCTGCTGCTGACCCTGCTCCCAGAGCGCTTGCACATCGCTCTGCCAGTTGCCTGCGGGAGGGGCCTGTGTCACCGTCGGGGCGCATGCGGCAGCGCCCTAATTCACCATGCCCGCCCGGCCGGCGCCATCCCTTCAGGCCGTGGCCTCCCCTGCGAGCTGGCAGGCCCAGCTGCACCAGGCGCACACACTCCTCGGCCAGGGAAACGCCGCAGCCGCCGAGCTGCTCTACCGCCAGTTGCTCAACGCCGGCCTGGAGAACGCCACCCTGCTGGGCAACCTGGGCGTGATCTGCTGGCAGAGCGGCCGCTACGGCGAGATGGAGCAGCTGCTGCGGCGGGCGCTGCAGCTTGAGCCCGCCAACGCCGACGCCCACTACAACCTGGCCCTGGTGCTGGCCCAGCGGGGTGCCGCCGCCGAGGCCATCAGCCACTACCGCCAGGCCCTGCCGCTGGCCTCCAGCCGCCTGCAGGGCAGCATCCACTGGAATCTTTCCAAGCTGCTGCTGCGCCAGGGCCACTACGCCGCAGGCTGGCAGCACTACGAATGGCGCCGCCACAAGGCCCAGCCGCTGCCGCCGATCTGCCAGCCCGGCATGCCCGCCTGGGATGGCCGCAGCCCGCTCGACGGTGAGCTGGTGCTGGTGGGCGAACAGGGCCTGGGCGACATGCTGCAGTTCCTGCGCTACGCACCGGCGATGGCGGCCTTCGCGCCGCAGGTGGCGCTGGGGCTGCCGGAGAAGCTGCACGGCCTGGTGCGCAGCTCGAAGCTGCCCGTGAAGCTGCTCAGTCCGGCCCACGTGAGCGCCCAGCGCAACGGCCACTGGTTGCCGTTGCTCTCGGTGCCGGGCCTGCTCGGGGTGTGCCCCGAGGCCGTGCAGGTGGAGGCCCCCTACCTGCAGGTGCCGCCTGAGCGGCTGCAGCACTGGCGCCAGCGCCTGCGCGCCGAGCTGGCGCCGGGTGAGCGCCTGGTGGGGCTGCACTGGCAGGGCAACCCGGCCACCGAAACCAGCGAACTGCGCGGCCGCTCCCTGCCCCTGCAGGCCCTGGACCCCCTGGCGGAGATCGCGGGGGTGCGCTTCGTGAGCCTCCAGAAGGGCCCGGGCAGCGAGCAGCTGGCGGGTTCCGCCATCGCCAGTCGCCTGGTGGCCTGCCAGGGCGCGGTGGACGCCTGCTGGGACTTCGTGGACACCGGCGCGATGCTGTTGGCCTGCGACCTGCTGATCAGCTCCGACAGCGCCCTGGTGCACCTGGCCGGAGCCCTGGGCGCCCCCACCTGGCTGCTGCTGCACCACGGCAGCGATTGGCGCTGGGGTGAGGCGGGCGACACCAGCTTCTGGTACCCCTCACTGCGGCTGTTCCGCCAGCAGCAGCCGGGGGATTGGGCTGGGGTGATCGCCACCCTGCAACGAGACCTGCGGCGCTGGCCCGGGCAGCGGAGCGCTCAACCATGACCAGCCCCCGAATCCCCGTGTCGATCGGCGAGCTGGTTGACAAGATCACCATCCTCGAAATCAAGGCGGCCCGGCTCAGCGGTGAGAAGCGCGGGCACGCCCAACGCGAGCTGCAGTTGCTCCAGATTGAGCTGGCGGCCACGGCGGCGGTGATCGATCCGGCCCTGCAGCAGGAGCTGCGCGAGGTGAATCAGGCCCTCTGGCGGATCGAGGACGACATCCGCGACCACGAACGCCGCCAGGACTTCGGCGCCAGCTTCATCGACCTGGCCCGCTCCGTGTACGTCAGCAACGACCGGCGCGCCGCGATCAAGCGAACCCTCAACGAGCGCCACGGCTCCGAAATCGTTGAAGTGAAGGGGTACCAGCCCTACGCCTGAAGCCCCTCCCACCGTGTCGATGTCGGACACTGGAGCCATGACGGCGACCCTCTCCCAGCGCGGCAGCTACTGGATCACCACCTTCGGCTGCCAGATGAACAAGGCGGATTCCGAGCGCATGGCCGGGATCCTGGAAGCGATGGGCTACCGCGAGGCCCCGGCCGAGCTGGAGGCCGATCTGGTGCTCTACAACACCTGCACGATCCGCGATAACGCCGAACAGAAGGTGTACAGCTACCTGGGCCGTCAGGCCCAGCGCAAGCGCACCAACCCCCACCTCACCCTGGTGGTGGCGGGCTGCGTGGCCCAGCAGGAGGGCGAGTCGCTGCTGCGGCGGGTGCCCGAGCTGGATCTGGTGATGGGGCCCCAGCACGCCAACCGCCTCGATGCGCTGCTGGCCCAGGTGGAGCAGGGTCAGCAGGTGGTGGCCACCGGCGAGCACCACATCCTCGAAGACATCACCACCGCCCGCCGCGACAGCAGCATCTGCGGCTGGGTGAACGTGATCTACGGCTGCAACGAGCGCTGCACCTACTGCGTGGTGCCCTCGGTACGGGGCCAGGAGCAATCGCGCCTGCCCGAAGCCATCAAGCTGGAGATGGAGGGGCTGGCCGCCCGCGGGTTCAAGGAGATCACCCTGCTGGGCCAGAACATCGATGCCTACGGCCGCGACCTGCCCGGCATCACCCCGGAGGGCCGCCGCGCCCACACCCTCACCGACCTGCTCCACCACGTCCACGACGTGGCGGGGATCGAGCGGATCCGCTTCGCCACCAGCCACCCGCGCTACTTCACCGAGCGGCTGATCGACGCCTGCGCCGAGCTGCCCAAGCTGTGCGAGCACTTCCACATCCCCTTCCAGAGCGGCGACGACGCCGTGCTCAAGGCGATGGCCCGCGGCTACACGGTGGATCGCTACCGCCGCATCCTCGAGCGCATCCGCCAGCGCAT
>JAWOHV010000151.1:0-8959 GCA_046484965.1 Prochlorococcaceae cyanobacterium
TCCAATTGCAGCAGCCATCTACCGCTGGACCACACTGGGCGATTCAGTGCTCAAGGGCCCGCGCCGCAGTGTGCGCTGGGATGTGGTGACCAACTATCAAGCAGGCGATCAGATCGACGCCCCGGAATCGATCATCCCAGAAAACATCAGCCAGGCCAGCGGCAGCATCCGTAAGCTCAATCCCGGCCAGATCAACTCCAAGGGCGTGGGCGGTGAAGCGTTCGAGGCCAACACGGCCCGGGCCTTCCTCTACACCGGCTCGAACAAAGGCCTGCAGAACGGGGTGTTCCTGGTGCTCAACGACGGCCGCGCCGGCTACCAGCACAGATCCGACGCGCTGATCTTCCTGCAGGGCTTCAGCTTCGGCAGTGAGGAAGCCACCATCAGCTTCCTGCAGCCCGCCCCGATCGCACCTGCATCTGAACCGGCGCCAGCCTGATCGAGTCAGCGGCGAGAATGGGGAGATGGCTCCAATCCTCCCCAGCGAAGCCGCCAGCGAGGACTTCGATGTGATCGTGGTGGGCGGCGGCCACGCCGGCTGTGAGGCGGCGCTCACGGCGGCCCGGCTCGGCCTGCAGACGGCCCTGTTCAGCCTCAACCTCGATCGCATCGCCTGGCAGCCCTGCAACCCGGCGGTGGGCGGGCCGGCCAAGAGCCAGCTGGTGCATGAGGTGGATGCCCTCGGCGGGGTGATCGGCCGGCTGGCCGATGCCACCGCCCTGCAGAAGCGGGTGCTCAACGCCAGCCGCGGCCCGGCCGTCTGGGCCCTGCGCGCCCAGACCGACAAGCGCCAGTACGCCCGCCAGATGCTGCAGCTGCTGCAGCACACACCGAATCTGGCCCTGCGTGAGGCGATGGTGACGGGCCTTGTGATCGAAGGCGACGCCGATGGCGGCGGCCCCAGCTGGCAGCCGGCCCACGGCCCGGCTGCCCGGATCACAGGAGTGCGCACCTACTTCGGCAGCGTTTATGGCGCCAAGGCGGTGGTGCTTACCGCCGGCACCTTCCTGGGCGGCCGGATCTGGGTGGGCAACCAGTCGATGAGCGCCGGCAGGGCCGGCGAGCAGGCCGCCGAGGGGCTCACCGAGGCGCTGCAGGCCCTGGGCTTTGCCACCGATCGGCTCAAAACCGGCACCCCCGCGCGGGTGGACCGGCGCAGCATCGCCTTGGACCAGCTCGAGGAGCAGCCCAGCGACGCCCACGACCGCTTTTTCTCTTTCGATCCGGCCAGCTGGGTGAGCGGCGAGCCGATGAGCTGCCACATCACCCGCACCACCGCGGCCACCCACCAGCTGATCCGCGAAAACCTGCACCTCACTCCGATCTACGGCGGCTACATCGACAGCAAGGGCCCCCGCTACTGCCCCTCGATCGAAGACAAGATCGTGCGCTTCGCCGATAAGGACAGCCACCAGATCTTCCTGGAGCCCGAGGGCCGCGACACCCCCGAGATCTATGTGCAGGGCTTCTCCACCGGCCTGCCGGAGCGGCTGCAGCTCGAACTGCTGCGCACCCTGCCCGGTCTGGAGCAGTGCGTGATGCTGCGGCCCGCCTACGCCGTCGACTACGACTACCTGCCGGCCACCCAGCTCAAGGCCTCCCTGGAAACCAAGCGGGTGGCGGGCCTGTTTTCCGCCGGCCAGCTCAACGGCACCACCGGCTACGAGGAGGCCGCCGCCCAGGGGCTGGTGGCCGGCCTCAACGCCGCCCGGCTCGTGCAGGGCCTTGAGCCGGTGCACTTCCCCCGCGAGGGCAGCTACATCGGCACATTGGTAGACGACCTGATCAGCAAGGACCTGCGCGAGCCCTACCGGGTGCTCACCAGCCGCAGTGAATACCGGCTGCTGCTGCGCGGCGACAACGCCGACCAGCGCCTCACCCCCCTGGGCCGGGAGCTGGGGCTGATCGACGATCGCCGCTGGGGGATCTTCGCTGCCAAGCAGGCGGCGATCGCCGCCGAAACCAAGCGCCTGCAAACGGTGCGCCTGAAGGCCAGTGATCCTGCGGCAGAGGCGGTGGCCGCCCAAACCGGCGCCCCGATCAAGGGCTCGATCACCCTGGCCGAACTGCTGCGCCGCTCTGGCTTCCACGCCAGCGATCTGGTGCGCCACAACCTGGCCGATGCCGAGCTGCCGCGCGATGTGGCCGAGGCGGCCGAGATCAACATCAAATACAGCGGCTACCTGGCCCGCCAGCAGCAGCAGATCGACCAGATGCGCCGGCAGCAGCACCGCGCCATACCCGCGGGGGTCGACTACACCGCCATCGGCACCCTCTCCCACGAGGCCCGCGAAAGGCTGGCCGCCGTGCAACCAACCACCCTGGGCCAGGCCTCGCGGCTGCCTGGCGTCAGCCCGGCCGACCTGACGGCCCTGCTGCTCTGGCTGGAACTGGAGCGGCGGCGCCAGCCGGCCGATCGGCCCACCACCACCGCCTGAGGGGCTCGTCAGCGCCTGCCGGGGCCGGTACCTTTAGGCCCCCATGGAACCAGGCAACGTTGAGCGCCCGCACCCTCCCCACCTCCAGGGCCTACTGGGAACTGCGGGCCGAGCAGGTGATGGACCGGGTGTTCACGCCCGTGGACGCCGTGGACAGCGAAACCAGCCCCGCGGCAGAGGACCCCGACTCGCCGATCGATGTGCTGGTGCGCGATGAGGGCCCCACAGGGACCGCCCATCGCCCCCCTGGAACGCGGCAGCCCGGCAACGGCCGCCAGCCACGCAGCCGCACCTCGGGGCTGCGGGCCTGGCCGGGCTCCTGGAACCTGCCGGCGGTGCTGCCGGCACGAAGCCGCCAGCTGGTGGCCCTCAGCAGCGTCATCTGCCTGACGATGGGGGGCCTCTCCCTGGTGCTCTGGCGCAACTGGAGCGTGGCCCGGCAAGACCTGCGCCAGGAGCGCAACCTGCTGCTGCTGGAGCGGCTGCGGGATCTGGGTCCGACCGGCGAGACCACGACGGCGGCCAAGGCGGAGTCGAGCGAGGCAGCCGGGGCCGCCAAGGACAAGCCCAAGGACGAGCAAGCCACCGCCGACGGCCTGCCACCGCCGCCTGCCGAGGCCTGGATGGAGGAACTGGCCGCCCTGCCCCAGAGCAGTGCCCCGGCGGCCGAGGTGCTGCGGGTGCCGGTGAGCAGCGCCATCAGCCGGCCCGCCCCAGCAGCAACCGGTGGAGGTGGCTATGGCGGTGGCGGTGGCGGTGGCAGCAGTGCTAGCTCCGCAGGGGGCGCTGGCGGCTCCCTGCCCCAGCTTGTGGGTGTGGTGCAGGTGCCGGGGCGGGCCGGTTCAGCGATCTTCCAGCTCGGCGGCAGTTCCAGCAGTGCCGCGGTGGGCGAAAGCATCGGCGGCAGTGGCTGGCGCCTGCGCTCCGCCTCCGGCGACACGGCCGTGATCGAGCGCGGCGGCGAACAGCGCCAGGTGAGCATCAGCAGCGGCTTCTGAGCCTGCAGCAGCGCAATCGGGCCGGGGAGACGCCGGTCGTCCGCCCTGCCTAGGGTTCAGCTCCTGCACCACCCTTCGGCATGGCCGCCAGCGCCACCACCAGGCTGCTCCCCTCACCGCCGGTGCTCTGGCAGGCCCCCTTCCAGGAGGTGGTGAACGGCCAGGCGGGTCGTGAACTGAGCGGCCCCTGGCGGCTGCTGCTGCTCGGCGACGGCAGCCCCACCCGTCACCTCGAACTGCTCACCGGTCTGCCGCTGGAGGTGGAGCTGATCGCGATGGCAGCCGATCCTGCTGGCGATGCTGCGGCACCGCCCGAAATCGCCGAGCTGCCGGGCCCACTGCTGCGGCGCCAGGTGTGGCTGCGCTGCGGAGAGCAGAGCCTCGCCTGGGCCGAGAGCTGGTGGAACCAGGAGGCAGCCAGCGTCAACCTGGCCAACCGCGACCAGCCGATCTGGCGCAGCCTCACCAGCAACCGGGCCGAGCTGTTCCGCGAGGTGGATGGCCTCGCCCAGGTGCGGGCGGGCTGGCTGGAGCAGCGCTTTGCCGAGCGGGGGCCGTTCTGGAGCCGCCACTACCGCTTCTTCCGCGGCGGCCAGCCCCTGACGGTGATCCGGGAGGTGTTCTCGCCAGCCCTGCAGCGCTGGCTGGGCCCCGCCGAAGCGCCAGCGCTTCACAGCAATTCATAAAGCAGGCCGCCATTGTGGAGATTCCTGCTTGACAGGTTGACGGTTGATGTGCTGCCCCGAGCATGGGTGCCATGCATCGATCATCGGCCATGCCTGCTTCCCCTGAGCGCCTTTGTTCATCCGATCGCGAAGCCAGCGGCCTGGAGCCGCTGGAGCAGCAAAGCCTGATCCACCAGTGGGCCGAACTGCTCTGCATCCTGCAGCTGGGTTCCCCCTCGATCAGCACCAGCGCCGAGGAGATGGCCGCTGAGCTGCCCGACGAACTGGTGCAGCCGGTGAACCAGCGGCTGCAGCAACTCGACTGCCCCTTCCAGGTGCCATGCCGCGCCGGCGGCAGCCTCAGGCCAGCCGCAGCGCTTCAGCTTGCTGACTTGCCTTCACCAGCAGCTGCTTGAGCCGCTCCTCATCGGTGTGGCTGAGGTTTGTGCGCAGCAGGCGGGCATGGGGTGCATGGCTGCGCAGCCGGTCAATCACCCGATCGGCGGTGGCCTGCTTCACCAGCAGGCAGAGGGCGGCGCTGCCCTTGGGCAGGGTTTCGCCGAGCTCCCGCATGAAGGTGTCGTTGATGCCCAGGTCGCTGAGGGCACCGGAGGCGGCACCCATGCCGGCCCCCACCGCAGCACCGAGCAGCGGATTGAGGAACAGCAGCCCCACCAGCGAACCCCAGAAGCCTCCCCCCATGGCACCGGCGGCGGTGAGGTTGAGCGACTGACGCAGGTGCACCTGGCCCTCGGCGTCGTGCTCGACCACCACCGCATCCTCAAGGGCGATCAGATATTCCTTCTGAATTTCCACCAGCTCGCGGCGCACCTGCTCGGCTTCCTCGAGCTTGGGGAAGCCCAGCACCACCAGATTGCCCATGATTACGCTGCGGTTAGGCGTTAATCGTAGGCAAATGCTCAGATCCGCCGCCGCGAGGAGCGGGGCAGCGGCCGGGACGGGGCTGGCGGCTGGGGGCCCGGCGGCTGGGCCAGGGGATCGGGGCCGGAGCGCAAGGGCCGCTGCCAGCGGCTGAGCTGGAAGCTGGTGTCGTCGGGCCAGTCATCGGGGCCGGCTTGGGCCGGATCGGGGCTGCGGGGATCGGATCTGGGGAGATCGGTTCTGGAGAGATCGGTTCTGCGCTGATCAGTTCCGCGGGAATCGGTGGCGGCAGCTTGGAGTGGCTCCGGCCCGCGCCGCGAGATGGCCTGCAAAGAGCGGCGGCCCTGGGACCCCGATTCCCCAAACGGGCGGGCCAGATCGCCTCGTTCAGCTTCAGCGCGGGGCTGGGGGGCCTGAAAACGGGGCTCCAGGCCCTGCGGGTGCGTCTCTACGCCCTGCGGGTGCGTCTCTACGCCCTGCGGGCGCGTCTCGACGCCCTGCGGGCGCGTCTCTACGCCCTGCGGGCGGCGGCGCTGGGGCGGTTCCTCCTGCCAGCTCTCGCGCCAGTCGTCGTCTTCAAGAAACCAGTCGAGCCTGTCTTCCACCCAGCGGCCCAGGCCATCGAGGCGCGGCAGTGAACCGGCGCGGCGCCCGGCTCCGCGCGCCCCCGCACGCGAGCCCGGGCGAGCCCCGGCCACCCCATCCACCAGTTGCCTGCCCGTACTCACCCAGCGATCCAAGCGCTGCTCGAGCGGCTCGGGGCCCCGGCGAGGGGCGCTGCGGCGCAGGGGGGGCAGCTCGTCCATGGCCAGTTGTGCTTGTGCAGCAGGTGCGCTTGAGCAAACGTTACCGGCGCCGCTGGGCCAGCCAACGCTCGCGCCCCAGGCCCAGCAGGGCAATCGTGAGGCCGCCCCACTCCAGGGTCCAGAGGAAGGTGGCCATCAGGCCGCCTCCACGAACTCGAGCAGGCAGCTGGCGTGCCACTGGCCGCCGTGGAACTGCTCGCAGCAATGGCGGCAGGCCAGCCCCTTCACCCGCCGGCGGTAGGGGGAACTGATGCCGCAGCTGGGGCAGAGGGCCAGCCAGCGGGCCGCCGTGCGGGGCAGCGGGTAGCGGTGGCGCAGACTCACCGCGAAGCCGTCCTGGGCCCCATTGATCAGGGCCATGCGGGCGCGGAAGTGGGGGCCATGCACCTCGCGCACCTGCAGCACCCGATCCACCCAGGCGTGGATCATCTCGTGGCAGAGAGTGCTCAAGGTGGCCTCGCGGGGCAGCGGCTCCAGCAGCGGGCGCGAGAGCACGATCTCGCAGAGGTCGCGGCCGTCGGCGCGGCGGCCGCGCCGGTAGAAGCCGGCCGTGCGCGAGAGGCGGCCATCGCTCCAGCGCAGATCGAGCAGCGGCCGGCCTTCCGGCGCCAGGGCGCCATCGAAGTGCTCGCGATTCAGCCGGTGGTACAGCGGCAGCAGGGGCTCGAGGGTCATGGATGCCGTTGCTGGCCGCCATTGTGCCGGCTGCGCCACAGGCCGCCCAGCGGGGCCGCGCCGTCCGGCAGACTCTGGGGCGCACGGCAGCGCAGAGCACGCAATGGACTGGGGTCTGGCCCGCACGATCGGCAGCAAGGCCCTGTTGGCCGGAGCCGGCGCCCTGCTCCTCTATTGGACGATCACGGCGGTGAAGCTGGTGCTCAGCGCCCGCGGCATCAACCCGCTGATCAAGCAGTTCTTCACCCAGGTGGCCAGCGGCCAGATCGACGGCGCCTACCTGCTCACCACCAAGAACTACCGCTCCCACGTGAACCGCCAGCAGTTCATCCGCTTTCTGGCCGGGCTGCAGCTGAACAAATACCGCAACCTCAAGAGCGGCCGGCCGCGGCTGCAGGAGGGCCAGATCACCCTCACCGTGAAGCTGATCTCCGAGGCCAAAGAGGAGCTGCCGCTCGATTTCACCTTCGTGAAGCTCGACGAAACCTGGCGGGTGGACCGGATCCAGAAGGTGGCCGCGGCCTGAGCACCCTGCTGCCATGAGCGCCAGCCCCGCCAGCCAGCAGGCCCGGGCCCAGGAGCTGCGGCGGCTGCTCAACCGCGCCGCCCACGCCTACTACGTGCTCGATGCCCCGGAGATGGAGGATCCGGTGTACGACCGGCTCTACAGGGAGCTGCTGGAGCTGGAAGCTGCCCAGCCTGAGCTGGTGGCCCCCGACAGCCCCAGCCAGCGGGTGGGCGGCGCCCCGGCGGCGGGCTTCCGCAGCGTGGCCCACCGCATCGGCCTGCTCAGCCTCGACAACGCCTTTTCGCTCGAGGAACTGGAGGCCTGGTATGGCCGCCTGCTCAAGGTGCTCGACCGCAGCCCCGAGCCCGGAGCGCCGCTGCCGGCGCTGGCGATGGTGGCCGAGCTCAAGATCGACGGCAACGCCCTGGCCCTGAGCTACGAGCGCGGCGTGCTGCTGCAGGCCGCCAGCCGCGGCGACGGCGAGCGCGGCGAGGAGATCACCGCCAATGTGCGCACGATCCAGAGCGTGCCGCTGCGGCTGCAGCTGCAGCAGCCACCCGACTGGCTGGAGGTGCGCGGCGAGGCCCTGATCACCGATGACGTATTCGCGGAGCTCAACGCCGAACGTGAGGCCCGCGGTGAAGCCCTGTTCGCCAACCCCCGCAACGCCTGCGCCGGCACCCTGCGCCAGCTCGACCCGAAGGTGGTGGCGAGCCGGCGGCTTTCGTTCTTCGCCTACACCCTGCACCTGCCGCCCGACTACCGGCCCGCCGAGGGGGATCCGCCCCTGCCCACCAGCCAGTGGGACTGCCTGCGCTGGCTCCGTAGCGCCGGCTTCAAGGTGAACCCCCACGCCGAGCTCTGCGCCAGCCTGGCGGCCATAGAGGGCTTCTTCGCCCAGTGGGAGGAGGGCCGCAAGGAGCTGCCCTACGCCACCGATGGCGTGGTGGTGAAGCTCAACGACCTGCGCCTGCAGGCCGATGCGGGCTTCACCCAGAAGGCGCCCCGCTGGGCGATCGCGCTCAAGTACGCCGCCGAGGAGGCCCCCAGCACATTGGTACGCCTGGCCTGCCAGGTGGGCCGCACCGGCAAGATCACGCCGGTGGCCGAATTCGAGCCGGTGCCCCTGGCGGGCACCAGCGTGAGCCGCGCCACCCTGCACAACGCAGACCGGCTGGCCGAGCTCGACCTGCACGCCGGCGACACGATCGTGGTGCGCAAGGCCGGCGAGATCATCCCGGAGGTGGTGAGGGTGCTGAGCGAGCTGCGGCCCGCCGGCGCCCAGCGGCTGAGCCTGCCCCACACCTGCCCGGAGTGCGGTTCGGAGCTGGTGCGGGAGGAGGGGGAAGCGGCCACCCGCTGCGTCAATTCCAGCTGCCCGGCGATCCTGCGGGGCTCGTTGCGCCACTGGGTGAGCAAGGGGGCCCTGGATGTGGAAGGCGCCGGCAGCAAGCTGATCGAGCAGCTGGTGGAGCGGGGCCTGGTGGGCTCGATCGCCGATCTCTATCGCCTCGATGCCGCCCTGCTGGCCAGCCTGGAGCGGATGGGGGAGAAAAGCGCCGAGAACCTGGTGGCCGCCCTGGCCGCCTCCAAGGCCCAGCCCTGGCACCGCCAGCTCTACGGGCTCGGCATCCACCACGTGGGCGAGGTGAACGCCAAGGCGCTGGCCAAGGCCTTCCCCAGCGTGGCAAACCTGGCCGCCGCGGCCAGCGACAGGCCTGAAGCGATCACAGCGGTGTTCGGCATCGGCGCCGAGATCGCCCAATCGCTGCAGCAATGGTTCGCCACGCCGGCCAACCGGGAGCTGCTGGAGCAGCTGCGGGCCCTGGGCCTCCCCCTGGCGGCCAGCCCCCAGGAGCTGGCGGCTGCCAGCGCGGCGGCCGCTTCGGCGGCCACAGCCCCCCTGGCCGGCCAGACCTTCGTGCTCACCGGCACCCTGCCAACGCTGAGCCGCAGCGCCGCCCAGGCCCTGATCGAAGCGGCCGGC
>JAWOHV010000181.1:0-9245 GCA_046484965.1 Prochlorococcaceae cyanobacterium
GCCTGAACCGGCCGCGGGAGTGGTCGCTCACCATGCCATCGATCAATGAGGCCCCGCCGATCGTGGGCCGCGGCAGCTCCCTGGCCCAGCGCCGGCGCCCTGCCGCGGCTGCCGATCAAGAGGAGCCGCCGCCGCCGGTGGGTCCCACCCGGGCCCCGATCGGGTTTGCCCTGGTGGCGGTGGCGCTGCTGCTGCTGCTGCTCACCCTGTTGACGGGGTGCATGCGCCTCGACACCTCGCTGGAGTTTGTGGGCCCTGGACGGCTGCGCCTCAGCCAGGAGGTGCACAGTGCCACGGGCCAGCGCCTGCCCTGGCAGCAGCAGCTGCAGGCGCACCTGGTGGGCAGCCCGCTGCGGCCGGTGGCGGCCGCGACGGGGCAGCGTTTTGAGGCGCCGACATTGCCGGCCGCCGAAGCGCTGGCGCTGATGCAGCGGTTGCTGGTGGAGGGGGCGGCCCTGGCGGGCCTGGAGCTGCCACCACCCCAGGTGAGTTTCAGCGAGCGCAACTGGCTGCTGGGGGTGCGTCAGAACACCGAGCTGCTGTTCGATCTGCGGGCCCTGGCGGAGGTGCCCGGCCTGCAGCTTGGGCTGCGCCTTTCCCCTCTGCCGCTGCGGGCGGTGCAGCTGGCCTCGCCCCAGGCGGCCATCAAGCTCGATGCTGCCGTGCGCTGGCCCCTGGAGCCTGGCCAGCTCAACAGCCTGCGGATCTCCTGCTGGCGCTGGAGTGGCCTGGGCCTCGGGGCAGTGGCGATCCTGGCCCTGCTGCTTCTGGTGCTGCTGCTTCAGCGCCTGCGGCTGCTGGCCGGTTTCGGCTGGCCCGCCCTGCCCTCCTGAGGGTCAAAGCTGCAGCGGATCTGGATCAATGGTGAGGCCCACCGTGGCCGGCAGGCCGCAGCGCAGCTCCAGTTCGGGGGGCAGAGGCAGGGCCGTGCCTGCCGGTCCATGCAGCAGCAGTTGCCAGCGGCTGCGCCCCGCCACCCGCGCCACCGGTGCCGGCGCTGGACCGATCAGCAGCCAGCCGGCGGCCTCCACCTGCCGGCGGATGCGTTGGGCCAGGGTGGTGGCCGCCGTGGCCGTGGCCGTGGCGGTGCTGCCCGAGAGGCGCAGCAGGCAGGCCCGACTGAACGGCACCAGGCCTGCACCCTGACGCAGGGCCGCCTCCTCGGCCAGAAAGCGGCCGTAGTCGCCGTCCACCAGATGCCGGATCACCGGGTGGTCGGGGCTGTAGGTCTGCACCAGCACCTCGCCGGGTTTCTCACCCCGGCCCGCCCGGCCCGCCAGCTGCAGCAGCAGCTGCAGGCTGTGTTCGGCGGCGCGCAGGTCGGGGCGATGCAGCAGGCCGTCGGCGGCGAGCACGGCCGCCAGCGTCACCCGCGGCAGGTCCATCCCCTTGGCGAGCATCTGGGTGCCCACCAGCACGTCGGCCTCGCCGGCCGCGAAGGCCGCCAGCAGGCGCCGGTGACCATCGCGGCCGCGGGTGGTATCGCGGTCGAAGCGCAGCACCCGCAGCCCCTCGAGTTCGGCTGCCAGTTGCTCAAGCACCCGCTGGGTGCCGGCGCCGAAGGGTTTGAACGCCGTGGAGCCGCACTGGCTGCAGCGTGGTGCCACCTCCTGGCGGTGGTCACACCAGTGGCAGCGCAGCCACTCGCGGGCGCCGCTGCGGTGCACCGTCAGGGCAACGTCGCAGTGGGGGCACTGCACCACTTCGCCGCAGGCGCGGCAGCCGAGAAAGGGGCTGTAGCCGCGCCTGGGCACGAGCACCACCGCCTGCTCGCCACGCCCCTGCAGGCCCTCAAGCCGGCCCAGCAGGGCGCGGCTGAGCAGGCGGCGATGGCCTTCGGCCAGCTCCAGGCGCATGTCCACCAGCCGCACCGGCGGCAGGGGGCGGCTGCCGATGCGTTCCGGCAGCCGCAACAGGGAGGTGCCCCCCCCACGGCAGGCGAGCCAGGTTTCCAGGCAGGGGGTGGCCGTACCGAGCACCAGCACCGCACCGTCGGCCGCCGTTCGCAGCCGGGCCACGTCGCGGGCGTGGTAGCAGGGCATCGGACTCTCCTGCTTGTAGGAGCTGTCGTGTTCTTCATCGAGCACGATCAGGCCGAGGGGGTCGAGGGGCAGGAAGACCGCCGAGCGGGTGCCGACAGCCACCACCGCTGGGCCGGAGCCAGCCGCCAGGCAGCGGCGCCAGGCGCGGATGCGCTCGGCGTCAGCGAGGCCGCTGTGAAATTCCACAACCCGCTCAGAGAAGCGCTGGCGGCAGCGGTCGAGCAACTGGGGCAGCAGGCCGATCTCCGGGGCCAGCAGCAGCACGTTGCGGCCCCGGGCCAGCTGCTGGGCGGCCGCCTGCAGATACACCTCCGTCTTGCCGGCACCGGTTACGCCCCAGAGCAGCAGGCTGCTGCCGGGCGCTGCGGCCTGGATCGCCTCCAGGGCGGCGGCCTGGGCGGAATTGGGGGGCAAACCCTGCCGCGGCTCCAATGGCTGAGCAAGGCCCTGATGCTGCGCCTCCAGGGGGCAGCGCTCCAGCCAACCGCGAGCCTCAAGGCTGCGCAGCACCGAGCGGCTGAAGCCGCCGGGGCCGCAGAGCTGGTCGAGGATGACACCTGCATTCCCATTGCACTGGCGCAGGTAGTCGATCAGGGCCTGTTGGCGTTCGGTCAGTGGCCGGCTGGGGTCTGCGGGCCCTGATTCCGTGAGCCGGATCCGCCAGCGCTGCCGCGGCGACTGCGGCGCTGAGCTGGCCCGTTGGCCCAGCCAGCCAGGTGGCAGGGCCGTTTTGAGCACCAGAAACGGGCTGGTGTGGCAGGCGGCGGCCACCTGCAGCAGCAGGGCGTGCCAGCGGGGGGCGATGGCGCTGCGCTGCCGAATCGACTCCACCGCTGCGATGCGTTTGCCCACCAGCTCCGCCGGCAAGTCCGCCAGTCCCTCGAGCACCAGCCCGCCGTGGCTGCGGTTGCGCAGCCGCACCTGCACCAGATCGCCCACGGCCGCTGCCACCGCCGGGGGGTTGGCGTAGGTGAACACCTGGCCATCACGGCCCGCCTCCACCCACACCTGCAGCCAGGCCGCCGGCTGGGCTGGAACTTCTATGACGGACGAACTTGCCAAGGTCACAAGCCTTTCTTAAGATGAGTCTGTTGAGCGGCCCAACGGGCTGCCGTCGGAACCAGACAGAGTTCCGTCCAGAGGGAAGACCTGTAGTGAGTGCCCCGGAGCTTTGCCTCCAACCCGGCCTCCCGGTCTGCGATCACCCCTGACAACCCTGTCTCGGCCTCCAAGCCGCATGCCCGTGCCTCGCGTTGGGTTTCATCCATGCCCATCTTCCCGATGGCCGCCACGGTTGATGTCCAAGCAGTCGCACCACCCGGTGTCGACTCCCCTGACCCCTTCGACGCCTTTCCACTTGGTTGACAGCCACTGCCCCCAGCAGGATCCTTTGTCCAGCCCCATGCAGGCCCCCGGCGCGGTACGCCCCGCGAACCCTTATTTCCCTGCATGAAGCTGCGGTTCTGATCCTCGCCAAGCTGGTCGTCACCCCGATACAACTGCGATTGTCTGCGCTTCTTTGCCCAAGTCTGCGTTCCCTTCTCCCCTGCGCAACCGTCACTTTGACAGCGTTTTCTCAATGGCATCGCTGTTCAGCCTTTGGTGTGACAAGGCAGCCCGCTCTGGCAGGCCAGGCCCTTCGGGGCTACCAAGACTGCCCAAGCCCACCAAGGCAGATGGAAGCTGTTGATTTATTGACGGGATAGTTCAACCGGTTTTCCCTCTATTCAGGGCGCTCGTGCCGCTCTCTGGCCCGTCTCTTTTTGGGCCTTTTCGAGCTGGCCCACTTTGTTACCCAGTCTTGCTTCCGTTTCCGTTCCGCTGCCTGTCCCCCATGAGCCCTGTTGCCACCCAAGCCGTTGCTGCACCTGAGATCCTCGCGGTGGGAACGGCTTCCGGCGACGTGATCGATCTCACCCAGGTGGACCTGCCGGCAGGTAAGACCAAGGCTGCCTCCGCCAAGTCGAAGGCCAAGACAAGCAACTCCAAGGCTGCCGGCGGCAAGGCCTCTGCCGGCAAGGCCGCTGCCAGCAAGGCAGTGGCTACCAAGGCTGCTGGGACAAAGGCTGCTGGGACAAAGGCTGCTGGGGCTAAGGCAAAGGTCACTCAGAAGATGGCGCTGGCTGCAGCTGGCAAGGTGAGCCTCGAGGCCGAGGCCGATGCCCTGCTCGCGGCCCAGGAGGCTGACGCCGGCATGCCAGTGGCAGATGGCGGCGAGAAGGAGAAGGCCGATGCCAAGGCCGCCAAGGTGCTGGCCAGCATCAAGGTGGGCCCCAAGGGCGTCTACACCGAAGACTCGATCCGGGTTTACCTGCAGGAGATCGGCCGGATCCGCCTGCTGCGGCCCGATGAGGAGATCGAGCTGGCCCGCAAGATCGCCGACCTGCTGCAGCTTGAGGAGCTGGCGGCCCAGTTTGAGGTCGACCATGGCCACCACCCCGACAGCAAGGAATGGGCGGTCCTGGTGGACATGCCCCCGATCAAGTTCCGCCGCCGGCTGATGCTCGGCCGCCGGGCCAAGGAAAAGATGGTGCAGTCGAACCTGCGCCTGGTGGTGTCGATCGCCAAGAAATACATGAACCGGGGCCTGAGCTTCCAGGACCTGATCCAGGAGGGCAGCCTCGGCCTGATCCGCGCCGCCGAGAAGTTCGACCACGAGAAGGGCTACAAATTCTCCACCTACGCCACCTGGTGGATCCGCCAGGCGATCACCCGCGCCATCGCCGATCAGAGCCGCACCATCCGCCTGCCGGTGCACCTCTACGAAACGATCTCGCGCATCAAGAAAACCACCAAGACCCTCTCCCAGGAATTCGGCCGCAAGCCCACCGAGGAGGAGATCGCTGAATCGATGGAGATGACGATCGAGAAGCTGCGCTTCATCGCCAAGAGCGCCCAGCTGCCGATTTCCCTGGAAACACCGATCGGCAAGGAGGAGGATTCGCGCCTGGGCGATTTCATCGAAGCCGACATCGAGAACCCCGAGCAGGACGTGGCCAAGAACCTGCTGCGCGAAGACCTCGAAGGTGTGCTGGCCACCCTCAGCCCCCGCGAACGCGATGTGCTGCGGCTGCGCTACGGCCTCGATGACGGCCGCATGAAGACCCTGGAGGAGATCGGCCAGATCTTCGATGTGACCCGCGAGCGCATCCGCCAGATCGAGGCCAAGGCCCTGCGCAAGCTGCGCCACCCCAACCGCAACGGCGTGCTCAAGGAATACATCAAGTAGGGCCCCATGGGCTCAGATAGGGGCATGTCTGTGTCCTCCCCGCGGCTGGCGGCTGAGCCCAGCAGCGTTTCGATCGTGCTGCCCACCTACAACGAGCGGGGCAATATCGGAGCGTTGCTGGACCAGTTGCTGGTGCTGCAGCAGCAGTTCAAGCTGGAAATTCTCGTTGTCGATGACGACTCCCCCGATGGCACCGCCGAGCTGGTGCGCCAGCTGGCCCAACGGCAGCCGGCAATTCGCCTGATCCGGCGTCTCGGCAGGGCGGGCCTGGCCAGCGCGATCAAGGAGGGGCTGCTGGATGCCAGCGGCGATCTGGCGGTGGTGATGGACAGCGACGGGCAGCACGAGCCTGCCTCGGTGCGCCAGGCGCTTGAGCTGCTGATGCAGGGGCCCTCGGATCTGGTGATCGGCAGCCGCTTTCACCCGCAGGCCCAGATCCGCGGCCTCAGTGGCCGCCGCACCCTGGGGTCCACATGGGCCAATGGCGCCGCCCGGCTCAGCCTGCCGGCCGCCTACCGGCCGCTCACGGATTTCATGAGCGGCTTCTTCGCTGTGCGCCTGGATGCGGTGCTGCCGCTGCTGCGATCGGTGGATGTGAACGGCTTCAAGTTTCTCTACGAGCTGCTGGCGGTGAGCAAGGGGCGGCTGCGGGTCAGCGAGGTGCCGCTCAGCTTCCAGCCCCGCAGCTCCGGCAGCTCAAAGCTGGATCTGGCCGTGTTCTGGGATTTCCTGATCTCGATCCTGCACAGCCTCAGCCTGCGGCTGCTGCCGCGGCGGGCGATCAGCTTCGGCCTGGTGGGGCTCAGTGGTGTGGTGGTGCAGCTGGCGCTCTGCCAGGGGCTGATGGCTTTGGTCGGACTCACCTTTGCCCAGGCGCTGCCGCTGGCGGTGGTGGGGGCGGCCAGCTCCAACTACCTGATCAACAACGCTCTTACTTTCCGCTTTGCGCGCCAGCGGGGGTTGGGTCTGCTGGCCGGCCTGCTCAAGTTTCTGTTGGTGGCTTCGCTGCCGGTGCTGGCCAATGTGGGCCTCGCCTCAGCCTTCTACAGCTTCGTTTCGCGCGACACCCTCTGGGCCCAGCTGGCCGGGATCCTGGTGGTTTTCGTCTGGAATTACGCCGCCTCCAGCCGCTTCGTTTGGAACACCCCGTAATCTCGCCCGATTGTGGCTGACCCCATGGAGCGCTTGCGGGCCTGGCTGGAGGAGGACGAACGCCAGGCTCTGGCCGCTGCGCTGCTGGCACTGCTGGGGCTCTGCTGGCTCGCCTTCTTCCACCAGCTCGGCAGCCTCGGGCTGATGGACAAGACCGAGGCCCTGTTTGTGGAGGTGGGCCACCAGATGCTGCGCAGCGGCGACTGGGTGACACCGCGCTGGAACGGCGAGACCTTCTTCGACTACCCGGTGTGGGGCTACTGGATGGTGGCCCTCAGCTTTCGGCTGTTCGGGGTGAGCTCCTGGGCCGCCCGGTTGCCGGTGGCCCTGGCCGCCTCCGTCAGCGTGCTGGCCCTGTTTGCATTGCTGTGGCAGTTGGCTCCGGCGGCGGAGCCCCAGATGCGGCGGCTGGGGCGCGCCACCCTGGCGGCCTCCGTGCTGGCCCTGAGCCCAGGCTGGGTGGGCTGGGGCCGCTCCTCGGTTACCGATATGTTTCTGGCCAGTGCGATCAGCCTGGCGCTGCTCGGCTTTGCCTTGGCCGATGCCAGCCCGCCCGGCTCGCGAGCGCGGGCCCTGGGCCATGGCGCCCTGGCCCTGTTCGCCGGGATCGCCGTGCTGGCCAAGGGGCCGGTGGGGCTGCTGCTGCCGGGGCTGGTGATCCTGGTGTTCCTGGCTCTGCGGGGCCGGCTGCTGGCGGAGCTGCGACGGGCGCCGCTGCTGGCGATGGCCGCCCTCTTCCTCGGGGTGACGCTGCCCTGGTATGCCTTGGCCACCCGTGCCAACGGCATGGAGTTCCTGGGCCGCTTCCTTGGCTTCAGCAACCTGGAGCGGTTCACCTCGGTGCTCTACGACCACCCCGGGCCGCCCTGGTTCTATCTGCCCTGGTTGCTGCTGCTGCTGCTGCCCTGGTCGTTGTTCCTGCCGGTGGCGGTGGCGCGGTTGCGGCCCTGGAGGCGCAGCGGCTCTGATCTGCCGTTGCTGGCCCTCATCTGGCTGTTGCTGATCGTGGCTTTCTTCTCGGCGGCAGCCACCAAGCTGCCGGGGTATATCCTGCCGGCCCTGCCGGGCGGGGCCCTGCTGGTGGCGCTGCTGTTCGTGCCCTTGCCGGCCAGATCAGCAGAGGGCTCCAATGGGGTCGCTGCGGGGCCGCTGGAGTTTGGCGCTGGCCTGCGGCTGAGCGGCTGGATCAATGCCGCCCTGCTGGCGCTGCTGGCAGCCGCGGCGGCGCTGGCGCCCAGGTTTGCGGGCCAGGACCCCGCCTACCCAGGTTTTGCGGCTGCCCTGCGGGCCTCGGGGCTGCCCTGGTTGCTGGCGACGCCGCTGCTGGCGGCTGCCCTGCTGCTGGCTCTGCTGCTGCTGCGCCGGCATAGCCGCATCGGCGGCGCCCCAGCCCTGGCCTGGCTCTGGCTGCCCAACGCCGCTGCCTTTGCGGCCGTGCTGGCCCTGGTGGTGCCCTCGCTGGCCCGGCTGCTCGATGGCGAGCGCCAGGCCCCGATCCGCGAGCTGGCCGTGCTCGCCGGTCAACGGTCCGACGTTGATGAGCCCCTGCTGGTGGTGGGCTACCGCCGCTACAGCGTCGTGCACTACAGCGGCCTTCACGTGTTGTTTGTGGAGGATCCCGATGGGGCCCGCAAGCTGCTGCGGGGGCGCTCCGGCCGGGCCGCCCCGCCCACGCTGCTGCTCCTTGGCAGCGATGCCGAACTGGCCGACTTCGGTCTCGACCCTGGTGATGGCGAGCTCATTGCCCGTCGCCAGGCCCATCGCCTGTTGCGGCTGTCCCGCTCCCAGCTGCGGGGCCTGCAGGAGCGCTGAGCATGGCCCAGGCTTCACCTCTGCGAAGCGTGGCCCTGCTGTTGCGCACCTGGCTGGCGGCGATGGGCCCCTGGCGTCTGCTTGTGAGTGGGTTGGTGGCAGCGGCGATGGCCGGTTTCGGGCCGCGTTTGGCAGCCACGCGCAACCCAGGCTTCGATGGGGCGCTGCTCAGCTGGCTGGGGAACCACATCCCGCCAGCCCTCGGTGGGGTGCTGTTGCTGGTGTATCAGCTCAGCGGCATCCACTTCACGGCGTTCCTGGTGGCGGCGGTGCTGCTCTTCCTGGCCCTGAAGCGCTATTGGGCTGAGCTGGCCTGCCTGGTGGCGGGATCGGGCGGCATCGTGCTGATGGTGGACCGCTGGCTCAAGCCCCTGTTTGATCGCCGTCGGCCGCCCGATCAGCTGCTGGAGGGCATCTCCGGCCGCAGCTTTCCGAGCGGCCATGCGGCCGGCTCGGTGGTGTTTTATTTCCTCACCGCCACGCTGCTTTCGGCCCATTACCCTCGCCTGCGGCTGCCCCTGTTCCTGGGCTCCAGCCTCTGGGTGTTGCTGGTGTGGCTGAGCACCCTCTATTGCCGGGCCCACTGGCTCACCGACCTGCTGGCTGGCGCCGGCCTCGGCTATGTGTGGCTGAGCTGTTGCCTGGCTGGCTTCACGGCCTGGGAGCGGCTGCAGGGCCGCCGCCCCAGCACCTGAAACCACCCCTATCCCGTTCATCTGATGTCCACTCCCTCTGCGGCTCCTGATTCAGCCCTTCCTGATGGCCTGGCGGCCCTGCGGGGATTGCGCACGGCACCGCTGCTGAGCGGGGCCGATCGTCAGCGGCTGCGGAGCGAACTTGATCGCTGCCTGGCGGCCTGCGACTGGTTCACGATCGGGGTGATGGCACCCTCGGCCGAGGCTGCGGTGGCGGCCCTGCGGGCTGCGGAAGGGGCCCTTGGCTGGCCGGCCCTGGAGGCGGCCCCATCGCCAACGGAGGGCGAAGGGGGCCAGATCGAGGCTGGGGTGTTC
>JAWOHV010000201.1:0-8931 GCA_046484965.1 Prochlorococcaceae cyanobacterium
CTCCACGATTTCAACAGCCTCCACGCTTTCAACAGCCTTCTCGATTTCAACAGCCTCTATCAGGTCCCCAATGTCCACGGTTGCCGTTTGCTCAGCTTGGTCGCCTTCGACCAGCTGCTCCGCCTCCGCCGGCTCAGGCGGCGTTGCGGCGGGAACGGGGCTGGAAGCCTCGCTGCTCAGCTCTTCAGGGGTGGACGCGGTGGGGGTTTCGGCCATCGAATCAGGGGGGTGGGACTCCCGGGCTCCGAGCTTACGGTGACTATTCCGCCGCTTCCAGCTGGCTGCCGTGCCTTCGATCGGGCTTCAGCCTTCGAGGGGAATCAGGGCAGCCCGTTCACTCAACGGTTGCAGCGGCAACCGCAGCGGAAAAGATCCCTGGCGCAGCCGCTCGCAGAGCTCCTCCGCCAGGCTCGCCGCCAGCTGAGGGCTATGGGCCGGTGCACAGCGCAGGCGCCTGCCGCCCACAGAAATAACGCCGCTGCGCAGGGCGCCGTAGGACACGCCACCGAAGCCCGGTTTGACCCGCCTTGGAATCGAGAGGTCGAGCAGCGGGGCCTCCAGGGCGTCGTGGTCGGCGGCAGCCTGGCGGGCCAGGCTGCCATTCAGCAGTGGCACCGGGGCGGCGATGGCCACCAGCAGGGCGCTGCCCTGACCTTCGAAGAAGCAGGGGCGAATCCAGCGTGAATCGAGCTGGTGCAGATCCACGCTCACGGCCGCCGCGGCCCCGGGGCTGCGGGCATGGCCGCTGGGCTGGCGCCGCGGCTGGGGCTGGTGGCCGCTGCCCGCTCCCACCACCCAGCCGATCGCCCCGGCCACCAGCACCGCTGAGCCCGGGCCGAGCAGCGCCAGCTTCGGCATGGTGAGGCCGATGCTGCCGGCGCCGCCGCAGGTGTAGAGCGCATTGCCCCACGGACCGAGCAGGGGGCCGCAGGCACTGCGCACCAGCCCTTCGGCGCTGTTGAGGGCCACGATGCCGTTCTCCACGATCGCCCGGTGCAGCAGCAGCCGGCCGCTGCCGATCTGGGCCAGGGTGATCCGGGTGTCGAGGTCGCGGCGGGGCTGCAGGGCCGTGGCCTCGCCGCTGGCGCTGAAGGGCAGCGATTCCCCCGCCAGCAGCTGCGCCAGCACCTGGGCGCCCCCCTGGCGGGCAGGGTCGCCGAGGCCGCCGCCGATCGGCAGCACCAGGTCGGTGCTGCCGCTGCCACCCAGCCCCTCCACGCCGCCGAGGCGGAAGCGGCGGATCCGGATCGGTGGGTCGCTCGGGCCCAGGGCGAGCACCAGGCTGGCCTGGTCGCTGAACTGGGCATCGGCGGCCACCACCACATCGGTGGCCCCATAGGCGGCGGCCAGCCCCTCCTGTTGCACCATGGCGCGGTAGGCGGCGGCGCTGCGCACCCGCAGGCTGCCACTGGCCTGGCGTTGCACCAGCTCGGCCTCGGAACGGCGGGGTAGGGGGGAGGGGGGCACGTCCCGCGGGCGGGGGGATTCGGTAACCTGACCGTTGGCGGAACGGTTCTCGATGGCGGATCCAATCGGTCCAGGCGAATCCGAAGGGGGCTCTTCGTCCCGGATCATCCAGACCGATCTGCGCAACGAGATGTCGCGCTCCTATATGGAGTATGCGATGAGCGTGATCGTGGGCCGGGCGCTGCCCGACGCCCGCGACGGCCTCAAGCCGGTGCACCGGCGCATCCTCTATGCGATGTATGAGCTTGGCCTGACCAGCGACAGGCCCTACCGCAAATGCGCCCGGGTGGTGGGCGAGGTGCTCGGCAAGTACCACCCCCACGGGGACACGGCGGTGTACGACGCCCTGGTGCGGATGGCCCAGGACTTCAACATGCGCATGCCCCTGGTGAACGGGCACGGCAACTTCGGCTCGGTGGACGGCGATCCGCCGGCTGCCATGCGCTACACCGAATCGCGGCTGCAAGCGCTCACCACCGATGCCCTGCTCGAGGACATCGAGGCCGAGACCGTCGATTTCGTCGACAACTTCGACGGCTCCCAGCAGGAACCCACCGTGATGCCGGCGCGGATTCCTCAGCTGCTGCTCAACGGCTCCACCGGCATCGCCGTGGGGATGGCGACCAACATCCCCCCCCACAACCTCACCGAACTGATCGACGGGACGCTGGCGCTGATCGCCAACCCCGAGATCGACGATCGCGCCTTGATGGCGATCATCCCCGGCCCCGACTTCCCAACCGGTGGCCAGATCCTCGGCCGCCGCGGTATTCGCGAGATGTTCACCACCGGCAGGGGCTCGGTGACGATGCGGGGCGTCGCCTCGATCGAGTCGCTGGAAGTGAAGGGCCGGCCTGATCGGGATGCGGTGATCATCACCGAACTGCCTTTCCAAACCAACAAGGCGGCGCTGATCGAGCGCATCGCCGAGCTGGTGAACGACAAGAAGCTCGAGGGCATCTCCGACATCCGCGATGAGAGCGACCGCGACGGCATGCGGATCGTGATCGAGTTGCGCCGCGACGCCTACCCCCAGGTGGTGCTCAACAACCTGTTCAAGCTGACGCCGCTGCAGAACAACTTCAGCGCCTACCTGCTGGCGCTGGTGAACGGTGAGCCGATCCTGCTCACCCTGCGCCGCATGCTGGAGGTGTTCCTCGACTTCCGGGTCGAGACGATCGAGCGCCGCACCCGCTATCTGCTGCGCAAGGCCGAGGAGCGCGATCACATCCTGCTCGGTTTGTTGATCGCCCTCGACAACCTCGATGCGATCATCGCCCTGATCCGCTCCGCCGCCGACACGGCCACGGCTCGCCAGGGGCTGATGGACCAGTTCGGCCTCAGCGAGGTTCAGGCCGACGCCATCCTGCAGATGCAGCTGCGGCGGCTCACGGCGCTGGAGGCCGACAAGATCCGCCTCGAGCACGAGGATCTGCTCGCCAAGATCAGCGACTACCAGGACATTCTGGCCAGCAGGGAGCGGGTGTTCGCGCTGATCACCGAGGAGCTGCATACCATCCGCAGCCGCTACGACTCCCCGCGCCGCACCGAGATCCTCGACCTCGAGGGTGGTCTCGAGGACATCGACCTGATCGCCAACGAGCGCTCGGTGGTGCTGCTCACCGAGAACGGCTACCTCAAGCGCATGCCGGTGAGCGAATTTGAGGCCACCAGCCGCGGCACCCGCGGCAAGGCCGGAACCAAGAGCCAGGGTGAAGAGGCGGTGAAGCTGTTCATCAGCTGCAACGACCACGATGCCCTGATGCTGTTCAGCAACCGCGGCGTGGTGTATTCGGTGCCCGCCTATCGGGTGCCGCTGTGCAGCAGAGCTGCCAAGGGCACACCGATCGTGCAGCTGCTGCCGATTCCTCGCGAGGAGGCGATCACCTCGCTGGTGTCGGTGAGCGCCTTCGACGATGACGTGCAGCTGGTGATGCTCACCAGCGGCGGCTACATCAAGCGCACCCGTCTTTCAGCCTTCGCCAACATCCGCTCCAACGGCCTGATTGCCATCTCCTTGGAGGACGGCGACGATCTGCGCTGGGCCCGGCTCGCCCTGCCCGGCGACAGCATCCTGATCGGCTCCCTCAAGGGGATGACGATCCACTTCCGCCTCAGCGATGAGGAGCTGCGCCCCCTCGGCCGTACGGCCAGGGGCGTGCGGGCCATGAACCTGCGGCCCGGTGACCAGCTGGTGAGCATGGATGTGCTGCCCGCCGAGCTGGCCGACCGGGTGGCCAGCAGTGCCGTTGCCGACGGCGACGACGAGGAGGGCGATGAGGTCGCACCCAGCGAGGGGCCCTGGGTGCTGGTGGCCAGCGCCAGCGGCCTGGGCAAGCGGGTGCCGGTCGACCAGTTCCGGCTGCAGCGGCGCGCCGGCATGGGCCTGCGGGCGATTCGCTTCCGCCGTGAAGGCGATGTGCTGGTGGGCCTCAAGGTGCTCGGGGCCGGTGAGGAGCTGCTGCTGGTGAGCGAGCGCGGCGTGATCGTGCGCATGCAGTCCGATGCCATTCCGCAGCAGTCGCGGGCGGCCACCGGCGTTCGCCTGCAGAAGCTCGATGCCGGCGATCGGCTCACGGAGGTGGTGCTGGTGCCACCGGCGCCGGAAGAGGACGACCTCGAAGCCCACTCCACCGACGCGGCTGCTTCCACCGAAGAAACTGCTTCTGCGGACGGGCTCTGAGCTCCAATGACGGCTGATGTGCTCGTGGTGGGGGCGGGGCCCGCCGCCCTGTCCATCGCCGCCGAGCTGGCTGAGCAGGGGCTGGAGGTGGTGGTGCTGGCGGCCAGCGATCGCCGCGACCCCTGGCCGAACACCTACGGCATCTGGGGCGATGAGGTGGATGCCCTCGGCCTGGGCCACCTGCTGGAGCACCGCTGGAGCCACACCTGCAGCTACTTCGGCCCCGGCAGCAGCGATCCGGCCGATCCGGCCAACAGCCCCACCCGCCACGGCCGCGACTACGGCCTGTTCGACAAGACGCGGCTGCAGCAGTTCTGGCTGGAGCGCTGTGGGGCGGCCGGTGTGCAATGGCAGCTAGGCCTGGCCACAGCACTGAGGCTCGAGGGCGGCCGCAGCCAGGTGAGCTACGCCAGGGCCGGCGACGCAGATCCGGGCGTGATCGAGGCGCGGCTTGTGCTGGATGCCAGCGGCCATCAGGCGGTGTTCGTGCAGCGGCCCGACCGGGGGCCGGTGGCGGGGCAGGCGGCCTACGGCGTGGTGGGCCGCTTCTCGGCGCCGCCGCTGGAGCCTGGCCAATTCGTGCTGATGGACTACCGCGCCGACCACCTCACGCAGGCGGAGCTGCAGGAGCCGCCCACCTTTCTGTATGCGATGGATCTGGGTGGCGGCCGCTTCTTCGTTGAGGAAACCTCGCTGGCGCTGGCGCCACCTGTGCCCTACGCGCTGCTGCAGCAGCGGCTCAAGCGGCGCCTGGCCCACCGCGGCGTGGCGATCGAGCAGGTGGAGCACGAGGAGTTCTGCCTGTTCCCGATGAACCTGCCCCTGCCCGATTTCGATCAACCGGTGCTGGGGTTTGGCGGGGCCGCGGCGATGGTGCACCCGGCATCGGGTTACCTGGTGGGGGCGCTGCTGCGCCGGGCGCCGGGGTTGGCGGTGGCGCTGGCTGCGGCACTGGCCGACCCCGCCGCCTCCTCGGCTGAGTTGGCTAAGGCTGGCTGGCGGGCGTTGTGGCCCCTGGAGTTGCGCCGCAAGCACGCGTTGTATCAGTTCGGGCTTGAGAAACTGATGCGTTTTTCGGAGCCCCAGCTGCGGGCCCACTTCGCCACCTTCTTCTCCCTGCCCGAAGCCCAGTGGAGTGGCTTCCTGGCCAACACCGCCAGCGTGCCGGAGCTGCTGGCGGCGATGGTGCAGCTCTTTGCCACCGCCCCTTTAAGCGTTAAGGCAGGTCTGATGGCGATGCAGGGGCGGGAGCTGGCATTGGCCATGCGATTGCTCTGGCCGGTGGGCTCGACCTCACCATGACGCCTAGGAGGCTGGCTGCGGTTGAAGAGGTGGCTGGGCTGGCCGGCTGGCCCAGTCGGCGGCGTTGAGCGTGGGGAAGAGCCTGTCTTCGTGGCTCACGGCCCGCAGCCAGGCCGGCGGTGGCTCCTGGTTGGTTTCGATGGCATCAAGCAGACGCCAGAAGCGCTCCAGGTGGCGGTGGATGCGGTCGCGGGCCAGGTCGGTGGTGGTGCCGGCCCGCAGGATGAAACTCCAGTCGGAGCTCTGGGCGAGCAGCAGTTCGCGGCCGGCCTGGCTGAGCCACTGGCGCTGCTGTTCGCTGGCCACACCCCGGTTCACGCGCCGCACCATCGCCTGGGAGGCCCGGTGCCATTCGCCCACCACCCAGGCATTGCTCTCGTTGAGCCAGTAGTTGTGGTAGCCACCCTGGCCCCAGCTGGAGGGGGAGGGGCGGCACACCTGCAGCTGGGGGGCACCGGCAAGGGCCCCCAGCAGGTGGTTGAAGCGCAGGCCCTGCTGCGGCCCCTGGCGGAACAGTTCGGCCAGGAAGCGGGGGCCTTCAAACCACCAGTGGCCAAACAGTTCGGCATCGAAGGGAGCCACCAGCAGGGGCGGCCGATCCATGGCCTGGGCCAGCCCCTGCAGCTGCTGGACCCGGCTGGCCAGGTAATCGGCGGCATGGAAGGCGGCCTGCTGGGCGGCCTGCTGGGGTTGGTAGGGCTGCTTCTGATCGAGTGGACATCCCGAGCCCGTCACCCGATGCAGCTTCAGGCCGAGGGGGCGCACCGAGCGGATGCCATGGCCTGCGAGCTCCTCGGGCGGCAGATCCCAGCCCAGGTCGCGGTGAAATTCCCTGTAGGCGCCATCTCCCGGGTAGCCGTCGCTGGCGCTCCACACCGGCAGGGTTGATTCGCTGTCACGGGCGAAGAAGGCCACCCCGGCCGGAGAGCAGATCGGCGCATAGACGCCGTAGCGGGGACGGGGCAGGGCATGCAGCAGGCCGTGGGCATCGAGCACCGTGTAGCGCAGGCCGCAGCTGGCCAGCACCTGCTCGAGCCCCTCGTAGTAGGCGCATTCCGGTAGCCAGATGCCCCGCGGTCGCTCCCCCAGCAGCCGTTCGTGTTCGCGGATCGCGGTGAGCAGCTGGGCCTGCACCGCTTCCGGGTTCTCGCGCAGCAGGGGCAGGTAGCCGTGGGTGGCAGCGCAGGTGATCAGGTCGAGCACGCCGGCGTTGCGCAGGTGGCGGAAGCGGCTCAGCAGGTTGCCGCCGCTCTGGCGCCACTGCTGCAGCGCCTCCTCCAGCAGCTCGGCAAGGGCCGCGGCGGCGGGGCCAGCGGCCTCCGGCGCCTGCTGGAGCAAGGCTTGGCGCCGCTTCAGCCAGGGCACGAACCGCTCGCCCAGCTCCTGGTCAGAGAGCAACGAGAGCAGGGTGGGCGAGAGCCCGAGGGTGAGGCGGGGCCTCTGGGCGGGATCGGCCGCCGCCGCCTCGAGCACCGTCAGCAGCGGGATGTAGCACTCGAGCAGGGCCTGGAAGTACCAGTCTTCCTCCAGCGTTCCGGCCTCACTGGAGCGCACATACGGGAGATGGGCATGGAGCACGATCGCCAGCTCGCCCCCGACGGCGGGCTGCTGGCCCGCGGCGGTGACGATCTCAGCGTGCTGTGTTTCGTCTTGCCCGGTGGACCGTTTGCCTGCGGCCATGAAAAGCCAGCAATGAACAAACTTTAGGGCAGCTCCTAGGGTGCATTTCCACCGCCTGATCAGGATGCAGCTGGCCCTGGCCGTGGATGGCCACAGCATGTTCTACGCCCAGCAGAAACTGGGTTGGTTCTTCGATCCGCGCCGGCTGCTGGAGTACGCCGCGGCCCAGAGCGAGCTGGAGCTCGGCTGCGCCTTCTGGTATGCGGGCCTGCGCGATCCCACCGACCAGCGGCCCTTTCGCGATGCCCTCACCAGCCTGGGTTTCACAGTGCGCACCAAGCCCCTGCGGGAGTTCGCAGGGGCCAACAACGATCAGAAGCAGTACGCGCGGGCCAACCTGGAGGTGGAGATGGCCATCGACCTGATGGCGGTGGCGCAGCGCTGCGATGTGGCCTGGTTGCTGAGCGGCAGCCGCGACCTGGAGCGGCTGGTGGAGGTGCTGCGGGCGCGAGGCCTGAAGGTGGTGCTGTTCAGCACCGAGGGGATGGTGGCGCGGGAGATCCGTAACGCGGCTGATTGCTTTGTGGACCTCGCCGGCCTGCGGGGGCAGCTGGAGAAGGCTGAAGCGCTGGCGGCCAGGGGCAGCGCAGCGGCCCCCTAGAATGGATCTAACTCATAGTCATTCCGCTTAGGGAGCCACCAATGGCCCGCGACCCTGGCCGGGTGTTGATCTTCGACACCACCCTGCGCGACGGCGAGCAGTCGCCTGGTGCCAGCCTCAATCTGGAGGAGAAGCTGGCCATCGCCCAGCAGCTGGCCCGCCTGGGGGTGGACATCATCGAGGCCGGCTTTCCCTTTGCCAGCCCTGGCGATTTCAACGCCGTGCAGCGCATCGCCGAAAGCGTCGGCACCCCGGATGGACCCACGATCTGCGGCCTGGCACGGGCGGCAGCCGGCGACATCAAGGCCTGCGCCGATGCGGTGGCGCCGGCCGCCCACAAGCGCATCCACACCTTCATCGCCACCAGCGACATCCACCTCGAGCACAAGCTGCGCAAGAGCCGCGCCGAGGTGCTGGCGATCACCGCCGAGATGGTGGCCTACGCCCGCTCCCTCGTCGAAGACGTGGAATTTTCCTGCGAGGACGCCGGCCGCAGCGATCCGGAGTTCATGCACCAGGTGATCGAGGCCGCCATCAAGGCCGGCGCCACCACGATCAACATTCCCGACACGGTGGGCTATGCCACGCCGGCGGAATTCGGCGCCCTGATCGCCGGCATCAACGCCAGCGTGCCCAACATCGACCAGGCGGTGATCTCGGTGCACGGCCACAACGACCTGGGCCTGGCGGTGGCTAACTTCCTCGAGGCCGTCAAGAACGGGGCCCGCCAGCTGGAGTGCACGATCAATGGCATCGGCGAGCGGGCCGGCAACGCCTCGCTCGAGGAGCTGGTGATGGCGCTGCACGTGCGCCGCAGCTACTTCAATCCCTTCCTGGGCCGGCCGGCCGACTCCACCGAGCCCCCGGTCAGGCACCGGGTGGCCCGGACGGAGTGGCCGGGTGCCCCGTGCGGGCGGCTGGACCTCGAGCCTCCCGGCGGTGGGCCGCCGCCCTGCATGAGGGCGATAGCGCCGGACCGGGTGATGGAGGTATGTCTCGCGGTGATGAGTAACGAGTGATGCGTGATGAGTGAGGTGCAGCTCAAGGCCTGGGCGAAAGGGCTGGCGTGGGCGGTGGCATCGATCTTCTTCGCGAAGCTCGGGGCGCTGCGCCGCTTGCGCGCGCCCTTCCGCCGGGCGCCTCGCCCGGAGCGCCTGGAGTCCGTGCTGGCTATCCGCATGGACCTGCTGGGCGACCT
>JAWOHV010000238.1:0-9301 GCA_046484965.1 Prochlorococcaceae cyanobacterium
GTCCAGCACGAGTGCGACCACCCGCGCTTCGAAGCCCTCCAGCCTGCGCGCCTGCTCGGCCCCCAGAGGATCGCGCCACTGCAGCTGAATCCGCTGCCAGCGCTCCACCTGGCCCCGCAGCCCCGGCACGCTCAGGCAGCCCTCCCAGCCCAGTTGCTTTGCTGTGCCGATCGGGGTGAGCACGGGGTTGATCAGCACCGTTTCCGGAATCGGCGGCGCATCGGGGTAGCGGGGGTTGGCGCTGATCCCGTAGATCACCAGCCGCAGGGGCACGCCGATCTGGGGGGCGGCCAGGCCGGCGCCATCACGGGCGGCCATGGTGTCGCGCAGGTCGGCGATCAACGCGGCCAGCTCGGCGCTGCCGAACAGGGCCTCGCCGATGGCACCGGAGCGCTCCCGCAGGCGGGGATCCCCGAGCCGCAGCACCGGCCGCACCGTCATCGCTCCAGCTCCAGGGCTTCGGTGAGTCCCTCGTGGCCCTGGTCATAGCGGCTGGGGGTGCACTGGCCGCGCCAGGGCGGGCTCAGCTCGGCCAGCAGGGCCTCGGCGTAGGGATGGCGCCGGGCGACGCGCTCGATCGTGTGGGCTGGATAGAGCCGTACGGCGCGCCGGCTCAGCCGCTGCAGTTCGGCCAGGGCGCGGCGATGCCAGGCCAGATCCAACCCCTCCCCCGCCATCAGGCCGCCATCGCGGCGCGGCGCGTAGCTGAACAGCAGGTGGCCGCTCAGCACCAGATCAAAGCTGCCATCGGCGAAGGGGAGGTTGGGCAGGGCGGCGGCGACGTAGCGCTCCGGGTGGCGCTGCCGGTCGCTCAGGAAGGCTTCGAGCGCTTCCAGGTGCTCCTGGCGGCAGGCGTGAAGATCGAAGTCGGGGCGGATCTCCGGGCTGGAGGCGAGGACAGCCATGGCGGCATCGAGATCAGCCAGCGCCCGTTGCTCCAGCTCTGTGGGCGGCAGCGCATAGAGCGGATCCACGGCGGTCACATCGAGGCCGGCAGAGCGCAACAGGGACGAGAGGGAGCCAGGGCCGCCGGGACAGTCGAGCACCCGGGCGCCCTGCCACGCCTGTGGATCGAGGTTGAACATGGCCAACCCCTGGTGGCCTGCCCGCCCGTAGAAGACGACCTGCTCGAAGTTCATTGCACCAGCCTGATCGCATCAGACTGCCGTCCTGCGGGGGCGATGGCGTCGGTACTCCTTCAAGGCGTCTGTCCCCGCCTCAGCTGGCGCAGCAGCTGGCGGCGGCTGGTGCGCAGGGCCGCCAGATTGGAATTGGCATGGGCGCTGAAGCGCAGCTGCCGGTAGTGGTGGCTGAACGTTTCGAAGGCGCCCGCCAGCTCCGGTCGCTGGCGGCTGAGGCGCTCCGCCAGCAGGCTGAGCGTGTCGCCTTGGCCGGTTTCCATGCCCTGCTGTTGCAGGGCTCTGAGCAGGGCATCGAGCTCCCGCCGCGGGGCTTGCCGCGCCTGTTGGGCCGGCCGGCTGCGCAGCAGCAGCACGCCACCGCCCAGGCCGAGCCCCAGGCCGGCCAGCAGCAAAGGCCCCAGCCAGTGGCGCCGATCCCCCAAAAGCCGTTGCAGCAGCGCCTCCTGCCCCTGCCGATCGAACCCCTGCCACCAGCCGCTCCAGCCCAGCTCCAGGGCCCACCACTGTCGCTGCAGCCAGAGCAGGGCAGTGGGCTGAGCCTGCAGGGCAGCCAGGGGGCTGGCCTGGCGCCGCTCCGGCGCCACCCAGGCGGTGGGGTCCACCCGCTGCCAGCCCTGCCCAGGCAGCCACACCTCGCTCCAGGCATGGGCATCACCCTGGCGCAGGTCGAGATAGCCATTGCCCCCCAGCGGCTGCACCCACACGCCGCCCAGGTAGCCGCTCACCACCCGGGCCGGCACCCCGGCGGCCCGCATCAGGGCGGAGAAGGCGCTGGCGTAGTGGCCGCAGAAGCCCTGCTGGCGCTCAAACAGAAACGCATCGAGCCCCGCTTGCTGCGGCAGCTGGCCGGGGCTCGTGCTGTAGCGGAACGGTTGGGAGCGAAACCAGGCCTCGGCCAGCTGCAGCCGCCTTTGCGGGCTGCCCTGGCGGCGCCACTGCGCTGCCAGTTGTTCGAGGCGGGGATTGCTGCTGCGGGGCAGGGCCAGCTCGCTGGCTATCGGCGGCTGTTGCGGCCAGCTCGGCGGCTGATCCGTTGCAAATACTGTGTAGGCGCGGCGCTGGTCGCTGGGCCGGGCGTCGTGGAGTTCACCGGCGCCTAGCTGGACCAGGCTGCTGCCCTGGGGCAGGCCGCTGCCCGCCCAGGGCACGGCGCTCAGGCCGCTCGCTTCCACCAGCCAGAACTGGCTGCCGCTGCTGTTGGAGGCGCTGGTGCTGGGGGCGCTGGCAGTGGGGGCGCTGGCAGTGGTGGCGCCGGTGATGGCGGGCTCACGGCGGTGGCTCCAGCGCTGGCCATCGAAAGTGCTGTGCACCAGAACCCGCCAGTAGCGCTCTGCAGCAGGCGGCGGGCTGCCGTTGCGCCAGCTCAGCCGCGCGGCTGGTGCGTTATTGCCGGCCAGCTCTGCAATCCGGCCCGGGTCGAGCTGTTCGCTCAGCCCCGTGGCCGCCATCTCCCCCCTGCCGCCCGTTACCGGCAGCAGCGGCCCCAGGCGCGGCAGCAGCAGGAACAGCAGCAGCGCCATCGGCAGGCTGGCGGCCAGCAGGGCCAGGCTGCGGCGCAGCAGCAGCCGGGCGCCGGCACCATCACTCAGCTCCAGGCTGAGTAGGCCCGCCAGGGCCGTCACCGTGGCGGCCAGCTGCAGCAAACTAGGCCCCAGCTCTGGCTGCAGCGCCGCCAGCAGCCCCGCCGTGAGCAGCTGCAGCAGGGCCACCTGGCGGCGGCCGGCCGGATCGCGGGCTTCCCGCAGCCGCAGCAGGCTGAGCAGCACCAGGGCGATGGCGGCTGCCCCCAGCAGGCTGGCGCCATCCACGCCGGGCAGGCCTGCCGCCAGCAGGGCGCTGGCCAGGTAGGGCAGGAAGCGGGATCTGCCGCTTTTCATGCCGGTTCTTTCTGGCAGAGGGCCAGGGCCTCGAGGCAGCGCCGGCGGTGGCGCCCGCCGCTGTCGGGGGGAATGGTTTGATCGGGCAGCCGCAGCCCATAGGCTTCGCCGCCGCGGGCCAGCTGGCTGATCCGCTCACTGAGATGTTCCAGGGCCCTCTCCAGGGGCAGGCCGGCGCCTGGTGCCAGCCAGACGGGCGGCTGAGGAGTGGGGTCGGTGAAGCGTTTGCTGAGCCGGCCGCGGCCGCGGGCCAGCTGCTTCCAGGCCAGGCGCGCCGGCCCCTCCTCCGGCCGATGCGTGGCCAGCTCCTGCCAGTCGGCGCTGCCGGCCAGCGCGGCCACTCCGCCAGGGCCGATCGCGCTGCGGTCGCCGATCTCAGCTGGCGGCAGCAGCAGGGCCACCGGGCCGCGCCGGCGGGCCGGATAGATCAGCTGGGGCTGCGGCGGCTGCCACAGCGTCCAGCAGATGAACAGCCCGAGGGGCGCGCTGGTTTGCAGCCGCAGCAGGCCGGGCGTCTGGTGCCCCCGCTGCCGCGGGCTCCAGGGCACCTCCAGGTGGTGTTCACCGGCCTCGAGGGGCGGCAGCCGAATTTGGGCCTCGCCCGCAAAGCCCAGCTGCAGGCCTTCGCGTCGGCAGCGGTTGCGGGCCAGCAGCGGGTAGGCGAGCGCTGTGCCGGCAAAGCCCGCCGGCGCTTCGGCGCAGCTCAGCTCCAGCCCCTGCAAATTCAGATGGGTGAGGTGCAGGGCCAGCAGCGCCAGCGCCAGCATCAGGAAGCTGAGCAGCAGCGGGCCATTGCGCTGCAGCTGGATGCCGAGCAGCTGCAGCAGCAGCGCCGCCGCCAGCCACCACCAGCCGAACCGGCTGGGCAGGATGTAGAGGTTGCGCATCCCCAGCTTGAGGGCCTGGCCCCGCTGGCGGGGCACCCATCGCTGCATGGGGCCGGGGCGCCAGGTCTCGGACTTCGCCATTGCGCTCGTTTCAGCCCAGGGCATCGACACTGCGGCGCAGCTCCTCGCTGAGGGGTGCGCCCGGGCCAGCGGCGCTGCCGCCATCGAGCCGGTGTTCGCACACCGCCGCCAGCACCGCCTGCACGTCCTCCGGCAGCACGTGGTCGCGCCCCGCCAGCAGCGACCAGCCCCTGGCCGCCGCCAGCAGGGCCAGGCCTGCCCGCGGCGAGAGCGGCATGCCCCGGCGGCCGCTCTGGCGGCTCGCCGCCACCAGATCGAGCACATAGTCGAGCAGGGCCTCTGAGGCGTGCTGGCGGCTGCAGTGCTCCTGCAGCGCCAGCAGCTGTTGCGGCTGCAGCGGTGCGGCGAGGGCGGCTGGATCGAGGGCCTGGCCGGCCAGCAGCGCCCGCTCGGCCTCCCGTTCCGGGAACCCGAGGCTGAGGCGCATCAAGAAGCGGTCGAGCTGGGATTCCGGCAGCGGCGAGGTGCCGGCCTGGTCGAGGCCGTTCTGGGTGGCGATCACCACGAACGGCTGGGGCAGGGGGTGGCTCACCCCATCCACGCTCACCCGGCCGGCGGCCATCGCCTCCAGCAGGGCGCTCTGGGTGCGGGGGCTGGCGCGGTTGATCTCATCGGCCAGCAGCACCTGGCTGAACAGGGGGCCGCTCTGGAACTGGAAGCGGGCCGTGGCCGGATCGAACACGTTCACGCCGGTGAGGTCGGCCGGCAGCAGATCGCTGGTGAAGCTCACCCGCTTGAAGGCCAGAGCGAAGCTGCGGGCCAGGGCTTCGGCCAGGGTGGTTTTGCCCATGCCGGGCAGGTCTTCGATCAGCAGATGGCCCCGGGCCAGCAGGCAGGCCAGGGCCAGCCGCACCTGGCGTTCCTTACCCAGCAGCACGCTGCTGATCGCCCGCTCCAGCCCGGGGAGGGCCGCCAGCGGCGGCGCTTCGGTTGCGGTCATTGGAGCAGGCGCGCCGGGCCATGCCCATCATGGAAAGCTGCCGGCCTGATTCGTGGTGCCTCCCGCCGTTCTCCCCTGGTCTCCGGCCCTGGCGGCCCAGCTCGCCGCCTGGTTGAGCGAGGACATCGGCCGCGGCGACCTCACCGCCCCGGCCCTGGCGGGCCGCTGCGGCCGGGCCGACTGGCTCGCCAAGCAGGACGGCGTGTTCTGCGGCGGGGTGCTGCTGGAGCCCCTGTTCCGGCTGCTCGATCCCGGGGTGGCGGTGCGCCTGCTGGTGGCCGATGGCGACGTGGTGAGCGCCGGCCAGCGGCTGCTGGAGCTGGAAGGCTCGGCGGCGGCCCTGGTGGCGGGCGAGCGCACCGCCCTCAACCTGGCGATGCGGCTGAGCGGCATCGCCACCGCCACCGCGGCGCTGGTGGCTGAGCTGGCCGGCAGTGGCGTGCGCCTGGCCGACACCCGCAAAACCACCCCTGGTCTGCGGCTGCTGGAGAAGTACGCCGTGCGCTGCGGCGGCGGTACCAACCACCGCCTCGGCCTCGACGACGCGGCGATGCTCAAGGAAAACCACCTGGCCTGGGCCGGCGGCGTGGCGGGCGCGATCGCGGCGGTGCGGGCGGCGGCGCCCTGGCCGGCCCGCCTGATCGTGGAGGCGGAAACGGCCGAGGAGGCCGAAGCAGCGGTGTCTGCCGGCGCCGATGGGGTGCTGCTCGATGAGTTTTCGCCGGCCCAGCTGCTTGAGCTGGTGCCGCGCTTGCGGGCGCTGGCGGCGGCGCGGGGCCCGGCGGCCGGCGGCTCCTCGCTGGTGCTGGAGGGCTCGGGTGTGCAGATCGGCCAGCTGCGGGCCTATGCCGCCAGCGGCATCGACCTGATCTCCAGCAGTGCGCCGGTGAGCCGCAGCAGCTGGCTGGATCTGAGTATGCGTTTCCAGGCCCCAGGCGCTGCGTAAAGAAAGGCTGCTCTGTCTGGCCGAGGCCATCGCCAGGCTTGCGGCACTGTTCAGAGTGGCCCTGGCCTTTGTTGTGCCTGCCTTGCGGTTGCGCTCCTGCATGCGTCCCCTCGCCCCCTTCAGCCTGGCGTTGGTGGCCCTGTTCTCCCCGCTGGCCCAGGCCCGGGCCGAAGGCGTTGTGGAGCGGGTGGCCCGCACCGGCACCCTGGTGCTGGCGGGCTCGGCCACCACACCCCCGCTGCTCAGCCTCGATCGCCAGGGCCAGCTTCAGGGCTATGGGGTGGAGGTGGCCCGCCGCATCGCGGCCGAACTTTCCACAGCGGTGGGCCGGCCGGTGAGCCTGCGCTTCGAGGCCCTGGCCGATGCGGCCACCCTGGGGCAGCGGCTGGCTGGAGGTCAGGTGGATCTGGCCTGTGGCGTTCCCTTCTCCTGGGAGCGCGACATGATGGTGGACTATTCCTTGCCGATCGCCCTCTCGGGCCTGCGCCTGGTGGCGCCCGTCGGCCGTTTTGATGGTGCGCCGGCCGCCCTGGCCGGCCGCTCCATCGGCGTGCTCAAGGACTCCTTGGCCGAAACCGAGCTGAAGGGCATGCAGCCTGCCGCCAAGGCCGTGGGTTTCGCCTCGCTTTCAGCGGCGGTGGCGGCCCTGCGGGCCGGCCAGGTGGATGGGGTGATCGGCGACACCCTGCTGCTGGCCAGCCTGGTGCGCGGCAGCGGTGCCAAGGGCCTGGCCCTCACCCCTGAGGAGCCCTACGAGCGCTACGCGGTGGCCTGCGTGCTGCCTGAGAACGATTCGGCCTTCCGCCACCTGGCGAATCTGGCCATAGCCCGCCTGCTGCAGGGCTATCAGGATGGTGAGCCCCAGGCTGTAGCCGCCGTCAACCGCTGGGTGGGTCCGGGCAGCGACCTCGGCCTCCCCGAGGTGTTGATCCGCGCCTACTTCGAAACGGTGCTGCTGGGGGTGGAGGCGATTCGCCCCCTGCCGTCCGGCGCGGCGAACCCCACGCCCGCTGCGGGCTCCTGAACCCCAGCCCAGATCACCCTTCGTTTCCTTTCCCCGTCCTGCCCCGATCCGATGGCGTTTCTCTCCCGTTCCCGCCTGTTCGGCATCCTGCTGATCGTGGCCTCGCTGCCGATGGACCCGGGCCTGGCCTTGGCCACCCAGATGGCGGAGCCGAGCAGCATCGAGCAACGGCTGCGGCGGATCTCGGCGGCTGTGAGCGAGCGCGAGGGGGTGGGCCTTGAAGCTGCTACTTCCGAGGCAGGCCTGATGGCTGCCGTCTTCGTGAACGGTGGCGGCTTCCGCAACGGTGGTTTCCGCAACGGGGGCTTTTTTAACGGCGGATTCCGCAACGGCGGTTTTTATAACGGTGGCTTCCGCAACGGCGGCTTCCACAACGGCGGCTGGCGCAATGGCAACGCCGCCTGGCGTAACCACTGGTGACGTCTGAGCCCGCCTCGGCGTTTGGGCCCCTGCGCCTGCTGGTGGTACAGCCAACGCCGTTCTGCAACCTCGATTGCGATTACTGCTACCTGCCCAGCCGGGACGATCGCAGCCGCCTTTCCCTGGAGATCCTGGAGGCGGCGCTGGAGCGGGTGCTCGAGAGCCCCTACGTCGATGGCGGCTTCACCCTGCTTTGGCATGCCGGTGAACCGCTCACCGTGCCGATCGCCTTTTACGACGCCGCCACGGCCTGCATCCAGCGGGTGTTGGAACGCCATGGCCTGCCGAGCCAAACCGTCGTTCAGTCGCTGCAGACCAATGCCACGGTGATCGATGGCGACTGGTGCGACTGCTTTGAGCGCAATGGCATTCACGTGGGGGTGAGCATGGATGGCCCGGCCTTTCTGCACGATGCCCATCGCGTCACCCGCACCGGCCGGCCCACCCATGGTGCCGTGATGCGAGGCATCGACTGGCTGCAGCGCCGAGGCATTCCCTTCGATGTGATCTGCGTGCTCACCGGCGATGCCCTCGACCACGCCGATGCCATCTACAACTTCTTCGCCGACCACGGCATCGTGAACGTGGGCTTCAACATGGAGGAAACCGAAGGCGAGAACGCCGTTTCCAGCCTCGAGCGCCCCGATGGCGAGCGGCGCTACAGCGATTTCATGCAGCGCTTCTGGCAACGCTGCATGGCTGAGCCAGAGCGGCTGCGGCTGCGGGAGTTCGATGGCATCACCAGCCTGGCCTGCCAGAACCAGCGGCTGGGCTGCACCGACATGAATGCCCCGTTCGCGATCGTGAACGTGGATGCCCGCGGCAATGTGTCCACCTTCGACCCCGAGCTGCTCTCGGTGTCCACCGCCGAATACGGCGATTTCGCCTTCGGCAATGTGCTCAGCCACAGCCTCGAGCAGTTAGCCAGCACAGAGAAGTTCCAGCGGGTGCATCGGGAGATCCAGGCCGGCGTGCAGCTCTGCCGCAGCAGTTGCGACTACTTCGGCCTCTGCGGTGGCGGGGCCGGCAGCAACAAGTATTGGGAGCACGGCAGCTTCGACTGCAGCGTTACCCAGGCCTGCCGCTACCGCATCCAGCTGGTGGCCGATGTGGTGCTGGAGGGCATGGAGCGCGAGCTGGGGCTGGCCGTCGGCGGGGGATGATCGCTCCAGCATCCCTTGCCCCCTAGCGGCCGCCATGCTCCGCCTTGCCCACGCCCTTGAAGCCCTGCTGCGCGCGGCGATCGAGCGGGCCTTCCCGGAGGCGGCCGCGGCGGCAGCGGCCACCTCCGGCCAGGCCCTCGATCCGCAGCTGGCCCCCGCCAGCAAACCGGAGTTCGGCGACTTCCAGGCCAATGGCGCCCTGGCCCTGGCCAAGCCCCTGGGCCAACCGCCCCGCCAGATCGCGGCGGCGATCGTGGCGCAGCTGGCGGCGGAGCCGGCCTTTGCGGAGCTCTGCCTGGAGCCGCAGATCGCCGGCCCCGGCTTCATCAATCTCACGCTCCGCCCCGAACGCCTGGCGGCCGAGCTGGCGCTGCGGCTCGATGATCCGCGCCTGGCGGTGCCCAGTGCGGCGGCCGCGCTACCGGTGATCGTGGACTTCTCCAGCCCCAACATCGCCAAGGAGATGCATGTGGGGCACCTGCGCTCCACGATCATCGGCGACTGCCTGGCGCGGGTTTTGGAGTTCCGCGGCCATCCAGTGCTGCGGCTCAACCACGTGGGCGACTGGGGCACCCAGTTCGGCATGCTGATCACCCACCTCAAGCAGGTGGCGCCCGAGGCCCTGAACACCGCCGACGCGGTGGACCTGGGCGACCTGGTGGCCTTCTACCGCCAGGCCAAGGCCCGCTTCGATGCCGACGAGGCCTTCCAGGCCCGCTCCCGTGAGGAGGTGGTGAAGCTGCAGGGGGGCGACCCGGTGTCCCTCAAGGCCTGGGGGCTGCTGTGCGACCAGAGCCGGCGTGAATTCGAGGCGATCTACA
>JAWOHV010000002.1:0-2862 GCA_046484965.1 Prochlorococcaceae cyanobacterium
ACCAGCACGACGGTGATTCTCAACGACACATCCAAATCTGCCGGCGTGACACTGTGGGGCACTACAGCCAGCGACATGATCACCGGTAGCGTCGGCCCCGATCGAGTGGCCGGTGTTCTCGCCTCTGGCACCACGGCTTCAGCCATGGGAGCCGGCCAGATTGACACCTTGACCGGCAATGCTGGTGCCGATGTGTTCCTGCTAGGCGACAGCCGTGGCGTGTTCTACGACGACAGATTATCCGGCAATCTGGGGAGCGGAGATTATGCCCTCATCAAGGACTTTGAGCCCGGAATCGACAAACTTCAGATCCGCGCCGGCACGTCCTATCTCTACACAGTCGACGCCAGCGGGCTCTCCCTCTACTGGGACCGCAACAACAACGGCAGCCTCAACAGCAGCGGCAAAAACCGGGATGAACTGATCGCGGTTCTGCAAGGGGTAAGCGCCCTTAGCAGCACCGATCTGATAGGAGCCTGAGCCAGAGCAAAGCTGGACCAGCTTGGCCAAGGCGTACCTCGGCTCAATCCAAGACATCGCTACCGCCATTTCCCGGGGACCCCTATTCCCATAAATCACTCAGGAGAGACCCATGACTCTCCCCTGAGACCCATGCTAGGAATGGACTGGCGCAGCATGAGACTCGATGAGATCGATTGGCGGGCCCAGCACCTTCCCGCCATGGCTGTCTGTCGATCCGATCACAGGCCAAAGCCTGAATCCAGCTGGCCAGAACCGATCCAGGGGCCGCTCGATCGTGCTGCTCAACAAGGGGCCAGAAGCACAGCCTGAACCCCTGGCAGAACGGGTGCAACAGTTGATCGGCAACCGGACCACCGTTCAGCTGTTCGAGCATCTCGGGGGCTTCACTGCGCGCCTGAATCGCCAGGAGATCAGCAGCCTCAAGGCCAGTGGCATGGTGCTGGCGATAGCAGACGATGACAGAACCATGTCGCTCGAAGCGGCCGGAAGAAAGAAACGTGGCCGCAAAAAAAAGAAAAAAAAGAAATCCACAGGCGATCAAAACTCCCTAACCAGAATCAGTGCAATTGATAGCGGTGGCAGCGAAAGCAGCAGCAGCGACATCTTGCCCTGGGGAACCAAGCTGGTACTCGGCAACAGGGATCCCAGCAGCATGATCGAGAGGGCAAGATCGAAATATGTGTTTGTGATGGATACGGGAATCTCCAGCACAACTGGCGATCTCAATGTACGAACGGAATGGGGATATAACTTCATCTCCCCCGGCAGCAGCGCTGAGGACGATAACGGCCACGGCACCCATCTGGCCGGCACGATTGGCGCCCTAGCCAACAACATCGGCATCGTGGGAATCGCTCCAGGCGTGAACCTGATTCCCTACAAAGTGTTGGACAAAAATGGCTCCGGCTCACTGAGCACAGTGGTTGCCGCCATTAACAGGATGCTCGATACCATCGCCAGTCAACAACTGAACCCCAGAGATGTGGTGGTGAACCTGAGCTTTGGAACCCGGGGCCAGGATCCAATCATTCAAGCCGCGATTTCGAAAGCAGCGGCGCTTGGGGTTCGCTTCGCCATCGCCGCCGGCAATTACGGCAATGACGTCGATGGAGGTGACGGCAGCTCACCATTCATTCCCGCCAGCTATGGAAATGCACAGGCCGGTGTTTTCGTGACCTCCGCCATCAACAGCAGCCTGCAGATGGCCGGCTTCTCAAATTATGACCGCATCAGCAACCCGGGCGACATCGACAACATTGGCTTTGCAGCACCAGGGGAAAATATCCTCTCCTGGCACCGGCGGGCCGATGGCAGCTTCGGCCTTTTTTACCTCAGCGGCAGCTCTATGGCCGCCGCCCACCTGAGCGGCCTGCTGCTGCTTGGGGAGATCAGCGCCGGGCCGATGGCCAGCGCCAACGGTGCGATAGCCCCCGATCCGATCGCAATGCTCGCAGCCGCCCCGATCTGAGCCACAACCTGGTGTTCGATGTCGAGCAGGAAGAGCACCCGATATAAAGGCTCTGTAGGGTTGGGCGTGCCACATACCGCAGGGGGCCATGGCGGCGTTTCCAGAACCCTCGGTTATCAAGTTTGTTTTGCCACAAACTGGCACGGATCCGCGCCGATGGCGCCCCTCCCTGGATGGCGGCTCTGCTGGGGCTTTAAGCGCAGGCGTAGGAGATTCCCGGCGATGACCATCCAGGAGCCCGGCACGGGATCTAGGGCCAGGCCCACGGTGAGGCATCTCTCAGGCGGCATGCGTTTGATGCTGTTGGTGGGCCTGATGGGCCTCACCTTTCAGCTGGAGCACATGGCCGGCCTGCATCGGCATGCGATCGGAGCCTTCAGCTTCAATCTGGTGCCCGTGCTGCTCGGGATCGCCTGGCTGCCGCCCCGCCTGGAACTCATGCTGGGCGTGGTTAATCTTGCGCTCCTTCTCCTTGAATTGGCGCGGGATTCAGAAGCGCCTCAGGTATCGGCTCCCTTGCTGATCAGCCGGATCCTGACCGTTGGGCTCTGCTTCTGGATCGCCCGCCTCCGGGCGGATGCAGAGCGCCGGCGGCAGGAGCTGGCGCTGAAGGCGGAGGACCTCGGAGACATTGTGGATACCTGTTTGCAGGCCTCGGCTCTGGCGCACGAGATCCGCCAGCCGCTGAGCGTGATTCTGCTGAGCAGCCAGCTTCTTCAGCAGAAGCTCGAACAGATGGAAGTACCTGATCCCAGTTGCAGGGAGCATCTTGCCCAGATGGTGGCCTGCGCCAACCAATTGAACTTAACGACCTCCGCCATGGGGGCAATGATGCGCAGCGTCAAAAGCGACCATGTGCGGCTGGATCTGGCGGGTGTGGGGAAGAGTGGCCTGCTGAGGCTGCGGCCGGT
>JAWOHV010000066.1:0-6930 GCA_046484965.1 Prochlorococcaceae cyanobacterium
TTCGTGCAGAACTTCACCGACATCGACGACAAGATCCTGGCCCGCGCCGCCGCCGAGGGCAGCTCGATGGAGGCGGTGAGCGAGCGCAACATCGAGGCCTTCTTCGCCGACATGGACGCCCTCGGCATCCTGCGGGCCGACCGCATGCCCCGCGCCACCCGCAGCCTTGATGGCATCCGCGAGCTGATCGCTGAGCTGGAGGCCAAGGGGGCCGCCTACAGCGCCGATGGCGATGTGTATTTCGCCGTGATGAAGCAGGCCGGCTACGGCAAGCTCTCCGGCCGCGATCTGGCCGAACAGCAGCAGGGCGCCAGCGGCCGGTTGGGCGCCGCCGAGGAGGCCCGCAAGCAGCATCCCTTTGATTTCGCCCTCTGGAAGGGCGCCAAACCCGGCGAACCCAGTTTTCCTTCCCCCTGGGGCCAGGGGCGCCCCGGCTGGCATATCGAATGCTCGGCCATGGTGCGCGCCGAACTGGGCGACACGATCGACATCCACCTCGGCGGTGCCGACCTGATCTTTCCCCATCACGAGAACGAAATCGCCCAGTCGGAGGCGGCCAGCGGCAAGCCGTTGGCGCGCTACTGGCTGCATAACGGCATGGTGAATGTGGGCGGCGAAAAAATGTCCAAATCCTTGGGCAATTTCACCACCATCCGCGCCCTGCTCGAGAGCGGCATTTCAGCGATGACGCTGCGGCTGTTCGTGCTCCAGGCCCACTACCGCAAACCGCTCGATTTCAGCGACGACGCGCTGACGGCCGCCGCCAGCGGCTGGAAGGGGCTCAACGCGGCCCTTTCCCTGGCCAGCGAAACCGCTCCCCCAGCGGCCGGCGGCGCTGACGCGGTCGAAGCCGCCGAGCACCCTTGCGCGGCTGCCCGCGGACACTTCATCGCCGCCATGGACGACGACCTCAACACCAGCGCCGCCCTGGCGGTGCTCTTCGAGCTGGCCAAACCGTTGCGGGCCCTGGCACACCGTATCCAGCGCGGCGACGGACAGGCCAGCGCCGAAGCTCGCCAGCCGGCGATGGAAAGCCAAGGCCGGCTGCTGCAGGAGCTCGCCGGCGTGCTGGGGCTCAGCCCCGAAACCGCTTCAGCCAACCAGGCAGACACAGCACGGATCGAAGCGCTGATCGAAGAGCGGCGTGCCGCCAAGGCCTCTCGCGACTTCGCCAGCGCCGATCGCATCAGGGAAGGGCTGCGGGCCGAGGGCATCGAACTGATCGACCGGCCGGGCGGCCACACCGACTGGCTGCGGCCCTGACCCGCGCGCTGCAGCAGCCTCTCAGCACAAGCTCATCCCAATCTCTCAACAGTCCCATACGGCGAGACCGGCAACGCAGTAATCTCTTGGCTACGCCGCCTCCCGGCTCGAGTCACGGCTTCGCGCGCCATTTTTGTGCTTTTGTAATTCTCCTCTAAGCCTTCATCCAGCCATCGCTCATCTGTTCATAAGCAACCTGAAACCATGCTTGGGATGAATAATCGGCGCAAGCGCTTCAACGACGACTCGGCCGTGAACCGAAGGCTTCGTGAAAAGCTATTTGTGAACGCGCCTGAAAATCTGGCCACATCCCTCGCCGAGGATCTTCCGGTGGAGGTGCTCCAACCCCTGCCCCTGCCGATGCAGGGCTCCGGCGACCCTGAGTATGTCGACCACGTGCAACGGGTTGAAGCCCTCGAGCGCTACGTGCATGACGCGGAGCGAGCGCTTTCGGCAGCCCTGGCCCAGGTAGCCAGCAAACAGCAACGCATCCAGGCGCTGGAGGCCCAACTCAGCGGCGGCTCAGCCCCCAGCTCCCAGCAAACCGACCAGGCAGTTGGTGCCCTCGAGCAATACGTGGCTGAAGCGGAGCGGGTTCTGGCCGCCTCCCGCGATGCCGCCCAGGCCCAGCAACGCCGCATCGAAGGCCTCGAGGCTGAAGCGGAAACCCTGCGGCAGGCCGAAGAGCAGCTGCGGGCGGAGCACGAGCAGCAGCTCAGCCAGCAACGGCAGCAGTTCGCCCAGCAGTTCGCCGAACAGCTGCAACAGCACCAGCAACAGCACCAGCAGCAACTCGAAGAGCGCCAGCTCCACATCCACAATCTCGATCAACGAATCCAGGAGCAGGGGCAGCAACTGCAGCAGCTCCAGCAGCAACTCCACGAAGCCCAGAGTGCCTGCGAAGAAAGCCGCAGCGCCCTGGCCGAAAGCCGCAGCGCCCTCGAAGCCAGCCAAGGCGCCCTCGCCGAAGCCCAGAACGCCGCTGCCCAGCAGCAACGCGCCCTGGAGCAGGCCCTGGCCGGCTCGAGCGCCAAGGACGAACGCCTCTCAAACCTCGAAGCCGAACTCGCCGCGGCCCATGAGCAGGCCAGCAGCGGCCGCCGCCAGCTCGACCAGGTGCGGCAACTGCAGCAGCGGCTCGAGCTGCTGCTGCAGAACCACACCCCCTAATCGGATCCTGGCCCAGGTTTGGTCTTGGCCGCCATCATCGCTTCGATCTTGCGGATGCGCTGCAGGGTGGTCTGCCACACCTCCAGCCGGAAGGCTGAGGCCCCTTCAGCCCCGTCGGCCAGCTGCTGGCGGCAGGCCTGAACCAGGGCTTCGAGGTCTTCCTGCCGCTCGAAGGCCTCCCAAAGCTCCCGCTCCAGGCGGGCGCGGGCGATGAAATTCCAGCGTTGCAGCCCATCGATCAAGCCTGCCACCGATCAGCCCCCCATCTCTTCAATACCCACTCTCTGCTGCAGCCACTCCAGGCCCACCACCAGGGCCACGCCGATCGCCGCCAGCAACAGCGCCAGCAGCAGGGCCGAAGCACTAGGCGGCGCTGCCAGGGCATCGCGCAGCACGATCAGCTTGCCCTTGGCGTTGCGGGAGGCTTCGAGCACGGTGCGGAATGGCCAGATCTTCCAGAGCGAACCGGCCATCACCCCCACCAGCAGGGCCACGGTCTGACCGTGCCAGCGGGCCAGCAGCCAGCGCAGCAGCCGCACGAAACTGAGCAGGCCCACCACACAACCCAGGGCGAAGGGCAGCAGCACCGGCAAATCGAGGCCCTTCACCGCCTCCATCACGTGCTGGTACTGGCCCAGGATCAGCAGCAGGAAGGAGCCTGAAATCCCCGGCAGGATCATCGCCATGATCGCCACCGCCCCGCTCCAGAAGATGGTGAAGGGGTCGTGGGGCATGGTCACAGGCACCCGGGTCACAAACACCAGGGCACCGGCCGCCCCCAGCGCCATCGCCACCAGGCCGCTGGCGCCCCAGTGGGCCTGGCGGGCGATCAGCACGATCGAGCCCACGATCAAGCCGAAGAAAAAGGCGAACAGAAACACCGGCTGGGCTTCATAGAGCCAGGTGATCGGCCGCACCAGCAGCAGCACCGAGCCAATCAGACCCAGCAGCAGCGGCACCAGAAAGCCCAGGCGCACCCGGGCCGCCGCATCCGCCCAGCGCCCCTGGCGCAGCAGATTGAGCAGCTCCAGATCAAAGCCAGCCACAGCCTCGAGCAGCTGCCCGTAGATGCCGAGGATGAAGGCCATGCTGCCGCCCGAAACGCCTGGCACCACATCGGCGGCCCCCATCGCCATGCCGCAGCCGAACACGTAGGGCAATGAAGGCTGGCGAGGCGCCATAGGGAAGCAGTGGGAAACTGGCGACCGAACCTTAAGGGCCCCCCACCGTGAAAGCCATCGCCGTGCTGGGTTCCACCGGTTCAATCGGCACCCAGACCCTGGAGCTGGCCGAAGAGTTTCCCGATCGCTTCCACGTGGTGGCGCTCAGCGCCGGCAACAACCTCGACCTGCTGATCGAGCAGATCCGCCGCCACGCCCCGGAGGTGGTGGCCCTGGCCAACGGCGATCGCGTGGCCGAACTCCAAGCCCGCCTCCATGCCCTCGAACCCGCCGCCCGGCCGCCCCGCCTGCCCGAGTTGCTGGGCGGCCCCGAGGGGCTGGAGGCCGCCGCCGCCTGGCCGTCGGCCGACCTGGTGGTGACCGGCATTGTGGGCTGCGCCGGCCTGCTGCCCACCCTGGCCGCCATCCGCGCCGGCAAAGACCTGGCCCTGGCCAACAAGGAAACCCTGATCGCCGCCGGCCCTGTAGTGCTGCCGGAGCTGGCCAAGAGCGGCTCGCGCCTGCTGCCGGCCGATTCCGAGCACTCCGCCATCTTCCAGTGCCTGCAGGGCACCCCCTACGCCGAAACCGCCCGCCTCTCCACCGGCACGCCCACCCCGGGCCTGCGCCGCATCCAGCTCACCGCCAGCGGCGGCGCCTTCCGCGACTGGGCCCCGGAAGACCTCCACAAGGCCACGGTGGCCGATGCCACCAGCCACCCCAACTGGACCATGGGCCGCAAGATCACGGTGGATTCCGCCTCCCTGATGAACAAGGGCCTGGAGGTGATCGAGGCCCACTACCTGTTCGGCCTCGATTACGACGCCATCGAGATCGTGATCCACCCCCAATCGATCATCCACTCGATGGTGGAGCTGGCCGATTCCTCGGTGCTGGCCCAGCTCGGCTGGCCCGACATGAAGCTGCCGATTCTCTATTGCCTCAGCTGGCCCGAGCGCCTGCAAACCCCTTGGCGCCGCCTCGATCTCACCGAGGTGGGCACGCTCAACTTCCGCGCCCCCGATCCGGCCCGCTACCCCTGCATGCAGCTGGCCTACGCCGCAGGCCGCGCCGGCGGCACGATGCCGGCGGTGATGAACGCCGCCAACGAGCAGGCCGTGGCCCTCTTCCTCGAGGAGCAGGTGCATTTCCTTGATATTCCCAGGCTGATCGAGCGGGTGTGTGATCGCCACCGGGCCGACCTCACGGCCAACCCCTGCCTGGACGACGTGCTGGCCGTGGACGCCTGGGCCCGCCAGGCGGTGCGTGAGGCTGCAGAGCGGTTGAGCGCCAAGGCCCCGGCGGCGCTGCCGGCCTGAGCGAGCCACCGATGCCAAACCAGCAAGTCCTGGTCAGCCACCACCTGCTGCTCTGCGCCACCGCCAGCAAGCCGCTCTGCTGCCCCGATCCAGCCATCGGCGCCGCCAGCTGGGATGCCCTCAAGCGCCTGGTGCGTGAACTGGGCCTGGAGGATCCGGCCCGCCCCGGCGGCATCGTGCTGCGCACCAAGGCCGACTGCCTGCGCATCTGCGCCGGCGGGCCGATCCTGCTGATCTGGCCTGAAGGAATCGTGTATGGCGGCGTCACAGCCGAGCGGATCGAGCGCATCGTTAAGGCGCACGTGATCGGCGGCGAGCCGATTGAAGGCTGGATTCTGAAGCGCCATGCCTTCTCCAGGACTCTGTTCACAAGTCCGGACCCAGGACTGGCCCCATAATCCAAACCGTGCTAGCCGACCTAAATTTCAGCGAAGTCGTGGCCTGCTGCGGCAGGCCTGCCAAGGTCCCAGCCATCCCTCCTTCTCCCCAATGCTCGAAGCTCCTAAGCAGTCGGTCAAGCGCAAGCGGCTGGTGCCTGGCCCCCTCGCGCCCCCCGATCTCGTTGGTGATTCAGAGCAGGCCCTGCGCGCCTTGGAGGCCTATGCCAACCAGGCTGAGGAAGCCCTCGGCGAAGCCATCGGCGAAGCCGCCCTCAAGGACCGCCGCATCGCCGCCCTTGAAGCCGAGCTGCGCGCCAAGCAGCATCCAGCCAGCAGCCAGCCGGCGCCGGCCCCCGCTCAGAGCTCTGCGGCAGCCACGGCCAGGCCCAAAATTGTGCTGCCCACCCTCAGCCCAGCGCTCGGCGGCGCCGCCCAGGACACCCGCCAGGCCCTTGAAGCGGTGGACCACCACAGCGCTGCCGCCGGCCGGGCCCTGAGTGAACTGCTGGCGGTCGCCGAGGAGAAGGAACAGGGCGCCCAGGAGCTCGAACTGCAGCTGCAGGAAACACGCCAGGAGATCCAGCAACTCAGCCAGCAGCGCCAGGGCCTTGAGCAGGCCCTCAGTGAAGCCCAGCGAAGGCTCGCCGGCAGTGAGGCCCGCATCCAGCAACTCGAGCAGGAGCTTGGCGGCGTCAAAGAAGCAAACGAAGCCGCCGAGCATCAGCTCAGCCAGTTCCACGACGTGCTGGAGCATTACGTGCTGCGCTGCCGTGAACTGGAGCGCAAGGGCAGCACTCCGGCCAGCTCGAACGAATCGGACCCGAGCCCTGCAAGCACTCTCAGCCCCTTGGCCCAGCGGCTCAAAGCCGGCCTTCACTCAGGCTGATCGGCTCCCAGCCTGCCGCCGGCTAAAGCAGCCGCCTCAGCCAGGCGGCCGTGAGCCGATCGCCCCAGCAGCTGGCCCGCGGGTCGCCTACACCGTGGAAGCCGCTGTGGCCACCCCTTGCGGTGATCACCACCTCCAGGGGACCGAGCGGCGGCTCTGCGGCCAGGCCCACGGCATCGGCGGCTGGTACCCAGGGGTCATCGAGGGCCTGCAGCAGCAGGGTGGGCGGCAGCGGCAGGCTGCCGTTGCGCAGCACGGCCAGGGGGCTGGCGGCGCGGTAGTAGTGCTCCACAGAATCAAACCCCCAGCGGGGAGCCGTGATCACCGCATCGAAGCCCCGGATCGTGCCTGGCCGCTCTGGGCCGCGCAGGATGGCACCCTCGGCCTCCGTGAGGCCCCAGCGATCGGCCAGGGTCTGCTCGCAGAGCCGATCCAGCAGCCAGCGCTGATAGAGGCGGTTGCGGGGCCGCTCGATCTGGGCGGAGCAGGCCGCCAGATCGAGGGGGGAACTGGCGCAAACCAGCCCATCCAGCGGCGGCTGCCCAGCGCCATCCTCCCCACCCCAACAGGCATTGAGCAGCATCGTGCCGCCCAGGGAGATGCCCATGCCGAACAGGGGCAGCCCCGCCGCCAGCAGGCGGGCCCGGGCCAGGGCCGGCAACAGATCGCGGTTGCAGGCAGCCGCATAGGTGCCCGGCGACAATGGTCGTCCGGGGCCGGCGCCGCGCAGGTTCAGGCGCAGCACAGCGAAG
>JAWOHV010000205.1:0-5087 GCA_046484965.1 Prochlorococcaceae cyanobacterium
CGTGGGAGCTGGTCGCCGATCTGAACTTCGCCCAGCGCATGGATCTGTGGAGCCGAGCGCGGACCCACGGGCTCTCGGACCCCGAGGTCTTGGAAGAGCGACCGGAGGTGGTGAAGCTGAGGCGCCGTGCCCCGGCCAGGGTGGCAGCCCCTGTACCGCCGCTGAAGCCATCCACCAGGCGGCTGTCACTCCAGGCGCCGAAGCGGGCCAGGGCCAGCACCAGGGCCACCACAGTGCGCTGGTAGAAGCGCTCGGTCTGCATGTCGTGGGCAAGCCACTCCTGCAGGCCTGCCAGCGCCTCAGGCAGCCGCGCCAGGCCATGGGGACGCAGGTAAAAGGCCGCAGAAAGGCCACCGCCCACCAGGGTGGAGACCAGCAATGGCCAGCCCAGCGGGCCCCAGCCGGGGATCGGGGTGAGGGCATAAACGCCGTTGCTCACCAGCAGCTGGGGCAGATGCAACACCAGGCCCATCAGCACGGTGGTGGGCAGCACCATCAGCCACAGCACCTCCGCCGAGCGGTGGGTGAAAGGGGTGGGGCGACCGCCCCAGATCTGACCAAACACGCGGATCAAACCGGCGCTGATCAGAGCATTGCTGAGCAGCACCACCCCGCCCAGCAGCCAGGGATGGCCGCTGGCAGCGGTGAGCACCAGCAGCTCCTGCTGGGCGGCAAAGCCGGCAAAGGGGGGCAGGCCGATCAGCCCGGCGGCGCCGGCCAGAAAGGCCAACCCAATCAGCGGCCGGCGGCTCCAAAGCCCCCCCAGCTGGGTGAGGTCCTGGGTCACATTGCTGATCACGATGGCGCCAACGGCCATCAGCAGCAGCGCCATCGGCAAGGGGTAAACCAGCAGCAGGTGGTCGGCCACGGCGGTGCCCCCCAGGCCCACCGCCACAAACAGCAGCCCCAGCCAGCTGCTCACCAGGAAACTCAACGCCCGCTTGACATCGATCTGGGCCAGGGCGATCAGGGAGGCCACCACGGCGGTGGAGCCGCCCACCACCACCAGCACACTCTGCACATAGGGGCTCAGCTCCAGCAGGGGCTCCAGGCGCAGCAGCACCCAGGCTCCCCCAACCACCACCACCGCATTGCGCAGGATCGTGGAGGGCAGGGGGCTCTCCATCGCCTCATCCAGCCAGAGGTGCAGGGGAATCTGGGCGCACTTGCCCATCGGGCCAGCGATCAGGGCCAGCAGGATCAGCTGAAACCCCGCTGGCAGGGGCTGGCCGTTGTTGCTGAGATCGGCCGCCCAGCCCTGCAGGCCGTGGAAGTTCCAGGTGTGGGTTACAGGCAGAATGGCGATCACACCGGCCAGCAGGATCAGGTCGCCAAGGCGCTTGGTGAGAAAGGCGTCGCGGGCACCTTTCACCACCAGCGGCTGGTTGTACCAGGTGCCCACGATCAGGTAGGTGCCAAGGGTGAGCAGCTCCAGGATCACGTAGCTGAAGAACACAGAATCGGTGAGCACCAGGGCGCACAGGCCCGCTTCAAAGAAGCTCAATGAGCCGAAAAACCGCGGCCAGCCCCAGTCCATCTCCAGGTAGCCGATCGCGTAGATCTGCACCAGCAGGTGCAGGCCAGTGATCACCGCCATCGCAACCAGAGCAGGCTCGGTCACCAAGCCATCGAAACCCACCCGCAGCCCGGCGGTGTCGAGCCAGGTCCAGCCAAAGGTGATCGGCCGGTAGAGGGCCTCGGCGCCGGCACGGGCATTGGTGTGCAGGGCAGTGAGGGCGATCAGGGTGTGGCAGAAGGCCACGGCCACCATCACCAGGTTGAGGTAGCCGCAGGGGCGCGGGCCGCTGCGGGAAATCAGGCCGGGCGACCAGGCCAGCGACAGCAGGGCCGCCAGCAGGGGATAGAGGGGGATGAGCCAGGCAGCCTGGAGTGCGGCGACTGTCATGGGCAGGCGGGAGTCATCGGAAGGCGGTGGTCACGGGGAGCAGCTTCAGGGCCAGAAACATAGGCAAGCAGGGGAGAAAATGGGTTTACCCAGGGGCCCCCAGCAGCCGGCAGCCAGCAGCCGGCAGCCCGCCCTGGCGCAACAATCGAGCCGCGCCAGGCCCTGCCACAGCCTGAAGCGATGCTTTGAATCTGAGGGCTTCCGCATGGACCAACGAGCCATCCTCCGCCGCGCCCACGGCTTCTGCGCCCCCTTTCGCGTGCAGGACGGCGCCAACTTCCGCCTCAGCCAGGTGGATCCCGCTGACACCCTGTTTCTCGACAGCGGTGACAAGCCGGAGGCGATCGAAGCCCTGGCCGAAGGGGTGGCCGTGCTGGCCGACCTGCAGGAGCGGCTCTACGCCCAGGACCGCTGGGCCCTGATGCTGATCTTCCAGGCGATGGATGCCGCCGGCAAGGACAGCACGATCAAGCACGTGATGAGCGGCGTGAACCCCCAGGGCTGCCAGGTGACCTCCTTCAAGGCGCCGTCATCGCTGGACCTCGACCACGACTACCTCTGGCGCTGCCAGACCGCCCTGCCGGAACGGGGGCGGATCGGCATCTTCAACCGCAGCTATTACGAAGAGACGCTGGTGGTGCGGGTGCATCCGGAGCTGCTGGCGCGCCAGCAGCTGCCGGCGGCGCTGGTGGGGGAATCGATCTGGCCGCAACGCTTCCGCGATATTCGCCACTACGAGGAGTACCTCAGCCACAACGGAGTTGTGGTGCGCAAGTTTTTTCTGCACGTTTCCAAGAAAGAGCAGAAGAAACGCTTCCTGGAGCGGCTTGAACGCCCGGAGAAAAATTGGAAGTTCTCGGCCGCCGACATTCGCGAGCGCGCCTGCTGGGCCGACTACATGGCCGCCTATGAGGAGATGATCCGCCACACCGCCAGCGCCCATGCCCCCTGGTTCGTGGTGCCCGCCGACAACAAATGGTTCACCCGGCTGGTGGTGGCCGCCGCCGTGATCGACGCGCTGGCCTCGCTGGATCTGCAGCTGCCGGAGCCGGATGCGGCAGCGCGCCAGGCCCTGGAGCAGGCCCATCGGCAGCTGCTGGCGGAGTGAGCCTGCTTGCCGAGCAGCCCTGGCTGCGCTGCTCGGCAATGCCCTGGGGTGGTACGACTTCGCCGTGGGCTAGCTGATGCGGCCGATCGGCAGTGTGGTGCTGGGGACCACCGCAGCAGGCCGCCCGCCGCACAATCGCTCAGGCAGCCTGAATGATGCCCAAACCTCTTGCCTTGCCGCAGGGCTCACACCTGCGGTGGGGGGGTGACAGGCTGCAGTAACTGCCTGATGAACTGATCGCAGCAGGCCAGGGCAGTGGCCCAGTTCTGCGCTTCGCTCAAACCGGAGCTGCGGGTGGGCTTGAAGCTGTGATCGCCGCTGGGAATCCATTGCAGCTGCACCTGGGGCGAAAGGCTGTAGGCCTCCACCTCCCCGCGGCGCCCGAAAGTGTCGCGCTCCCCCTGCAGGATCAGGGTGGGGGTGAGCAGATCCACGAGGTGCTCGGTGCGCAACTGCAGCGGCTTGCCGGGGGGATGGAAGGGGTAACCCAGGCAGATGCAGCCGCGCACGCCTGCGCTTGCGGCCAGTTCATCCACCAGCAGGCTGGCCACACGCCCTCCCATCGACTTACCCGCTACAACCAGGGCCCGCTCCGGCCAGGCGCTCTGCTCCAGCCGCACCTGCTGGCGGAAGGCCTCCTGCAGCACCGGCATCCGATCGGGCCCGTGCTGGCGTCCGGTGCTGCGGCTGCGGGCCATGTAGGCAAACTCAAAGCGCACCACCCGCCAACCCTGCTGCGCCAGGCCGGCAGCAACCGCCGCCATGAAGGGGCTGTCCATCGGCGCGCCGGCCCCATGGGCCAGCAGCACGGTGGCAGCAGCGGCCTCTGGCCCATCGATCAAACGCGGTGCTGCGGCAGGGGCATCAGGGGTCATCAGCCGCTCCTGAACAATCCAGCGGGGGGGCAATGGCCAGTGTCCTAAACCTTCGAGAGAAGCTGGGCGGCGCTGAGCCGTTGATCATCAGAATCAGCAGGCTCCTCAAGCCGGCTTAGCTCCAGCCGGCGGGCCTCAAGCCGGCCTGCCCCTTGCCGCTGCCCACGGCGAAAGTCCCAGGGTCTGATGATGCCGCCTGGCACCTGCCAGACCCCATAACGATGGCGGCTGGCCCTGTATTCAGCATCCAGATACTCCTTGGCATTGCAGCCGCCCAGGTAGCGCCGATAGGCAAAAGCCTGGCCGTCATCCACCATCAGCAAGCCGATGTTGATGTCGCTGATCACTTCGGCCACAAGGCGGCCGTACTGGTCGCTGGCCTTGACGGCCAGGGTCACCGGCCGGCCAGGGGGGAGCCGCAGTTGCAGATAATCGCGGGCCTGCGGCCCGTGGGGAATCTGGCTGGTTTCCGGGGCGTCGATGCAGGCCAGCCGCACCGTGAGCGTCCGCTTGCCCTGCCGCACGCGGAGGCTGTCGCCGTCGCCGATCGAGAGCACCGTGGCACTGAGGCGCCGGGGTTGGCCAGCGGCTACATAGGGCGCGATCGCTGCAGCCAGCAGTGCCAGCAGCGCCAGCAAGAAAGCAAATGGCCGTGCCATCGCCGTAGTCTGCCGCGATCTACACAGGCCACGATGGGCCGATTCAGCCGCCAAAGATACTGGCTTGAAAGCGGGTAATCACAACGCCGATGCCATCGAGAGTTGAGCAACTGGGTCGCTTTGCGCTGCGGGGCCTCAGGATTGGCGCCAGCACAGTGGCGATCGTGGAATTGCTGCGCAGCGACTGGAGCGGCGGCATCAGCGCCGGGGTGGCCTGGCTGGTGTTCATGGCGGTGGAGAGGCGTTTGCCTCCACAACTCAGCGACACTCCAGATAGCCGACTCGGCCAGCGTCCCTGAGAGCTGCAGCGGAGCCAGGATGGGGCAGCAGGGGCAGGGTGGATGCAAGCTTCAATCGTGCTGGCAGCCGATGATCCCGCGGCCCTTGCCCATTTTTATGGCTCCCTGCTCAAGGTGGAGCCTCAGCTGGGGTTAGGTGACAGCCACTGGCGGCTGCCCTGGCCAGCCGGAGGCTTTCTGGAGTTCTATCTCCCATCGCGCGCCCGTCCCCACCCCCCTCAGCAGGGCCGACTGGCGCTT
>JAWOHV010000246.1:0-6425 GCA_046484965.1 Prochlorococcaceae cyanobacterium
GCGATAGCCGGGCTGGATCACCAGATTCACTGGGCCCGTATGGGGCCGCAGCTCGCCGCCGTGCAGCTGGGCCACAGCTTCAAGGCTGCGCACGGAGGTGGTGCCGATGGCGATCACCCGGCCGCCACGGGCCCGGCAGGCGGCCACCGCGGCCACCAGCTCCGGGCTCACCTCCACCCACTCGCTGTGCAGCTGCAAGGCGCTCAGATCTTCCGTTTCCACCGGCCGGAAGGTGCCCAGGCCCACATGCAGGGTGGTGCTGGCCAGCTCCACGCCGCGCTCGCGGATCGCCGCCAGCAGCTCGTCGCTGAGGTGCAGGCCCGCCGTCGGCGCGGCCACGGCTCCGGGGCGGGCGGCGTAGCGGGTCTGATAGCGCTCGTTGTCGGAGGCGTCGTGCTCGTGGATGTAGGGCGGCAGCGGGATGGCGCCGTAGCGCACCAGCAGCGGCTCCAGCGCCGCGGCATCGCTGCAGTCAGGCGGGAATTGCACAATGCGGCCGCCGGTGGAAGGGTCGCTGCCCAGCACCTGCACCGGCAAGGGCGGCTGCCCCTCGGCCACCACCTCAACCCAGTCGCCGCTCTTGAGCTTCTTGGCCGGCTTGGCCAGGCAGAGCCACTGGCCAGGCCCGGCGGGCCAGGGCTCGAGCACCAGCAGCTCCACCGCGCCGCCACTGGGCCGCCGCGCCTGCAGCCGGGCCCGCAGCACCCGGGTGTCGTTCAGCACCAGCAGATCACCGGGCCTCAGCTCCTGCTGCAGGTCCCACACGCTCAGATGGCGGGCATGGGGAGCGGGCCCCACCCCAGGCGGATCCACAGCCAGCAGCCGGGCGGCGTGGCGGGGCTCCACGGGCCGCTGGGCAATGCGCTCTTCAGGAAGATCGAAGCTGTAGCTGGAGAGCCGCAGATCGGCTGGATCCGAGGCTGCACCGCACTCAGAGGGCAAGGCTCTCGGGGTTGGTTTCGATCAGCTGGGCCAGATCCTTGAGGAAGGCGGCGGCGTGGGCGCCGTAGATGGTGCGGTGGTCGCAGGTGAGGTTCACCTGCATCTGGTTGGCCACCCGGATCGAGCCGTCCTTGCCGGCCACCACGGTGGGCCGCGAGGCGGCCACTGCCAGGATCGCGCCGGTGCCGGGGGGCAGGATCGCGTCGAAGCGATCGACGCCAAACATCCCCAGGTTGGAGAGGGTGAAGGTGCCGGTGCTGTATTCCTGCGGCTGCAGCTGCTTGCTGCGGGCACGGGCCACCAGGTCCGCCCAGTTGCGGGCCAGCTCGTAGATGTCGGTGCGATCGGCGCTCGCCAGCACCGGCGTGATCAGACCGCCATCTTCCATCGCCACGGCCACCGCCACATTCACCGCGGCTGGGTAGGCCATGGCACTGCCATCGGCGCTGGTGGCCGCATTCACCTGGGGATGGCGAGCCAGCACCACAGCCACGGCTTTGGCCAGCAGGGCCGTCATCGTGACGCCCTTGCCCTTCACCTGCTTGTAGAAGGCGTCGAGCTTGGTGGTGGTGATCGTGTAGCCCACCCGGAAGCAGGGCACCGCCAGGCTGGCAACCATGGTGCGGTTGACGGCGTTCTGGAGGGTGTTGAAGACCACGCTCTCGCCGGGGCGACCGAAGGCATCACCGGCCGGGGCCGCAGCTGGAGAGGCGGCACCGTTGCCGCCGGCGACGGCCATCACGGCCGGGCCGGAACCTTCCGCCACCCGTGGCACGGCCACCGTGAGACCGAGGGCGCGCTCCACATCTTCAGCCTGGATGCGGCCGTGGGGGCCGCTGCCGCGCAGGCTTTCGAGGGCCACGCCGTGCTGGCTGGCAAGCTTCTTGGCCCGCGGGCTGGCGATCACGCGGCCATGGGCCACCGGCGCCGGAGCAGCGGCGACGGGCACCGTGGCCGGAGCAGCTGCCACTGGGGCTGGAGCAGCCGCTGAGACTGGAGGGGCGGCCGCTGCTGGCGCAGCCGGAGACTTGGCGGCGGCCGCGGCGATCTCGGCCTCGGTTTCCACGATCAGGCCGATCGTTTCGCCCACCGGAGCCGTGCCGCCAGCGGGCATCAGCACGGCCGCCAGGAAACCCTCGTTGAACGACTCCACATCCATGTCGGCCTTGTCGGACTCGACGACCAGGACGGATTCACCGCGCTCCACCTTGTCGCCGGGCTTTTTGAGCCACTCCACGATCTTGCCCTCCGTCATCGTGGAGGAGAGGGCCGGCATAAAGATTTCGTGGGTTGCCAAAACTGCGATCCCGCGGCGAGTTGAGGCGATTTTACGCGCCGCCTTCGATCGCCTCGATCACGCCATCGCGCACCAGCACCGCCGCCTGCAGTTTCTCCACAAGGCTGTCGCCCACCCGCACTTCGGTGAAGCTCTCGATCTGGCCCTGCTCCACGATCTGCTCCATTTCGAGCTCGCGCACCTGGCGCTGCTGCTCGAGCACCTGGCGCTTCTGCTCCTCGAGCTCCGCCCGCTTGGCGGCCACCTGCTGCTGCACCGAGGCCACCTGGTCCTGCACGCGCGGATCAAGGGGGTTGATGCTCTGGCGCCGGATCTCATCCACCAGCTGCTGGCCGTCCTGCTCCAGCTGGGCCAGCTGCTGATCGCTGGCCACCAGGGCATTGCTCAGCTCGCGCTCGGCATCCTCCTTCCAGCGGGGGGTCACCACGGCCCGCACCGTGATGGTGCGCTTGATGCTGAGGCTGCCGTCGGCCATGGGAACGGGGTAACAGATCACAGGTTGACAGCCCCCCAACTGCCGGTCAACGGCGGGTGGCCGAACCAGCCATCAGCCACCCCCTCAGCCGCTGTAGATGGCGTTGATGGCGGCGGCATCGCGGCTGCTGATCAGGTCGCGGCGCTGCTTGAGGGTCTGGGTGAGCAGGCCATTCTCAATGCTGAAGGGTTCCACCAGGGCCACGCCGCCCAGGCGCTCATCGGGGCGGGCGCCGGGGCGCGCAGCCAGGCAACGGTTGAGACGGCTGCTGAGGGCCCTGCGCAGGGCGGCATCGGCGCCAGCGACGGATCCGTCGGGGAAGGCAGCAGGTGGGGTGAGCCCCTGCTCGCGGGCAAAGGCAGCCAGGGCCTCGGCCCGGGGCACCACCAGGGCGCCGAGCTGCTTGCGGTCCTGGCCTACGAGCATCACCTGCTCCACCAGGGCAGAGGCCGCCAGCTCCTCCTCCAACGGGCCAGGCTCGATGTTCTCGCCGCTGCTGAGCACGATTGTGTCCTTGGCCCGGCCGGTGAGCACCAGCGAGCCATCGCTCAGCAGATGGCCGAGATCGCCGGTGTCGAACCAGCCCTCGCCATCGAGCACCTTGGCGGTGGCTTCGGGCTTGCCGAAGTAGCCGGCCATCACCTGCGGCCCCCTTGCCAGCACCCGGCCCCGCTCACCCCAGCCCAGGGTTGCGCTGCCCTCAAGGGCCACGATCTTCACGGCGGTGCCGGGCAGGGGCCTGCCAGCACTGCCGCGGCGGTTGGCCCAGGGGCGCCGGCAGGTGAGCACCGGGCTGGTTTCCGTGAGGCCGTAACCCACCAGCAGTTCGATGCCGATCGCTTCGAAAAAGCTGTCGACATGGGGCGCCAGCGCCCCGCCGCCGCTGATCGCGGTGCCGAGCCGGCCGCCGGCGAGCTGGCCGCGCACCTTCGGCCAGAGCAGGGCTGAGGCCAGCCCGTAGAGGGGCCAGCTGGCCAGGGCGAGCAGGGCGCCCCCCAGCCGCCACAGCGGGGCCTGAGGGGTGAGCAGCAGATCGAGGGCCCGGCGGCGCTGCCGGCAGTGGAAGCGGCTCACGGCCAGGGCCCGCTCCAGCAACCGGCGGCGCCCCGATGGCATCGCCGCCACGGCATCCTCGAAGCCGGCCTGCAGGGCCTCCCAGAGCCGCGGCACGCTGATCAGATACTGGGGCTTGACCCGCTGCAGGTCGCCGCGCAGCTGCTTGAGGCTGGTGTAGGTCTGCCGGCAGCCGCAGGCGAGCAGGAAGTATTCGGCGCTGCGCTCATAGGCGTGCCAGATCGGCAGCACGCTGAGGGCCCGATCGCCCGGCTGGGGAGCCACCGCCACCCCGAGGCTGCGCAGCTGGTGCAGCAGGTTGGCGTGGCTGAGGGGCACCCCCTTGGGCTGGCCCGTGGTGCCCGAGGTGTAGAGCAGGGTGGCCAGCCGCCCCGCGCCGCCGCGAGGCTGGGGGGCTGATGGCGCGCCGGCAGCGCGCGCCATCAGCTCCGGCCAGGTGAAGCACGGGATCTCCGGCTCCGCTGCGCCGTGCTCCCCCTCCAGCAGCACCACGAAGCGCAGCCGGCCCAGCTGGCTGGAGCTGGCAGCCAGCTGGGCCAGCAGCGCCGCCGACTCCACCACCAATGCCACGGCGCCGCAGTCTTCGAGGATGTAGCGCAGTTCCTCGAGCGGTGCCGCGCTGCCGCGCACCGCATCGGCGGCACCAAGGCGCATCAGCCCCTGGTCGGCCACCAGCCAGCGGGGGCCGTTCTCGGCGAACAGCGCCACCACATCGCCCTCAGCCACACCGAGGGCAGCGAAGGCAGCCGCCGCCTGCTCGATGGCCTGGTGGAGCTGGCGGAAGCTGAGGGATTCGGCCGGGCGGGCATGGGGGGCTTCGAGGGCCGGAGCCTCGCCGTAGCGCTCCGCCAGCTGGGGCCAGAGCTGCTCCAGCCCGCTGAGGCGGCTCCAGTCGCTGCGGCGGGCCAGGGCGCGCCGATCCTGAGCATCGGCTTGCCAGTGGATCTCGGCCCGGTCAACGCTGGCCATGGCGGGGCATTCGCGCACTGAGCCCAGGCTTACCACCCCTGCAGTGCCTCCGCAGCGGCGGGTGGCCGGAGCGCCAGGTTGAAGCGGGCCGCGCAGGCCTCCAGCAATGGCTGGCGCAGCTGCTGGCAGGTGAGCTGGGGCCGCCAGTCGGCCAGGCGCCCCAGCGGTCGATCGGCGATGCCGCAGGGCACGATCGCGCTGAAGCCGGCCAGGGAGCACTCCACATTCAGGGCCAAACCGTGCTGGCTGATCCAGCGGCGTGCCCCCACCCCGATCGCCGCCAGCTTGCGCCCCTCCAGCCAGACGCCGGTGAACCCCGCCTGCCGCTCCCCCCGCAGTCCATAGCTGGCCAGCAGATCGATCACCACCCCCTCCAGATCCCGCAGATACACGTGCAGGTCGGCGCCATGGCGCTGCAGGTTGAGCACCGGGTAGAGCACCAGCTGGCCCGGCAGGTGGTGGGTCACCTCACCACCACGATCGATGCGGAACAGGGGGGCCGGCGGATCGACGGGATCAAATCCCAGAAAAGCAGGATCGGCGCCGCGGCCGAGGGTGTAACAGGGCTCATGCTCCAGCAGCAGCAGGGCTTCCGGGCCGCTCGGATCTGCCAGCAAACGCTGCTGCAGCTGTTGCTGCCAGGCCCATCCCCGCGGGAAGGGCACCGGGCCCGGGGGCAGGAAACAGATTGCGTCGAGTTGGTTGGCAGTCACGCTCCGTTCCTAGCGTTAATGCCACTCCACCATCCGGGGATTCGTGGGATGAAGCTTCTGATCCATGGCCGCAACCTCGAGGTCACACCAGCGATTCGGCAATACACCGAGGAGAAGCTGGGCCGGGCGATCGGCCACTTCGATGGCTTGGTGAAGGAGGCGGATGTGCACCTCTCGGTGGCCCGCAACCCACGGGTACCGCAGCAGACAGCCGAGGTGACGGTGTTTGCCAACGGCACCGTGATCCGGGCCCAGGAGCGCAGCGAAAACCTCTACGCCAGCATCGACCTGGTGGCCGGCAAGCTCAGCCGCCAGCTGAGCCGCTACAAAGACCGCATCCAGGAGCAGCACCAGGGCCCGGTGCACCGCTCCGCCCGCGACGAGGAGGCCGGAGCCGCCAGCCTGCCGCCCCCCGGCAGCAACCTGGTGGATGGCAAGGAGCCGGAACTGCCCAGCCGCGGCGTGCGGCGCAAGTACTTCGCGATGCCACCGATGAGCCTCGATCAGGCCATGCACCAGCTGGACCTGATCGACCACGATTTCTACATCTTCCGGGATGAGAGCAGCGGCGAAATCCAGGTGGTCTATCGCCGCAACCACGGCGGTTACGGCGTCATCCAGCCGCGAGAATCCTGAGCAGCGATTCCCCACCCTTGTGCCGCGTGACCTGCCCGACCTGGCCCCCCTGATCGACCACGCCCTGCTCGATCCCCACCATGGCAGCGAGGCGATTCAGCGCTGCTGCGATGAGGCCCGCCACTTCGGCTTCGCCGGCATCTGCGTGGCCAGCCGCTGGGTGCAGCGCGCCCGCGAGCGGCTCGGCTCAGGTGGGCCGGTGAAGCTGGTGTCGGTGGTGGGCTTCCCCTTCGGTGCGATCCCGGCGGCGGTGAAGCAGGCCGAAGCCGAGGCCGCCGCCCCCGCCGGCGCCGATGAACTCGATGTGGTGCCCGATTTC